>NZ_CP048114.1:303656-607312 GCF_010093025.1 Edaphobacter sp. 12200R-103 | reverse complement strand
CAGCGAGCGTCTTCATGCACGACTGCAACGGGTGATGCTGGAGAGTCCACCACCAGACTCCGAGCCAGAATCCTCTTGACGTAACTCGTTATTCTGAAACTGAGATACGATCGTCATTCTGAGGCGCAGCCGAGAATCCCTGATTTTGTCCGGAGCATCGCGGGCGCCACAGGCAGAATACAGGGATGCTTCGCGTTGCTCAGGATGACGGCCTTTAGGGAGGACGGCTCTTTTTAGAAGACGTGCTTCTTTGGGGCGACCTTTTGGAGGACGCCCTTTTGCGGCTCTAGCAGCGGCAAAAACCCTAGAGGTGCCCGTGGAGCTTGAGATGGAGAGTCCCTTCGACCACAAGCAAAACCAGAGTGATGACCGCGAGGGCAATCTGCGTCCGCTCTGCCCGGATCTTATTCGGCGAGACCGGACGCGCTCTCCATTGCGCCGCGGGACGCGCCCGCAGGGAGCGGACTCTCCATACGGAATAGAGATTTGCAACAGCTCCAGCCAACGCCAGAATCATCATGGGAATACGAATGGCATCCTGATGAAATTTTTCCAGGGGCGGAAGAATTCCCGCCATCACCAGCGCGCTCACTCCGATAAAAACACGGAGACCGCTGATCGCCAGCACCGCCGCGCATATGCTTTGCAATAGCGCGAAGGATGCGCTACCTACGTTCGCCCAACGCAGGGTGCGTTCTGTCGTCTCCGCGCTCTCAAGATGTTCGTCTCTGCCCTGCTCAACCATCAGCCCTGCCTAGCTGGCCGGTCATGCTCAAGCCAGACTTTATACAACCCCCAGGCAGCGACCGAACAGTTGTCGACGATCTCGCCTGCGAGCAGCATACGCTCGAATTCAGTTACACTAACCCGCCGCACGACCAGGTCATGCTCTTCCACATCCGGATCGGGGCTTCCCTGCTTCAATCCCTCTGCCAGAAAGATGTAGTGTCTCTGGTTCATCACGCCATAGGCGATCTGCAGGGTTCCAAGCAGGGTCATCCGTTCCGCTTCGAGTCCCGTCTCTTCGCGCAGCTCCCCACGCGCCAGCTCTTCCGGAACGACATCGGCTTGCTCCCACCCTCCCTGAGGAAATTCGGCAAAACGGCCGCCCACCGTGTAACGGAACTGCTCGATCAGGTAGAGGAACTCGCCCTCCTCGGTTTTTTCGAATGGAATGATGATCGAAGCCGGGTCCTTGTCGACCACGCCGTAGATGCCTCGCTGGCCGTTGGCGCGCTCGATCACATCCTCGCGCACGCTGGTCCACGGATTGCGGTAGACCTCGCGGCTGCTGATGGTTTTGATCGACAAACTCTCTCCTGTCTACTCCGGCATCTCGAACTCAAGGTGCGACGGGTATTTAGACGACTCATAGATCGAAATCGTCTGCGCCTTATATGCGCTTGCAGGTGCCATCATAATGTTTGGAACCCGGGTCTGCGGATTGCGATCGTAGAGGGGGAACCAGCTTGACTGCACCTGGACCATGATTCTGTGTCCCTTCAGGAAGGTATGATCGGCGCCGTGCAGGCTCCACTTGTACTCCGTCACCTCGCCGGGCTTTACAGGCTCAGGCTTCTCGAAGCTGTTGCGGTAGCGTCCACGAAGGATCTCGTCTGAAATCATCAGCTGGTATCCGCTCATCCCATCAGGAGCGTCATCGGGATAGACGTCGATCAGCTTTACGATCCAGTCGCCGTCGCTGCCGGTGGTCGAAGCAAACAGATCGGCTAGTACATCTCCGGTGACTGTAACGTCATGATCGAGCGGCGGAGTTGTGAAGTTCGCGAGATCCTTACGTCCGCTCACAAAACGCTGGTCTTCCGCGAGCCATGTTCGCCACTTCGATCCGTTGCCATAGGTCGCCTGGATAGGCCGGTGCCTGTAAGGAACGGGATTCTCCGGATCAGCCACATACTCGGTTTTGTTTTCCGTCGCAGGCGGCTCGAAACTCAGGCCGTGATCCGCTGCCAGATACAGCTTTGCCGGTTTGAATCCCACCTTCGGCGGCCATGCATCGTACCGCTCCCACTTGTCTACGCCGGTGCGGAAGCTCGCCGTGTCCTTCAGGTCGAAGCCGGGGCGGTCCTTGAGGTACTTCTCAAAGAAGGGCGCCTCGATCGTCTTGCGATAGGTCTCACCGGTGGCAGAGCCGAAGTCCACCGCGCCCAGATGCCGCGTCGTCGGCACCCATCCTCCGTGGTTCCACGGTCCCAGCACGAGGAAGACCTCATGGTTTTTGTCATGCGGCTCCAGCGCAGCATACTCGGCCTGTGGCCCCCACATGTCCTCCTGGTCCCACCAGCCTCCCACCTCAAGCGTGGGAACCTCCACCTTCGTCAGATGCGGCTCAACCGCCATCGCCTGCCAGAACTTCGTGTATGCGGGCTGCGACAGAAACGCCTTCGCAGTCGGCAGCTTGCTCATGCCCGCGCTTTTGGCAGCTCCGGCGAAGTTCACATTCTGGAGGAAGAAGTCGTAGGTATCCTCGCTCGACTGAACCCGCACATCGGTCTTCTGGCCTTCGAGCTGCTGCACATAGTCGAAGCCGTAGCTCTCGCGAAAGGCTCCATTGTGAAAGAAATCATCGCCGATCCAGATATTCGTCATCGGGGCCTGCGGAGAGATGGCCTTCACCGCCGGATGCGCGTCGATCCCCGCCATCATCGAAAGAAAGCCGGGATATGAGATACCGTATACCCCCACGCGGCCGTTGTTGTTGGGAACATTCTTCAGCAGCCAGTCGATCGTGTCGTTGGTATCGGTCGTTTCGTCGATATCCTTCTTCGTCCTGTGCTCGACAATGGGCCGGTTCATCACAAACTGGCCCTCCGACTTATAGCGTCCGCGAATATCTCCGAAGACAAAGATGTATCCACTCCGCGCCAGCTCCGGCTTGGAGGCATTCACACTGGTCGAGGTTTCTCCGTCCACACCGTAGGGAGTCCTCTCCATCAGAAATGGCAGAGCAGGACCATCACTCTCCGATCCCTCCGGCCGCAGGATGACCAGATGCAGCCTGACGCCATCGCGCATGGGAACCATCTCTTCGCTGCGGGTATAGTCACGAAAATGATTCAGCTCCGCGGGCCTGTCGCTGAACCGAACCATGTTGACGGCGTTTCCATTGGAGCCTGTGACCGTGGTCGTCAGCCCGGTCACGGTTCCATGGGCGTCCCGGGTAAACGTAACCCGCAGGGGAGTTCCCGGCACGAAGAAGTGATCGGGCGACTCCGGGGTCAGCTGAATCCGCGGCATACGCTCGCCTTCGGCGTACAGGCTGCCATTGCTCAGCGTGATGGCATTGACCACGTCGGGCTCGACGGAGCCACGATACTGGCCAATGTATTCGCTCAATTTTTCTGCCGGAAGCGTTACAGCCTGAAGATCTGCCGTATGGTCCTGCGCCCACGCCATGGAGACAGCCAGCAGGAGAACCGCAGGCGCCACTATCACTCTCGACCAGGTCAAATGCTTCATCTTGACGATCCTCAAAGCAGCTCAGCCGGTACCCAGAAGAGGCAAATGCCGCCTCCGCCCTGCTCTCACGCGTCGAGACAGGACAGACGGCGGCAATTCTGTTGATCTTAAGTCAGAAGCGCCGGCGAGGCCGAGCACTGAAACCCGATGCGATTATGGGAACCGTCGCAGAACGGACGCTTTTCGCTGGCGCCGCAGCGGCAAAGGGAGATCGCGGGCTTGCCCGTCAGGTCCCAGTGTCTTCCATCCGCGTCTGTCAGGGAGATTGGACCCTCGACCCGCAACGGACCGTTCGGGCGAACCGTAATTTTTACTGCCTCATCTGCCATTGGTGTAGCTCACTCTCTTTGAGAAGGATGAGCCCAGCATAGCAAACCCGACGCAGCGCCTCACACACCCTAGCTGAAGTCCAGCTCCACCTCATCGACGTAGCACCATCCCCAGTCCTCTCCCGGTTCGACTGAGCGCATAATGGGGTGCTTCGTCGCGTGAAAGTGCTTGGTCGCATGCGTGTTGGGCGATGAATCGCAACAGCCCACGTGCCCGCATATCTGGCACATTCGCAGATGCACCCAGCGACCTCCGATCTTCAGACAGTCCTCACAACCTTTGGATGAAGGCTTTACATCGCGAACCTGGTCCAGATGCTTACACACCATGTACTCCCTCCAACGCACTCTCCTCCGATCCTAGCGCAAACGAGGAGAGCGGTGCGCGCCAGCCGCCGGAGCGCCTCTAATCCGTCGATTCCCCCTGCAGATCGACCATCCCATACTCCTTCAGCTTGCGGTAGAGGGTAGTCTTGCCAATACCCAGAAGCCTGGCTGCCAGCAGTTTGTCTCCATTGAGCTGCTGGATCGTGTTGAGGATCGCCTGCTTCTCGAGTTCAGCGATAGAGACGATCTCGCCGGGGCCGTGCGAAGCCGTTGTATCCAGCTCCGCCTGAGCCGACAGGCTCTCAGCCGCAGCCTCAGCGGCCCGATGCATACTCAGATCCTGAAGCTGCGTCGGCATGTCGCCGAGATGAAGCACCGGACCGCTCGAAAGAGCGCAGGCGCGTTCGATCGCATTTTCCAGCTCGCGCACGTTGCCCGGCCAGTCGTAGTCCGCCATCAGCCGCAGGGAATCGTCCGAAAGCGTACGCTCCGTACCAGTCTGCTTCTCCATTCTCTCCAGAAAGTGCATCGCCAGCAAAGGAATGTCTCCCCTGCGCTCTCGAAGGGGAGGAATCCGAAGGTTGACCACGTTCAATCGAAAGAACAGGTCCTTGCGGAACTTGCCCTGCTCGACCATACCGGCAAGGTCACGGTTGGTCGCCGCCAGTACGCGCGCAGAAAAGGGTCTGGCCTGCGTCGCGCCAACAGGACGCACCTCTTTTTCCTGGAGGGCGCGCAGCAGCCTGGCCTGCAGATCCAGAGGAAGCTCACCGATCTCGTCCAGAAAGACCGTGCCGCCCTCGGCCGATGTCAGAAGCCCTTCTTTTGCTCGATCGGCTCCGGTAAATGCTCCTTTGACGTGGCCAAACAGCTCGCTCTCGATGAGCGAAGGGGCCAGCGATCCGCAGTCCACCGGGAGAAAGGGCCTCTGCGCATTGGGGCCGTTGAAGTGGATGGCTCGCGCGACCAGCTCCTTGCCCGTCCCACTCTCGCCCAGAATGAGAACCGGATGCGTCGAAAACGTCACCTTGGAGAGGATGCGATAGAGCTTTTCCATCTCCGGGGACTTGCCTACCAGGCCGTTGGTGTCTTCCTGCGCCCGCAACCTCTCCCGCAACTGACGGCTCTCACAGTCAAACTGGACTCTCTGGCTGGCCCGTTCGAGCACCGTCGTCAGCTCCTCAAGCGCGAACGGCTTGGTCAGGTAGTCTCGCGCTCCGATACGCATGGCCTCGACCGCCGAGGAGACCGTGGCAAAGGCCGTCATCACCACGACCGCCGTATCCGGATAGAGCGCGTTCACCTGCTCGAGCAGCGCCAGGCCTCCGCCGTCGGGGAGCTTCAGATCCAGCAGCACCACATCGACCTTCCTGTTCTTCAGGACCCTTCTCGCCTGGGTGACTGTGCCTGCGCCAACGACCGCACAGCCCATCTTCTCCGCAATAGTGCTGCAGGTCTGGCGGACCGCAGCGTCGTCATCGACCACCAGGACATGCAGCCCCTGGATCCTGACTCCCTCGCTCTCCTCCGCGACCTCTGTTCGGGGCGACTTCTGCGCCGCTTCGATCACTGCGGTCCGCGCTGCTGCGGACGGTTCCACCTCTGACTGCCGTATGGTCCTGCTCTGCTCTGCTACGGTCATTCTTCGCTCCCATTCAAATTTCAAGCGCGATATGCAACGGATTGCACTTCTGTAATCACGTGCTGTGCCAAACTGGGAAGATTCAGCTAAGTCATTGATCTACATAGAGCAACACTGGACAGCTCGTGATATCCCGTCAAGGACAACACAACTTCGGAACTTCTGGATATTCCCAGAATGGGCCATAAGAGCCCTTGAGGCCGACGAAGTCCCTGATTTAAGCGGCGCCTGATGGCTTCCCGAACTGGAACCGGGTTCCCGTTTCGGGAAGCCCCGCGGGAAGGCCGTCTATAATCGCGGAATGCCTGCTGCACCACCTGAACTCTTTCGTCCCGATGCCCGGCCTGCCGATTCCCTGCGAACCATCCGCCTCACTCCAGGCTTTGTCGCCATGGCCGAGGGCTCTGTCCTGATCGAAGCGGGAAACACCCGCGTCCTATGTAACGCTTCGGTCGAGCAGGGTGTCCCTGCATGGCTGCGCAACTCCGGCCGCGGCTGGGTGACAGCCGAATACGGCATGCTGCCCCGTGCCACCCTGACCCGCACGGCTCGCGAGGCCGAGCGGGGAAAGATCGGCGGGAGAACCCATGAGATTCAGCGGCTGATAGGCCGCAGCCTGCGCTCGGTGGTCGATATGAAGGCACTGGGAGAGCGGACGATCATCCTGGATTGCGACGTTCTGCAGGCGGATGGAGGAACCCGTACCGCAGCTATTACCGGTGCCTGTGTCGCCCTGGCGATCGCGCTTGAGAAGCTGGTCGCAGCCGGAACGCTCAAGGCCTCTCCGCTTCGCCAGATGGTTGCAGCAACCTCTGTCGGCATCGTCGATGGCAATGTTCTGCTCGACCTTTGTTACGAGGAGGACTCGCGCGCGATCGTCGACATGAACGTCGTCATGCTCGCCGACGGCGGCCTCGTCGAGACCCAGGCCACCGCCGAGAAAGACTCCTACTCGCGTCAGCAGCTCAACGAGATGCTCGACTATGGTGAAAAGGGCATCCGCGAGCTCCTCGCCGCCCAGAAGGCCGCCCTCGCCACCGCCCTCTAAATCTTGCAAGAGGATCCCCATTGATGAAGAACCCAAAAGAAAAGCCCACCACCCGGCTTCAGGATCTGGCCTCGTTCTCCTCGACCTTCGCCGTCGCCTTCTTCATCATGACCTTCCTCTTCCAGAACTTCGCCATCCCCTCCGCTTCCATGGCGAGCACCCTTCTGGTCGGCGATCACGTCCTCGTTGAGCGCGTCTCCCTCGCGCCCTCTTCCCCTCTCGCTGGATTTCTTCCCTACGGCCAACTCCATCACGATGAGCCCATCGTCTTCTGGCGGCCCGCGCCCAACGCCAGCGGCAACCACGACATCCTCGTCAAGCGGGTCATCGGACTTCCCGGCGATCGCATCCACCTTCGCCACGGCATCGTCTATCGCAACGGCATTGTCCTGCACGAGCCCTACGCCGCCCAACCCACCGCGGCCAACTACGATCCCTACAACGACGAGTTCCCCGCCATCCCCGCCGACCAGGGCCGCGACGTCCTCGCCTCCTGGTCCGTCGATCTCCCCACCCACATTCAGGGAGAAGACCTCATCATCCCTCCCGGCTATTACTTCATGATGGGCGACAACCGCACCAACAGCTACGACAGCCGTTACTGGGGGCTCGTGCCCCGCGCCAACCTCATCGGGCGCCCCCTCTTCATCTACTGGTCCTTCAAAACCCCCGAAGACCAGGAATACAAAACTTCCCTCTCCGATTGCTCCACCTTCGCCCTCCACCAGACACTTCATCTCTTCGATGAAACCCGATGGAACCGCACCTTCAAACCGATCCGGTAACCCACAGTTAGAAGTGTCATCGCGACTGCGTTTTTCTCGTCGCATTACCGCTTCGTGCCTCGTCGATACGGTAAAAGACGGTCACCTCCTCAATGGCAGGCGCTTACGTCCTGGAACTGTCCTCCGGGAACAGCCTGCCCGGCTACTCCCTGAGCGCAGGCGAGAATCTTCTTATCCAGCGGGTCATTGGCGAGGGAATCCGGAGAGACATAGCTCAGGTTCGATCGCATGGACAGGAAGCGGTCGCTCAACTGCTGGATCATCCCCTTGGCATTCTGCAGCAGAGCAAGCGCCTGCCGGTCGGCATCGGTCGTCGTGGAGGCAGAAGCCATCTCCATCCTGGTGTCCGCGATGGTCCGGTAGTTCGATACCCAGCTCTGTTCCACGGGATTATTGGTGCGAATGGCATTCTCGATTGCGCTTCTCCACTCGCGGATGACGCTCATCTCCTCGACTGCGGCCCGCAGGAACTCGCGTGAGTACCCCTTCTCCTCCTGCGCCGGCACTGGGGGCGTCGCCGGGGAGGTGGGCGCAACGCCGGGAGGAACCGTCTGCGGCAGGGTCAGGACGATGCGACTTCCCTGAAAGCTCAGGCTGGATTCCGTAATACGAGCAAGACCTTCCACCTCAACGTAGGCGTGACCGTTGCGCTGGATCACCGGGACCTGTCCATCATAGCCATGAACCACCAGGCTGGTGGGCACTGCCTGCCTGGGATGTGCGGGCGCATCCTGGGCGTAGCAGACGACCGTCCCAGTTGCTGCGGTCAGCGCCGCCATCCCAATCCTCTTCCATCTGTTCTTCATCGTCATGGTCCCCCATTGGAAAGCCTGAAAACCTGTCCCACAGGTATCATCCCATCTATGCATGCAGAGATCGATGCCGATATCCTCTCTCAGCTCATCTCGCTCGAACCAATCTTTCACCGGTTCGAAGGTCTTTCGGGCCGCTTGCCGACGCACGCAGACATTGATTCCATGATGGCCCCTGAGTTCTTTGAGATCGGAGTCTCAGGCCGTCTCTACTCCCGCGACTTTATCATCCGGACACTTGAAGCACGTTTTAGCACGCCCGAACCTCAACCGGACCATTTTCGAACCTCAGAGTTCCACCTCCTGCGCGTCAGTGCGGATACCTGGCTGCTCTCTTACGTGCTTCGGCAGGAGATCACGGATGCTCCGCGCATCAGCCGCCGCACGACGCTCTGGAAGAAGACGGTGGAGGGATGGAAGATTCTCTTTCACCAGGGCACACTGGTCGAGGGTGCCCCACTGCCGGAGTCTGGAGAGAGTTAAAGAAAGGCCGTCTCTTCCTGGAAGTTCGCCTCTGAAATCTTTTTAGCTTTAAAAGATTTTGCATAAAAATCGACGGGGAGGCGACTCTGCAGAGACATTCGGCCAGAGTTCTCATCCGGTGTGTAAAATGGCCCAACAAAGATTAAACCTCAGGAGAATAAGCACAAATGTCGAAGCTGACCCCAGGGAAACTTGCCGGACTGAAAGCCGTATCCGACGCTCGTGGCGTTATCGCCGCCGCCGCCATGGACCAGCGCGGCTCCCTCCAAAAGTCATTGGCCAAGGAGCGGGGAGCAGCCGCGAACGCTCAGGATCTCGAAGAGTTCAAGGTCGATGTCACCGACGTCCTTACTCGCCACGCCTCGGCCATTCTGCTTGACCCGGAGTACGGTCTGCCTGCCTCCAAGGTGAGGAACGGCAAGGGCCTCCTTCTCGCCTACGAGAAGACTGGCTACGACGCTACCACCGCAGGACGCCTGCCCGATCTGCTCGACCTGTGGAGCGTACGCCGTCTGAAAGAGGCGGGCGCTGACTGCATCAAGATTCTTCTTTACTACACTCCCTACGAGAAGACTGCGATCAACGATCACAAACATGCCTGGGTTGAGCGTATCGGGGACGAGTGCCTGGCGCATGACATTCCGTTCTTCCTGGAGACGGTGGGTTATGACGCCGAGGGTGGTGACGAGAAGTCGCTTGCCTATGCGAAGAAGAAGCCCGAGGTCGTCTCCGGCTCCATGGCCGAGTTCGGAAAGGCTCGCTATAACGTCGACGTCCTCAAGGTCGAGGTCCCCATCGAGATGTCTTACGTTGAGGGAACCCGGTCGTTCAAGGGAGAGAGAGCTTACACACGCGCTGAGGCCCTGCAACACTTCCGCGATGCCGAAGCGATGACACATAAGCCGTTCATCTATCTCTCCGCAGGTGTTTCGAATCCGGTCTTTATCGAGACCCTGGAGCTTGCCGCCGAGTCGGGGACCAAGTTCAATGGAGTACTCTGCGGGCGCGCGACCTGGAAGGACGGAATTCCCATCTTTGCCACCAAGGGATCCAAAGCATTCCGCGACTGGCTTGAGACGAAGGGCGTAGAGAACATCACCAATGTCAATAACGCTCTGAAGGCGGCCAGCCCCTGGTATGAGAAGTTCGACGCCAAGAGCATGGACGAGCTTGGCTGAAGCCGGCACGAACCAAAATCAAAGCGGCGGCCCCTTTTAGAGGGCCGCCGCTTTTTTCTTTTTACTTGGGTTTTACTGCATCGTCTGTAGTTCAACTGCTTCTCGGTACAACCTCTTACAAAAACTCAAAAAAAAGAGCGGGGCCGACGGGATTGCAGCCCCGCTCCTGCGAAAAATCAAACTTTTCAGCTCAGCGTCTCGCTTACGCGAGCTCGATATCGTAGATGGAGCTTCTCCATCTCGATGTTGACGGCTTGTCCGTTCTGCTCCAGGCGCTCGGTCCAACTCTCGATCACCTCGATACAGGCATGATCGATGTAGCGGAGCTCACCGCAATGGACATGCACCATGGGGGTGTCCGGCTTGATCTGGTCCAAAGCGCGAGTGATCCTGGGGATGGAGACGAAGGTGCCAATGCCGGAGAGATGAACATGCGTCTCTCCGTTCTGGTCCTCGATCCGCGTTTCAAGATGCGCAACCGTATAGAGCAGGCGAAGCAGCGACAAGGACACGCCCACGATCACGCCGGTCAACAGGTCCGTGCAGACGATCGTCAGCATGGAAGCGAAGTAGATCAGCACGGGGACTCGTCCAAAGCGCGCCAGCTTTCTGACCTCTGCAGGCTTTACCAACCTGATGCCGACGAAGATCAGCACAGCCGCCAGGCTGGCTGTAGGGATGAGGCGCAGGACGGATGCAAACACGACGACCGAGGCCAGCATCCAGACACCATGCAGAATCGCTGAGCGGCGCGACTGCGCTCCCGCCTGCACGTTGGTCGAGCTGCGTACGATAACGCCGGTCATCGGCAACGCACCGACGAAACCACAGAGCAGATTGCCGACTCCCTGGGCCGCCAATTCGCGGTCATAGTTGGTCTTGCAGCGGTTCTGCATCTGTTCGACCGCCGCGGCGGACAGCAGGGTCTCTGCACTCGCGATGAAGGCGAGAGCGAAAGCCGTGCCGACAATCGAGGAGAGCGTCATTCCATGAAGAGAACTGAGATTGGGAAGCGAGATCATCTGGAGCAGATTGTCGGGAACCTTGATGCGGTTGACCCCGAGGTGAAGAAACTGGGCCAGCGCGGTCGCCGAGGCAATCCCCAGCAGCGCTCCCGGAACCAGCTTCAGCCTGACGGGGCGGAACCTCTCCCAAAGGATCATGACCGCCATTGTGGTCACACCGACAAGGGCTGCGGCCTCTTCCCTGCTTCCATTCAGGGGAAAGAGACCGCCAAATATAGCGTCCCACATCCCCATGATGTTCTCCGGCCCGTTGTGCCGGGGCGAACGATCGAGAACCACGTAAAACTGCTGAATGACGATCAGCACGCCGATACCTGCCAGCATGCCGTGAATGACCTCAGGAGAGATGGCTCGGAAGTAGCGGCCCGTTTTCAGCAAACCTGCCGCCAGCTGCACTGCTCCCGCAATCATCAGCAGCGGACCCAACACGGCAATCCCATGCTCCCGCACCAATTCAAATACGATGACCGCGAGGCCTGCGGCGGGGCCACTGACCTGCAAAGGTTGTCCGGCGAGGAACCCTACTACCAGGCCCCCAATCATTCCCGTTACCAGGCCTGCGGCGGGGGGCATTCCCGAGGCCAGAGCGATTCCCATGCAAAGCGGCAGGGCGACTAGAAAAACGACGAGCGATGCGGAAAAATCGCGCCCGAAAGCCGCATTATTCTCTGCATTCGTTTCTGACCGAATGTGATGACGTGTGGTCGACATGATTTTCTCCTTATGCAATCCTGCGTTCGCGATCAGGGGCAGCTGCAGCAGCGGTCTGCTCCTCGGCCAGCAGCGGACGGAAGCGACCCTGCTCCACATCGAACTGCTGAATGGCGCCTGTCCCGATCTCATAGAGCCAGCCATGGATGCGGACAGTATTGTCGTTGAGCGCGTCATGGACCGCGGGATGGTTCCGCAGATTGTGCATCTGTGCAATAACGTTTGCCTCTGTCAGCAGCTTGAGTCGCTGCTCGAAAGAGAAGGAGTTGGAGTCTTTCAAGAGCCGCGTAAGCCATCTGGACGACGGGCCCGCGTACTCGAGGTAAGAGCGAACGGCTGGAAGTGACTCGATATTTTCGCTCTCGAGGATGCCTTTCATTGCTCCGCAGTCGGAGTGACCGCAGACGATGACATCCGGGATACGAAGAACGCGAATCGCGTATTCAATCGTGGCGGCGACGCCGCTTGCGGTTTCAGTTGGCGGGGGAACCAGGTTCCCTACACTACGGGACGGGAACAACGTTCCGGGTTCGCACTGCATGACCACTTCGGGAACGACTCGGGAGTCCGAGCAGCAGATAAAGAGCGCCTGCGGCTGCTGTCCTGTGGCCAGCTTCTCAAACAGTGCAGATTGCAGGGGAAAGACATTCGAACGGAACTTCGCATAACCATCGATTAATTGCTGCATACACCTCTCCTCGGGCAGTTGCGGCAGAAAGCGCAAACACCCTTGAAATCGCGGTGAACTTCGACCAGATAAGAAGCGTCTGGCTAAGTTGTGCGAGAGAGATTATGCAGTTGGAGGAGCCCGGCCGAGTCCGGGAGCGCGAGGGGCGCTGCCAAGCGCCAGCACATTCTCCTGTGCCAGCAACTCGATAGGATCATCGGGAAGCGGAAGCATCAACCGTACAGGCGCAAGAGCAGCATGAGGAGGCAGGGATAATCCATGGGGAGGCAAGGACAATCCTGCCTGCGAAAGACTAATCGCCTGATTCGCCGAAAGATGAACTACAACTACGTGCTCCACAGCGGCATCGACCGACGCCATGGCTCCTATACGGGACCGGCGCGTCCCCAGTGCGGGAACATGAGAGTAGTTGATGCGCGTGCGCTGCACCATCCGGTGGCCGTGCAGCGCTCCCATAAAGCAGAGAAGGTTCAACCCGGCAAAGATAACGCCTAGTAGAATCCGGTGCGAGATGGGTTTGCGTCGCATTGCCGCCAATCTAGATGAAGTCTATCTGTATAGACGCGAAAAAAAATTGAAGAGAAGATTATTTTTTCATCTTCCAGAGCCAACGATTTCGGGAAACAGAGCCAGTCATCACTAGTACAGCTATTTTGTGGGGGATGGCCGGGGGCGCGCAACCTATCTTTTGGCCATATCTCAGCGATCTCTCCCCCCTAACCTGCTCCGCGGCCTGTTTTCCATGGGAGGACGTTCGTCAGCGTGTCTCTGCGTCTTCCGCACGCCTTAAGGTGCGCTTCATGTTGTGTCTTTAAGCTGTTTTGAAATGCCGGGTTTTTACTATCACTCTCTAGCCGGACTTCTCTTCACTGGTCTTTTTCTCGGGTCGACCTGCCGATGCCAGATACCCACCACAACGATTCCCTCAGGAACGCCGGTCGTGGTTGGTATCAACACGCATCTTCCGATGCGCCTCCATGAACCTGTTCAGGGCTATCTGCGCTATCCCGTATTTGTAAACGGAATCATGATTCTGCCGGCGAAGACCGAGATTGATGGAACGGTGACGGACCTGCTACCCAATCGGCCCCGTCGGAACAACGCGCGCCTAAATGGCGATTTCACGCCCTTTCACACTCCTGTGGTGCGATTTACCAGTCTTACTTTGAGCAACGGCACCACGCTCGAATTCTCAGTCAATGCGACGAGTGACGGCGCGCCTGTTTACCAACTCGTGGCTCCTCCTCCACGCAAAGGGGGCTTTCTTCGCCAACAATATGATGCAGGGATGCAGATGGTGCATGATCAGCTTCATCTGCTCACTGCTCCCCATAAGGGCGACCGTCTGCTGCAACTCTTCTATCATCAGCTTCCCTACCATCCCGAGCGAATCGAAAGTGGAACATCGTGGACAGTTGAGACAACCGCCCCTATCGCCATCCCACGGCTGAAGACCGCCTCTGCTTCCGGAACAGAGACTTCCAGTAGCTCAGGAAGCTGGCTGATCCGAGCCTACCTGGACCAAAGCCTTTCTTCGGCAACGGCAAAGGCAGGAGAACCGATTAAGGCGACGGTGGCCGAACCCATCTACAATCCAGACCACTCCATAGCTGTTCCACAGGGGGCGGTGCTGATCGGGGCCGTCACCACCTGCAAGCCGGCGCGATCGTTCGGTCGCGCCGGCTTGCTACGATTCGACTTCAAACAGATTGTCATGCCTGAGGGGAAGAAAGAGAATATTCAGACCGCGCTTGCAGGAGTGGATGCTGCGGGCGACGGCCTGCAGATGAACGCCGAGGGCAAGGTAAAGCCGAAGCCCCAGGACAAGCTGGTCGTTCCGCTTATTCTTGGGATCCTGGCCTCGCGGCCACTCGACGAGGACGCGCACTTCCAGGGAGGCAAGAATTTCGTCGGCGCCAATGGAATTGGCCTGGCTGGCAATATCATCGGCTGGACTGGAGGATCGCGTTATATCGCTGCAGGAATCGGCGCATACGGCACGACGCTATCCATTTATCGCCGCTGGATCGCGAGCGGACACCAGGTTTCATTTCCGCGGGATACCCGCATCGTTCTGCAGGCGACGGTACGCAGATCAGCCGTGTTGAAGCCGTAAGCCCAGCACAACTCTTACTCCCACTCGATGGTTCCCGGCGGCTTGGACGTAATGTCGTAGACGACACGGTTGATTCCGTGAACCTCGCTGACAATTCTGCTGGAGATCGTCCTGAGCACCTCATAGGGCAGAGGCGCCCAGTCGGCCGTCATACCGTCTTCGCTCTCGACCGCGCGAATGGCACAGGTGTACGCATAGGTTCTCTGGTCTCCCATCACGCCAACGCTCTTGACGGGCAGCAGAACCGCAAAGCTCTGCCAGACCTTGCGATAGAGACCGGCGGCCTTGATCTCACTAACGACGACCTCATCGGCCTCCTGCAGCAGAGCGACGCGGTCCGCAGTCACCTCGCCCAGGATGCGGACCGCCAGCCCGGGGCCTGGAAACGGCTGTCGCTCCAGAATCTCGTCCGGCATTCCGAGATCGCGGCCGATGCGGCGGACTTCGTCCTTGAAGAGATCGCGCAGCGGCTCAATCAGTTTGAGCTTCATATCTTCGGGAAGGCCACCTACGTTGTGATGGCTCTTGATCGTATGCGATGGTCCGTGCACACTCGATGACTCGATGACATCGGGATAGAGCGTGCCCTGCACCAGCCAGGCCACCTCCTGCCCCGCGCTCTTCTCGGCCTTCAGGATTTTGGCAGCCTCGTCGTCGAAGACGGAGATAAATTCGTTGCCGATGATCTTGCGCTTCTGCTCCGGATCCGTCACCCCCGCAAGGCGAGTCAGGAACCGCTCTCCTGCGTCAACGGCAACGACGTTCAGCCCAAGTCCTTCGCGCATGGTGCGCTGTACCTTGGCGAACTCATCCTTGCGCAAAACGCCGTTGTTCACGAAGATGCAGGTCAGCCTGTCGCCTATAGCGCGCGCAACCAGCACAGCGGCTACGGAGGAATCCACACCGCCGCTCAGACCGCAGATGGCATGGCCATCGCCCACCTGTGCACGAATCTTCTCCACCGTCGTCTGGATAAAGTGCCCTGGCGTCCAGTCCTGCTTCGCTCCACAGATCTCGATACAGAAGTTCTTCAGCAGCTCCATGCCGTGGCGGGTGTGAGCTACTTCCGGATGAAACTGCACCGCCCAGATGCGACGCGCCTCATCGGCAATTCCGGCGACGGCGTTGGAGGTCTTCGCCGCCAGCTGAAAGCCCTGTGGAAGCGCCCGAGCTTCATCGCCATGCGACATCCAGACATCCATCGTCTGCGGCAGACCACGAAACAGGGTCGCCTCGGCGACGACGTTCACCTGCGCGTGGCCGTACTCTCGTGCCGGAGCCGGTTCCACCTTGCCTCCCAGGTGATGGGTGATGAACTGAAGACCGTAGCAGATTCCCAGCACAGGAACACCCAGCGAGAGCACAGCGGGATCGGCAGCCGGCGCATCGGCATCGTACACCGAGCAGGGACCTCCCGAAAGGATGATTCCCTGCGGATGCAAGGCACGGACCTTATCCAGAGAGGCCGTGCAAGGCAGTACAACGGAAAACACATTGAACTCGCGGATACGGCGCGCAATCAGCTGGGTATACTGCGACCCGAAATCCAGGATGACGATGGTTGAGGTGTCCACATGCCTAGTGTAAATGGCCCTGCAACCTGAGGGCGGAACGTGCTCCAACCAGCACTTTATCAGGCTTCCTGTGAGTTGTCCTCGTCTGAATGGTAGGCTCCCCAGAGCTTGAGGTATGCCACGGCGCGCGCAACGTGAAAGAAGTCGGACGCGACAAAATAAAGCAATCCGATGATCGTCCACCAGATACGCAGAAACGCTGGGGTAGCTACGCTCTCAAACGGCATCGGTGTGGCCGAAAAAACCATTGCCAGAACCAGAAGCGCGATCTTTACGATTCCCATTACCAAGTTGATCTCAATCAGCTTTCCCCTGACCTCGCCCAGGTGGAGAGCAGCGGCAAGGCTCTGCGCAACCCCGAGATCTCGCAGCATGGCCAGCAGGGGCGCGATGCTGAGAAACCAGCTCAAAACAGACCAAAGGGAGAAGACAGTGAGGGTCCCGACGATGACCAGAGCGAAGTAGCCGACCAGATCGGGTTCCAGACCTCTCTCAAGCGGGCCTGCAACCCGCATCGCGGCTGCCCAGCGCAGATAGACAAACCACAGCGCAAAGGTCCCCGCCAGTGAAATTGCGCGCAGAAACTGCAGCACCATCGTGGTTCCAAGGCGCCAGTGCAGGTCAGGGTAAGCGCGGCGCAGCACAACAGCTCTTCCGACAGACGCCCAACCCACCCACGCCAGCAGCAGCACAGGCACGACCCACAGGGCATGCATGATCCCGGGCAACAAAGCTGACATTGTTGACGTCAAGGTCTCGGCGGCATCAAGAGGACGCGTGACCGTCATGGCATCGAACGACGTCAGATCGACCTGGCTCCGTGCGAGGATGTTCCTGCCGACATACCACAGCAACGCCAGCGCTGGAACTCCATAGGCCCATCGCCACAGCACTTCAAGCGCAGTCAGCGAAGGCCGCGACCAGCACTCCGACAAGGTCCGGACGAAGGATTGCGTACCACGGACGGAACCATCGGCAGCGGAAACGATCTCCTCTTGTCTCCGCTCCATTACTTCACCACGAGATTGACGAGCTTGCCCGGAACCACGATCACCTTCACGACTGTCTTTCCTTCAATACGTGCCTTGACCTTATCGTCCGCCAGTGCAGCCGCCTTGATTGCTTCCTGATCGCTGTCCGTGGATACCTTGATCACATTGACCAGCTTTCCATTCACCTGCACTGGAATCTCGATCTCGTCTTCGCGGGCGAGCTCCTCATCGGCAACCGGCCAAGGCGTACGGAAGACGATGCCCTGCTCGCCAATCTGCTCCCACATCTCCGCCGCAAAGAAGGGGGCGAAGGGCGCCAGTAGAAGAATCAGGTTGCGCATAATCTCCGCCACTGCTGCGGGCGAAGCCTGTTCGGCGTCGATTGCGGCCTCTGCCGCGATGATCTCGTTGACCAGCGACATGATGGCCGCGATGGATGTGTTGAAGTGCCAGCGCCCACTGAAGTCCTGCGTAATCTTGGCGATCGTTTGATGAAGCTTCCGCAAGAGCGCCTGATCGGTCTGCGTGCGACTGACCAGAGTGGGGATACGCCCCAGGCGCGTCGTTTCGGTGTACTTGTTCGCCAACCGGTAGACGCGTCCCAGGAAGCGGCTGATTCCAGCAACGCCCTCCTCCTGCCACTCCAGGTCGCGATCGGGAGGTGCGGCGAACAGCGCATACATGCGCGTCGCATCGGCGCCATAGCGGGCGATCATGTCGTCGGGCGAAACGACATTGCCCTTTGATTTCGACATCTTTGCGCCGTCCTTGATGACCATTCCCTGCGTGAACAATCGCTCCGCAGGCTCATCGTTTGCGATCATGCCCAGGTCGCGCATCACCTTGGTCCAGAAGCGCGAGTAAATCAGGTGCAGAATCGCGTGTTCCACTCCACCGATGTACTGATCGATCGGGAACCAGTAGTTCGCCTTGTCGCTGGCGAAGGGCGCGGCGTCATCCTTCGCATCTGTGTAGCGATAGAAGTACCAGCTTGAGTCCACGAAGGTGTCCATCGTGTCGGTCTCGCGCCTCGCAGGGCCCTTGCAGACCGGACAGGTTGTATTCAAGAACTCCGGAACCTTGCCCAGCGGAGATCCGCCCTCCTGGGTAATCTCGATCGACTCCGGCAGCAGCACCGGCAACGCGCTCTGCGGCAGAGCAACTACGCCGCCCGGCTCCACTCCGGCGTGTCCGTTCTCGCAATACACCATCGGGATGGGCGTGCCCCAGTAACGCTGGCGGCTGACGCCCCAGTCCTTCAACCGATAGGTCACGGTCGCTTCGCCAAAACCGTTCTGCTTTGCGAAGGCGGCCATCTTCTGCTGTGCCTCGGCGCAGCTCAGCCCATCCCATTCACGCGAGTTGACGAGCACGGCATTCTCTTCAGCGGTAAAGGGCAGTTCCGGCTGCTCACCCTCCGCGGCTGCAATCACACGGCGTACCGGCAGGCCGTACTTTGCGGCAAATTCGAAGTCTCGCTCATCGTGCGCGGGTACGCTCATGATCGCGCCCGTACCGTAGTCGGCCAGGATGTAGTTGCCTACCCAGATTGGGACACGTTCGCCGTTGAAGGGATTGATGGCGAAGCGTCCAGTGTTTACGCCATGCTTTTCGATCGCGCCAAAATCGTCGCTCTCACGGGCTTTCTTCTGTTCTTCAAGCAGCGCTTCGATCTTCGCAGCCAAGTTCGCATCTTCCGCGGAAAATGCCTTCGCCACGGCATGCTCAGGAGCCAGTTGGACCGACGTCGCGCCGTAGATCGTATCCACGCGGGTCGTAAATACCGTAATCTTGCCGCAGTCCGCTTTCACGTCACCGTCGACGGCAAAATCCACTAGCGCACCTTCGCTCCGACCGATCCAGTTGCGCTGCATTGTGCGCACCTTCTCGGGCCAGCCGTCGAGCTTGTCCAGGCCATCCAGCAGTTCGTCGGCATATTTTGTAATCCGCAGGAACCACTGCGTGAGGTCGCGCTGCTCTACAATCGTGTCTTCGTGACGCCAGCAGCGACCGTTGACCACCTGCTCGTTTGCCAGTACCGTCTGGCAGTCGGGGCACCAGTTTACCTTGCTTTTTTTCCGGTAGGCCAGTCCCTGCTCATACATCTTCAAGAAGAACCACTGATTCCAACGGTAGTAATCCGGCAGGCAGGTCGCCACTTCGGTTGACCAGTCATAGCTCAACCCCATGCGGCGCATCTGCGTCTTCATCGCAGCAATGTTTTTCAGGGTCCATTCGCGCGGCGGCGTGTTGTTCTTGAGTGCCGCATTCTCCGCCGGCAGGCCGAAGGCGTCCCAGCCCATGGGGTGCAGCACATTGTGGCCGCGCATCCACATGAAGCGCGCCAGAGCATCGCCAATCGAGTAGTTCCGGACATGTCCCATGTGGAGCTGACCACTGGGATACGGCAGCATCTCCAGGCAGTAGAACTTCGGCTTGCCCGAATCGTGCCCTTCAGCCGCATACAGCTTCGGGTCGGCATCCCACCGCGCCTGCCACTTCGGTTCTATCTCGGCCGGGTTATACCGCGCCTGTCGTTCTGTCTCGTTGGTCTCAATCTCTGGCATATTCTTTGATTGTAAAGAATTCTGCGCTTCCCGCACTTCCCTCTCAGGCGGCCCAGCCGTTACTATGGCCGCGTTCTGTTATTGAATGTTTGAGGGACCACCAAGGGATTATGGATAAGCGAGAATTTCTGAAGACCTCCGGCGCTTTTGCCGCAACTGCCCTTTTACCCGGTTTTTCCGCTGCTGAACAAAAGAAGATGACCCATCGAACCAACTGGTCCGGAAACCTGACCTACCACACCGACAATCTTTTCGAGCCCGCCACCGTTGCCGAACTGCAGCAGGTCGTCAAGGACAATGGCAGCATCCGTCCCCTCGGGACGCGCCACTCCTTCAACGCGCTCGCCGATAGCATCCATGCCCAAGTATCGCTGGGCAAGTTTAAAGACATCAGCATCGACGAAAAAGCCAAAACCGTAACGGTGGGCGCCGGTGTACGCTACGGCGATGTCGCCCCCGTCATCGATGCCAAGGGTTTTGCGCTCCACAACCTGGCCTCGCTTCCTCACATCTCCGTTCCCGGCGCTATTGCCACAGGAACACATGGCTCGGGCCTCCATAACAGGAATCTGTCCTCCTCCGTCGCCGCCATCGAGTTCGTCGACGCCAATGGAGATCTGCAGACTCTATCCCGCGATAAAGACGGCGACAAATTCAACGGAGCGGTCGTCAATCTCGGCCTGCTCGGCGTGATGACCAAGGTGACGCTCGACCTCGAACCTACCTTCCAGGTCGCCCAGACCGTCTACACCGACCTTCCCTTTGCCGAACTGGAGCACCACTTCGACGACATCTTCGGCGCAGGCTACAGCGTCAGCCTCTTTACCGACTGGCAGAAGGGCCGCGGCACCGAACTCTGGCTCAAACGCAAGGTCACTGCGGGTGAAAAGCTCGACACGCCCCAGATGTTCTACAACGGCAAACTCGCCACAAAAAACCTCCACCCCATCCCTGAACTGGACGCCATCAACTGCACCCCGCAGATGGGAGTGCCCGGCCCATGGTACGAGCGACTTCCCCACTTCCGCATGAACTTTACTCCCTCCAGCGGTGAAGAACTGCAAACTGAGTACTTCGTCCCCCGTGCGGACGCCTACAAGGCGATTCGAGCCGTCGAAACTCTGAAGGATCACATCACACCGCACCTGCTGACCACCGAGCTGCGCACCATCGCCGCCGACGATCTATGGCTCAGCATGGCCTACAAGCAGGATTCCGTCGCTATTCACTTCACCTGGAAGCGCGAGTGGCCGGAGGTCCAGAAGATCCTCCCACTCATCCAGCAGAAGCTGGCTCCCTTCAACCCGCGTCCCCACTGGGCCAAGCTCTCCCTCTACGAAGGTGCACATTTCAGCCAGGTCTACCCCAGACTCGGCGACTTCAAGGCACTCGTCCAGCAGTACGACCCCAAGGGCAAGTTCCGCAACCAACTCGTCACTGCCGAGCTTTATTCCTAATTCACCGCCGCACAGGTGCGGGTACCCACATCTCGATTCCGAGATGTGGGGCCATTCGAATGAGGCTCAACCCTTTCGCTCTCCTCGGCAGCTCTCCGCATCCAACCCACCATGACCGAAGAACTCAAAGGACAAGTCGCCGTCGTTACCGGGGCCGCACGCGGCATCGGCGAAGCCATCAGCAAACAGCTCGCCTCCATGGGAGCTACCGTCATCCTCGTCGCCCGCGACAAGGCGCGCCTCGACCAGGTCCGGCATGAGATCGAAGCCGCCGGAGGGTCCGCCCAGACGGCCCCGCTCGATCTCCTCGACGAAGCCTCCATCGCACAATTAGGCAAGACCATCCAGTCCCGGCACGGCCGCTGCGACATCCTGGTCAACAACGCCGGAATTGGCCTCATCGGCAAGCCACTTGTCGAGATGGCACCCACCGACTGGGATACCCTGATGGGCACGAATCTCCGCGGGCCCTACCTGATGATCCGCGCTCTTGCGCCCATGATGATCGCCGCGCAGTCCGGCCATATTATCAACATCTCTTCGCTCGCCGGCAAAAACCCTCTCCCCAGCGGCGCGGCTTACTCTGCCTCAAAGTGGGGACTCAACGGCCTCACCTACTCGGTCGCCGAAGAGCTGCGCCCGTATAACATTCGCGTCTCCGTAGTCGCTCCAGGCTCGGTCAACACCGGTTTTTCTCGCAGCGACAAAAACGCGGCAAAGAAGGTTCAGCCTGAAGATGTAGCTCGCGTCGTCGCCATGCTCGTCACCCAGGCGCCGCAATCCTTCGTCAGTGAAGTGTTGTTGCGCCCAACGCAGAAACCGTAGCTACACGCCCATAGCCAGGGCAATCGATCACTCGTCGGGAACTTCGACTTCTACCATGTCGCCGTCCCGAAGCTGAAACGCATCCCTCAGCTTCACATCTGTCGCAATCTCGACGATCGTTCTTGGATGATGGCCTCGTCCCTGCTCGTTCGCGTCCGTACGCAGAAGGAACGCCGGAAGGCCCATCATCCGGCATGGGACAATATTCACCGAAACGGTTCCGCCATACTCCTCACCCTCTAACCGGAGGACCTTCTCGGGTAAACGATAAGGCTCCGGAAGCTCCACGTTCAATGTTCCGGGGAACAGCCTCATCTTCGTCTTCCGCTCATAGTGGTCTGCCAGCTTTTCGATCCAGAACGAAAAGTTACCCATTCCCGAGACGACTTTTCCTCGAAGAGTTGCCATCGATCATCCCGCCGCGAGCGTTCTCAGCACCCCAACATTTCGCGCTTCATCGCCGGGATCATCCACCGGGGTCTCCGCGATAAACGCGCAGTGGCTGAAGCGTTCATCGTGCAGCAACCGGCGAAACGCCTCCGCGCCAATCGTGCCTTCGCCAATGTGCTCATGCCGGTCCAGCTTGGAACCCATGGCCGCCTTTGCATCGTTACAGTGCCATACCTTCACGGCGTCAAAACCGACGGTTGATTCCACCAGCTTCATCGTCTCGATGTAGCCATCTGTCGAAACGATGTCGTAGCCCGAAACGTGGACGTGGCATGTATCCAGGCATACGGCTACGGGAGCGCACGCCTTCAGGCAATCCACCAACTCGGCCACCTGCTCCAGCTTCCCGCCAAGAGAAAACTCCGCTCCTGCCGTGTTCTCAATCAGAATCTTGAAGTTTTTTCCCGCAAAGTCGATCCCGTCGATCGCCTTTTCGATCGACTGCGCCGCGTAGGTCAGGCCCTGCTCGCGCGTCAGTCCCTTCCAGCTTCCCGGATGCAGCACCAGAAACTCCGCTCCCAGCACGAGTGCTCGCTCCACCTCACCACGAAACGCCGTCGTTGAATTCGCCCGCACACTGTCGGTCTGGCTGCAGAGGTTGATCAGATAGCTGGCATGGATCGCCACCGGATTCACATCGTGCTTCGCCCGCAGTTCCTGCATCTTTGCCGCATCCGCGGGTTTGACCGCCGCCGCCTTCCACATCCGCGGACTCGAGGAAAAGATCTGAAACGTATTCGCGCCCGCAGCCACCGCCCGATCTACCGCAGTCCAGACTCCGCCTGCGGTTCCCACATGCACACCGATTCTCTTCTTCGCCGTTGCCATTCCTTCAGCCTACCGCAGTTCCACGGCATCGATCGAGAAACCACGCATGCTATCCTCATCTCGCATCTACACCGAAGGGGACTCCATGGCCAAGCAGCAGACCTTCTCGAATCACGCCCGTGTCGATCCGCCCATGCACCTGTTTGTCTTCCCCGTCCTCATCGCCAACGTTGGAGTAGCCATCTGGATCGCCATTCACTTCCGTCATGACTACCCATATCTGGCCCACTGGTCGATCGTCGTCTCACTAGCGCTCCTCATCTTCGCGCTCAAATGCCGCATCAATGACCTGAAGCTGCAGGATCGCATCATCCGCCTGGAAGAGCGCCTCCGCATCACCGCGCTCATTCCTACTGACCAGCGTCAACACATCCCGGAACTCACTACCCGGCAGCTGATCGCACTACGCTTCGCCTCCGATGAAGAACTCGCCGCTTTGGTACATAAAACCCTTACCCAGAACCTGGAGCCAAAAGCCATCAAACAGGCCATCACCCAATGGCGCGCCGACAATCATCGTGTTTGACGCGGAGCAAACGCACCCTTCCAGATATAAAATCCTCACCTATGAGATGGCTCATCATTGCTACTGCTCTGTCGCTCTTCTGTTCGTTCCCACTTGCAGCTCAAATGGCAGTGCCACCCAGCGGAGCAACCCCTTTCAAAGACACTTCTGCGTTCAGACCGCCAGCCGGAGCCAGACTTGCGATCATTGAATTCGAAGATCTGGAGTGCCCGCTCTGTGCCCGCTCATCTCCTATTGTGCATGCCGCAATGGAGCACTACGGAATTCCGCGCGTTCACCACGACTTCATCATTCCGAGCCACACCTGGTCTCGCGTTGCTGCCATTAACGCCCGCTATCTTGAGGATCACGTCTCACCCGCACTCGCTGAAGATTTTCGCCGCGACGTCTTCGCCAACCAAACGCGCATCAGCAGCCGTGACGACCTCTTTGCCTTCACTCGTACATGGTTCCAGGCACATGGACAGAAGTTGCCTTTCGTCATGGATCCCGCCGGACGTTGCGCCAATGAGGTGCAGGCGGATTGCATGCTCGCTACCCGACTAGGGGTCCTTCACACCCCCACCATCATCGTGGCCACCC
This sequence comes from Edaphobacter sp. 12200R-103, assembly GCF_010093025.1. GTDB lineage: Bacteria > Acidobacteriota > Terriglobia > Terriglobales > Acidobacteriaceae > Edaphobacter. Next base: position 582,887 of record NZ_CP048114.1, on the reverse strand, counting down.
AAAACAGATGGATCGAAGTAACAGATCCCAGTCAGCTCTTCGCCGCCATCGCTATTGCAGAATCTTCGATCAAACACTCGCCAGCCAACGGTATGCGGCATATCAACTGAAGTTGCATTTCAGATCCTTCGGCGAGCCTACAGATATGGAAGATCGTCTCGAATACTCTTTTGCGACAATAAGGAGCTTCAACGTCCCATGAAAATCACACGGCGCGAGTTCAATGCTCTGACCGCAGGCACGCTTCTTTCCTCTCTTCCTTCGATGGATGCGGTTGCGGCGATCACCTCGAATCCGGACGATCCTTCCTCCGCCCTACCGTGGTACCGGACGATCAAGCGCATCGGCCAGACCAATTTCAACGAGCATGATGGAGATTCGCAGTCCGTCGAGCAGTGGGCAGACTACTGGGCGTCAGCGAAAGTGCAGGCGGTCGCTCTGTCCGTCTCCGGACCGGTCGCCTTTTATCCCTCGAAGATCCCCTACTTTCATCACAGCATCTACCTGAAAGGCCGCGACCTCTTCGGCGAATGCGTGCGCGCTGCGAAGAAACGGGGACTCTATGTGTACGGCCGCATGAGTCCCGATATTCAGTGGACCGATCCGAAGTTGCTGACGGCAAATCCACTATGGTTTCGCAGAAACCAGGACGGAAGCCTGCAACAGCCTGCACCCGACATTGCCTTTACCTGCATCTTCAGTGATCACTATGCAAAGCAGCAGCCGGCGATCATTCGTGAACTGAATGCAAACTATGAGATCGACGGCGTCTACATGAACGGTTGGCCCACTATGCAGGTGTGCTACTGCGAAAACTGCCGCAAAGTCGGCGATCCCCACTCGCAACAGTACCGCGCGGCCCTCATGGCCAAGGCGTTTGAACTGATCCAGCTTTATAAAGCAATCGTGCTCGAAAAGAGCCCGAACAACTTTTACTCCTGCAACCTGGGAGGAGGCCTCAAGGAATCCGGGTTGGACCAATGGAGACTGACGAGAGAGGCAAGCTGGTACACCGCGGACAATCAATCCCGCTCCGGCGTCGTTGCCCCCGTATGGCAGGACGCTCAGCAGGTAAAGTTTGCGCGTTCGCTGATGGGGGATCGCTCGGTCGCAGCCGTGAGCGCGAGCTACGGACGCGCTGGCAGGATCTCATGGCGCCAGACGACCGATACTTCAGCCGAACCTTCCTTTCGCATGGCCCAGACCGCCGCCGCCGGAGGCATCATCTGGTACCACTGGCTGGGCCTGGAGCAGGGGTTCAATGACGACCGCCGCTGGCAGGCCCCAGGCCGGGATTTTCTTTCGTGGCATGCCAAAAACGATGCGCACTTTCACAACAAACGGTCGCTGTCGAGCGTTGCCGTCGTCGTCTCTCCACACTCTGTGAATATGTACAAGGCTCCGTACACCGAGGACCGCACCGATCATCTTGAAGGTATCTATGCCGCCCTCGTAGAAGCGCGGATCCCATTCGATTTCGTCCATGAGCAGGACCTTACCCAGGAGCGCCTCTCGCCATACGCAGTCCTCATCCTTCCCAACATGGCGTTGATGTCGGACGCGCAGGCTGCAGCCATTCGCCAGTACGTAGAGCGCGGAGGATCTGTGCTGGCCACGTTCCAGACAGGACTGTTCGACGAGACGGGGACTGCCAGGAAAGACTTCGCTCTGGGTGACATCTTCGGCATCAGCAAGGCAGGCGAACCGGCACGGGCCGACGAAAAATCCCACCAGTCGATGGGTGGAATCCATCTGCAATATATCCGCCAACGCAATGCATTCACAGAGGGCTTCGAGGAGACAAACTGGATCGCGGGTCCGGTATGGCGTCAACCGATAGCGCCACACTCCGACGCTACGATGACATTCATCAAACCTTACCCGGTCTATCCTCCAGAAGCTGTATACCAGCGCGAACCGCCGAGCGATATTCCCGCAATGGTGTCGCGGGAGACTGGCAGCTCACGACTGGTCTATCTGGCAGGCGACGTGGATAGCTCGTTCTGGCGGCTGGACAACATGGACCTTGGCAGGCAGATGAGTAACGCCCTTCGCTGGCTGCTCAAAGGAAACAACGCAGTAGAGCTCGACGGCGACGGCCTGATGGAAGTGATTGCCTGGGAGACCCAGCGGGGATTTGCCATCCATCTGCTTAACTACAATGGCGCAAATACCTTCCGCGGCCATATGCGAAAGCCGGTTGCGCTTGCAAGTCAGCAGGTGCGTGTAACGGTGCCTGCGGAGGCGAAGATTCGCCAGGCATCGCTGCTGCATGCCGGCATCACAGTTCCCTTTCAGCAGACCGGCAACCGGGTATCGCTGACAGTACCGAAGGTAGAGATGTATGAGGTTGTGGCGCTTGAAATCTGAGAATGTGCTTCCTGATGGGGCGGCTTTCGCTCAGCTGTACATCTTCCAGAAGTCTTCCTCCTGAACGCAGTGAAGGATCCCCGTATTTGCCTGAAGCAGTATAGGCCTACGGGCAAAATACAGGGATCCTTCGCATTATTCAGGATGACGGATCGAGATGACGCCTGAAGGAAACGTCTAGCAGGTACGAACGATTCCCGGGTAGAGAAAGCGGCCCCTTCGGCCGCCGCCTTTCTCATTCAAAACTCAATAGCCAACCGAAAACAAAGCTCTCTCATGCTGTGGCTTCTCGACCTCATCCACCAGCGCAATGGCGTAATCGGCAAACGATATCCTGCTTTCACCCTTCTCATCGGAGACAAGGTTGTTGGTTCCGCTCCTGTACTTTCCTGTTCGCTCGCCCGGTACGAAATACGCCGCGGGGGCAATGTACGTCCAGTTGATCCCGGAGGAAGCCTTTAGCACCTCAGCCGCCTTCTCGTGCGACAGCGCAATCGGCATGTACTCCGCAGGAAGATAGCCCGACTTGATCAGAGTCACTCCTGGAGCCACCTCAAGTTGCCCTGCTCCTCCTACCACGATCAGGCGAGCTACGCCAGCTTTCTTCACCGCGTCGATCTGACGCTTCGTCACATCGATCAGGGCATCCGTATTGTCGGCAGGCGGTTGGTAAGCCGAAACCACCGCATCGGCGCCCTTGATCACCTCTGTAATACGGTCCACATTGGAGAGATTGTCGGTCTTTGCAGCCACACCGGGCTGATCCTTCAGCGAATCCACATTGCGCGCCACGCCCGTAACTTTATGCCCCCGCCGCAACAGCTCCTTCACGATCTCCGAACCGGCGTTTCCCGTAGCTCCATACACCACAATGTTCATTACGTCCTCCGTGGAAATTTTCTTCTCTTCATAGATGAGGACACTTTTACTGAAGATTCTTTTTCCCAACATTTGTCGTTTTACTGCCGATTACGCATAACCTGTTAAGTTGATTTCGTTGTAACTCATTCGAGATCAGATGGATAATTTTGCAGATCCTCGAACAGCTACACAGGAGGGCTTAAAGAAGGATGACTTGGAGAGGAACCTCTCTCCAGGCCAATCGCTCGCTATATTAGGTAGACGATTTTGCGCAAAAACAGAATGCGTTTAGTACACATCCCTCTGGTACCGCTTCTGTTTCTTCATATTGGCAAGGTATTCAGCAGCGTGCTCCAGCGTGCCGTTCGATCCTTTGGCGATCGCGTCCAGCAGAGCATTCTCTACGTCCTTCGCCATGCGGGTAGCGTCGCCGCAGACATAGAAGTAGGCGCCTTCTTCCAGCCACTCGAAGACCTCTCGGGCATGCTCCTGGATGCGGTCCTGGACGTAAACCTTGTTGTGCTGATCGCGCGAGAAGGCGCAGTGCAGATGGGTCAAGACACCCTTCTTCTCCATGCCCTCAAGCTGCTCCTGGTACAGGAAGTCCAGCTTCATACGTTGCTCGCCGAAGAAGAGCCAGTTCTTGCCCTTAGCTCCATCTGCCTCTCGCTCCTCGAGAAATGCGCGGAAGGGAGCAATTCCAGTGCCGGGCCCGATCATGATGACCGGGGCATCCGGGTTCTCAGGAAGGCGGAAGTTGTTGTTCGAGTGCAGGAAGATCGGCATCGTCGTACCTTCTCCGGCGCGGTCGCCCAGATGGCCGCTGGCGACGCCCTGCCGGTCGCGGCCATGCGCCTCGTAGCGGATGACGCGAACGGTCGTATGCACGGTATCTGCGTGAACTTTCTGGCTTGAGGAGATCGAGTACATCCGCGGCGTCAGGCGCTGCAGCACGTTGAAGAGCTGCTGCGGGTCGGTAACGACACCGGGAAAATCGGTAGCCAGGTCGACGAACTCGCGGCCCCAGCAGTATTCCTCGGCGCGGGCGCGATTGTCCGGACCGGTCAGAAGCTTCAGGCCCTCGACGTCAGGAGCGAGCTTGGCGTACTGTCCCACGCTGCCGCGCGACAGCTTGCCGATTCCAAGCCGGGTGCGCAGGGCCTCTTCGAGGGAGATCTCAACCTTATAGTGATCCAGCACCCGCTCGTCGCCCTTGTAGCCAAGCGCCTTGAGCACATCTTCCACAGCGTCGGGCCGGTTCTCAGGGATGATGCCCACGGCATCGCCGGGCGTATAGGTCATGCCCTCTTCCAGGGAGAGCTCAATGTGCCGCGTCTCCTTCTCCGACCCCTCGGCGGTCAGCAGATAGTTGACATTGACATTCGAGATGTACGGATTATTGCGAGTGTATTTCTGGGCGTGCGCCGCCGCCCCAGCTTTCGCTTCCTGTTCCAGAACTTCGCTCATTTCTATATGGTAAATCCAACCGGCTGATTTCAGCGTCTGCAAGGCGGCAAAATCTGCACCGGTTTCGGAGCAGATGATCGCAGCCAACGTGCTGGAATGCAGGCAGAATGGGACTAAACGGTGAGGCAAAAGCGCTCGGCGACGGAGCGGGCAATCTCGCCAACCGGCTGGCTCCAAAGAGCTTCGTTGAAGATCTCGACCTCGATGGGGCCGGTGTAGCCCGCTCGCTCGACCGCGTTCCGCAATCGTTGAAGCTCGATGACACCATCGCCCATCAGGCCTCGCCCCATCAGGGTGTCGGGAAGTGGAACGATCCAGTCGGAGACATGAAAGGCGAAGATTCTCTCTCCGGCACGCTCGATCTGCCGGTAGACCTCAGGATCCCACCAGACGTGGTAGACATCGACGACCAGGCCGACAGAACCTGCGCGAAACAGCTCCGCGAGTGCATTCGCCTCAGACATGGTTACGATGACACTCCGGTCCGCCGCGAACATGGGATGAAGCGGCTCGATAGCAAGCCGGACGCCGGACTGCTCCGCATGGTCAACGATGGCTGCGATGCCATCGGCGACCATCTGCCTCGCGCCGTCGATATCCTTATCCGGAGAGGGACCGTTGACCAGCACCAGCAGGTCTGTGCCGATAGCGACGGCCTCGTCGATTGCGCGGAGGTTATCGTCGATGCGCTTACGCCGCTCTTCGGCAGTGGCTGCAGGAAACATGCCTCCCCGGCAGAGGCTGGAGACCTTCAGGCCGGAGTCTCGCAACGTCTTTCCCCACTCCGCAGGATTGTCACCGATGGAATGGCGCCATGGCCCGATCCATTCGATTCCCTGTCTGCTGCAGGCGTCGATAACCTCGCGCAGCGGAGCCTTACCCGCAGTCATCTGGTTGAAGCTGAGACGACTGAGATCCTCCACTATGCCTCCGCTCCTGCCAGTTCGAGGACAAGCCGCATGCGATGGAGGGCGAGTTCAGGATCGGACAACAGTCGCGCCTGATCGGCCAGGACGAAGAGCTTTGCAAGGTGACCGATCGAACGGGCACTCTCCTGTCCTCCAAGCATGCGAAAGTGCCTCTGGTAGCCGTTCAGGTACGCGAGAAAAACCAGACCGGTCTTGTAGAAATATGTTGGGGTCTGGAAGATATGCCGCGATAAAGGAACCGTCGGCGCAAGGATGGCTGCATAGGTGTCCAGATCGCCCGCGTCGAGAGCCTTGAAGGCGAGCGCAGCGGCAGGAGCGATTCCGTCGAAGATACCGAGGAGAGCATGGCTGTAACCCTGTTCGTCTCCACGGATCAACTCGGCATAATCGAAGTCGTCCCCGGTGTACATCCGGACCGAGGACGGCAGGAGCCGTCGCATTTTGATCTCCTGCTGCTTGTCGAGCAGGGAGATCTTGATGCCGTCGATCTTTGTCTGATTCTCCTGGATAATCGCAAGACAGGTCTGCATGGCCTCATCTACGTTTGAGGAGCCCCAGTAGCCTTTGAGCTGTGGATCGAAGGCCTCGCCGAGCCAGTGCAGGATTGCCGTCTGATTGAGATTGCTGAGTAGATGGCGATACACACGAATGTAGTCCTCAGGACCGGTGGCGCAGCGGGCAAGAACACGGCTGGCCATCAGGATGACGCGGCCTCCGGCGGACTCGATGGTCTCGCACTGCTCCTGGTAAGCCCGGATGACGTCGTCGAGGGTTGCGGGAGCGGTGGGATCGAGCTGATCGGTATTTGCACCGCATGCAATCTCGCCCTCGTTCTCGCGGGCGGAGACACGGATCAGGTCGCGGGCCGCCGTCCAGCTCAGCCCCATGCCGCGCTGTGCTGTATCCATAGCTTCGGCCACACCGAAGCCGAGTGACCAGAGATGGCGCCGGAATGCCAGGGTGGCTTCGATATCGAGCACGTCAGGCTGCAGCGGATCGATGACAACATGGGCCGCAGCGTAGACCGTGCGGGAGCGCGGCGGCGGGATTGGCGATGCGGGCCAGGGCTCTTTATTGTTCAGACAATACTCGGATATGTGGCCATCGAGAGGCAGTCGAATCTTCTTCATCGTTGTCCTCGGCGATCAGCCCTGAGAGAGCGTAAGTTGGGGAAGGTCGACCCAGCGCCGCTCGGACCAGGAGCGCAGACCAGCCTCTGCAAGTTGAACTCCCTTTGCAGCCTCCAGAAAGGTATGCGGGAACGGAGCGTCTTCGAGCACGTGCCGCAGAAACATCTCCCACTGAACCTTGAATGCATTTTCCTCTGGGACGGTTGCGGGTATGCTTTGCCATCCGTCGATGAAATCGATCGGGTTGGGAATATCGGGATTCCACACAGCTTTTGGGGTGACGGCGCGGGGCTGAACCTTGCACTCGCGAAGGCCCGCGACTGCGCTTCCTTCAGTACCGTCCACATGAAGCTCCAGAAGCTCGCCGCGATTGACCCGCGTCGCCCAGGAGGAGTTGATATGGGCGACGATGCCGTCTTCCAGCTCAAAGGTGGCATAGGCCGCATCGTCCGCAGTACACGTGTATTCTGCCCCGGCCTCGTCGATGCGCTTTGGAATCGACGTGCGCGCTGTGCAGCTGACAGCCCTGATCTCGCCAAAGAGATTCGAGAGGACGTACTGCCAGTGCGGAAACATATCGAGGATGATGCCGCCACCATCTTCCTCGCGGTAGTTCCACGATGGACGCTGCGCGGGAGGATTGGGGCCTTCGAAGACCCAATAGCCGAATTCACCACGGATCGAGAGAATCCTGCCGAGCAATCCGGTGGAGATAACCTGCTTCAGTTTCAGGATTCCGGGGAGGAAGAGCTTGTCCTGAACGACGCCATTTTTGACCCCGGCGCCCTCTGCCCCTCGTGCAAGTTCGAGACATTGATCAAGGGTAGAAGCCAGAGGTTTTTCGCAGTAGATGTGTTTGCCCGCCTTCAGCGCCGCGTGCACACTGGGGGCTCTCACCTGCGTCAGTTGCGCATCGAAGTAGATGATGTTCTCTTTATCGGCGAGGCAGCTATCGAGATCGGTCGACCAGCGTTCCACGTTCCATTGTCTGGCCAGTGTCTTGAGCTTCTCTTCATTGCGGCCCACCAGAATGGGGTCGGGCATCACGACGCTTTGGTCGCGCAGGCGCAGACCTCCCTGGCTTCGAATTGCCGCGATGGACCGTCCCAGATGCTGGTTTGTCCCCATACGCCCGGTGACGCCGTTCATGATGATCCCGATCTTCCGCATTCGTTATGGCCTCACGTACAGTTTCGTCGTCCTTCGGCAGCGGGAGAAGGTTGGTTTTGAATCGCGGCTGCACGAGAAACAGACATCCACGGGATGATAATGAAGGATGGAGAACGTAGCAATTTGAGTGCGACTTTCGCAGGTTATCTCCATCGATGGAAGCTGGCGGCGCTGCTTCTCCTCTCGGCGCCGCTGCTGGGCCAGACACCTCGCATCACGGGGCCGGGCGGCGGCGGTGCGATGTATCACGTCACCATCAATCCGCTCGATGCAAAAGAGGTCCTTCTGTCATGCGACATGACGGGGGCATACATCAGCCATGACGGCGGGCACCATTGGAGGATGTTCAACCTGAGAGGGAGCGTTCGTTTCTTCATCTTCGATCCCGTGCGACGAGGGACGATCTATGCTGGGACGGATGTGCTATGGCGCAGCCGCGACGATGGCCAGACGTGGCAGATGGTCTGGCCGCGACCGTCGACCGTGCGAGCCATCCTGATGGACTCCGACCACGCAGATGAGACAGTGATCGCAGAACCGAATCCTGTAGGGACCATCACTACTCTCGCGGGTGATCCGGCATCTTCGAGGGTTCTGTATGCCGCTTCACAGCAGGGCTCACAGGTAAAGCTCTTCGAATCGAAGGATGGAGGAAGAAAGTGGCAACCGCTTCTCGATCTGCCGGAAGAGGCGCTTCATATCTGGATCGATCCTGGGTCGCCGCGGAGTTTGCGGGATCTGTACGCTGCAACTCCGCACAGCATCGAGGCACGCGTCGGCGGAGTGTGGCATAGACGGCCCGCGCCGGACGGTATCAGCATTCGTGAAGTAACGCTCGGCTTCCACACCGCCGATCATTCCGGCCCTGTCGCCTATGCAGTGACTGAAGATCCGAAACCGAAGCTGATGATTACCACGGATGGCGGCGCTAGATGGCGCACAATCAGAGTGGGCGACGTACCAACTTCCCTGCGCACAGTATCGACCAGCCTGCATCATCCGGAGGTGGCGTACGTCTCCTTCAAGGACATGCAGGTGGGAAGCGAACGATACCAGGGAGTCGCGCGCACGACGGACTACGGAGAACACTGGAATCTCGTATGGCGAGCTACACCGCAGCGAGAGGCAGAAAACGTCCACGATGCATGGATTGGAGGGGCGATGACTCCGGAGTGGACAGAAGAGCCGCTGAGCCTGACCGTAGATGACAACGACCCGAAGGTGGCTTTTGCGACGGATCTGGGCAGAACGATGGCAACTACGGACGGAGGAAGGACGTGGACGGCACGATACTCCGACCGGGCAAATGAGCCGGGGAAAACTTCGTCATGGGTGAGCACCGGGCTGGATGTGACGACCACGTACGGCTACCTCCTCGATCCTTTCAATTCGAAACGGCGCTTCATTCCAACGACTGATATCGGGCTGTTTCGCAGCGAGGACGGTGGGCGGTCGTGGATGCGCTCCGTCGATGGTGTGCCGCCGCAGTGGCGGAATACAACCTACTCGGTTGTGTTCGATCCCAAGGTGCCGGGGAAGATGTGGGCTGCGATGAGCGGCATCCACGATCTGCCGCGTACGAAGATGTGGCGTCATCGATCGACCTCGGAGTACGTCGGGGGAATCTGCGTCTCAGCGGACGGTGGGCGGACCTGGAGGGTGTCCAGCGAAGGAATGCCTCAAACAGCGCCGACTTCCCTGCTGCTCGATCCTGAGAGTCAGCCGGGACACAGGACGCTGTGGGCGGCCACCATGGGACATGGCATCTATCGGTCTGTGGACGACGGTCACACGTGGTTGCCCGTGAACGATGGCATCAGACAACCGAACGCACTTGCCTGGAGGCTCGAGCGCGGGCCGACTGGGACCTTGTATGCAGTGGTCGCCCGCCGAAGCGAAGATGGCAGCATTGACAACGATGGTGATGGTGCACTGTATCGCTCCAAGGATCGGGGAGACCACTGGGAGACGATGCATCTGCCAGTGGGGGCGAACGCTCCTAACGGGATGGCGATCGATCCACATGATCCGAGCCGGATCTATCTCGCTCTATGGGCGCGGGCGACTCCGGAGAAAGACAGAGCGGAAGCGACCGAAGAGCAGCGCCACCTGACGCGCAGAGAGCCGCGAATCCTTAACGGTGAAGGAGGAGGAATCGCCCTCTCAGAGGACGGTGGTGCAAGCTGGCGCTGGGTCCTGGAGCGTGATCGCCATATTTACGATGTCACGATCGATCCGCGCAATTCGAAGGTCCTGTATGCCACGGGCTTTGAGTCTTCGGCGTGGATCTCACGGGATCGCGGAGAGCACTGGGAGAGGATTCCTGCATTCAATTTCAAATGGGGTCACCGCGTGCAGGCAGATCCTGAGAACCCCGGAATGGTGTACGTGTCTACGTTTGGCGGAGGAGTCTGGCACATTCCGCTGCACGGTGCGGCGGCATGGGACATCACAACTCCTGTGATGGAGCCTGGAAGACAGTAGTTTGAGCACTGCAGATCCTTCGACTACGCGATTGCGTGCTCCGCTCAGGATGACAGGTATCTTCAGTTTTTGTGGAGGGAATATCGGGATGGGGCTGAAGGATCCCCGTATTTTCCCTGTGGCACCTGTGGTGCTTCGGGAAGAAGACAGGGATCCTTCGCTATGCCCATGATGACGAGCGAAAGATTTCAGCTAAAGAAGAATGGCTCTAGCTGTGCAGATGCATCGGCCATCTCAGGTATTTCTGGGCTGCCTCTTTGACCGCGTCGGCAACGTGGGAGAAGTTGGCTGCGACATGGTGCTCGAAGCCGTTCTCGCAGATGTAGTGGAGTAACTTCTGCATGTTGGGAATCTGGACGACTCCTGCTCCGCCAAAGGTGCTGAGAGAGTCGTCAGTGAACTGCCCCTGTCCGACATATCCCTTGATGGTGCCCTCAAATTCGTCGGTGGAGAATCGCACGAAGCTCATGGGGCCTGCCTTCACGCGGCCGTCGAGAGTTCCGAAGGTGTTCTCTTTGCCGACGGTCCCGGCGATGATCTGCTGGAAGTCCATCTTTACGCCTTCGCGGAAGAAGTGCTTTGGCAGATTGGAGCAGTGGAAGCAGACGGCCTTGTCCGGGTCAGCGCCGTAGTTGTTGTTCCAGTCCAGCAGGGCCGAGGGGGTTTCGCTGGCCAGGGCCAACGCATGCATGGAGACGGTTCCCATGGTATCGACCTCGCAGGCGCTGGGCAGAAGGTTTTCGCTCATCATGCTCATCACGGTGCAAGGGACGACGCCGAAAAACTCTTCCATCGAAGTCCAGCATTGGACGGAGGTGACGTCCAGGGAGTTTGTCTTCATCCAGGTGTCGATGACGACGCCAAGTTTGGACATCTTGATCAGGGCGGCCTCGGGAACGTCCGTGGTGGGCAGATAGCTCCTGATGGCGCTCAGCTTTTCCTGCACCTCGTGGTCGCCGTCTTCGAGGCGGTGGATCCGTCCGAGCACTTCGCTCAGGTCGAGCGTGTCGACGGTGATGCCGCTCTTTTCCAGGAGCTTTTCGGAGTAACGCACCGTATTAAAGGCTGCGGGGCGAGCTCCGATGGCTCCGATACGCAGGTTCCGGAAGCCGCGAACGACACGGCAGGTGGCTGCGAAGTTCTGGAGGTCCTGTGCGAACTGCTCGGAGTCCGGAGCCTCGGTATGCAGAGTGGTCAAGGTGTAGGGAATGCCGTATTGACGGAGATTATTGCAGATGGACATCTTTCCGCAGAAGCTGTCCCGCCGGAAGGCGATGCTCATCTTACCGGCATCGTCGGGGGTAGCCTGGATCAGAATGGGAACCTGGAGGTTAGCCAGCCGAACGGCGTCGGCGAGACCCCGCTCTTCGCCAAAGTTGGGCAAAGTGATGATGATGCCATCGATCTCCTTGCGGTGCTGCTGGAAGAGCTCCGCACAGATCTTTGCTTCGGTGTAACTTTCGACAGCCCCGAAGGCCGTCTGCTCCGGGGTGACCACGATCGCCTTGTGCCCCTGCCGCTCCAACGCGGCGATCATCTCGGTTCTTCCGGTCGCTGCCAGATGGCTGGGGAAGAAACCGCGATTACCTACAATGACGCCAAATGTCATCTGCCTGCCCATACTTCATTTCCTTGTCTGTTGATGCCGCGCGCGGCGAATTGAAACCCTCAGCCCTTTCCGGGCCGAAAACGAATTACATAAAAAGCGCCGAAGATCAGCAAGAGAAGTCCCCACCACAGGGTTGGATGCAACTGGTGCAACGTCGTTGGAGCCTCATGCCCCATTGCCTCGTAAATGCCATAGGGCAGCAGAATGAGTCCGTACAGCAGGGGAAGAAGCCCCACGAAGAACCAGATGGAAAGCCGCTCTTTTCGTCCTGTTCCTTCAGCCATCGATGTTCTCCTTTACCAGAAGATCAGATTCAAAACAAAGAAAACCACAATCACGATGCAGGCCCAAAAGATGGGTTTCTGCCATAGCGACGTGGCTCCGTCATCGGGTATTTCAGTCGCTCCATAGACCAGACCTGAAAGCTGGGCAATCGGCCTGGGTGTGGTCATGAGACTGACGACGTAAGTCACGAGGACGCAGATGATGAAGCTCCAAAGCGCGCGGTAGAGATTTTCTGCCATCGGCTGGGCGTCAGGAGACAGAGCAATGTAGCGTAAGGCAGCCCCATCCCGCTGCACCCAGATCCACATGCCGATGGAGGCAACCGTTCCGGAGAGAAGCCCCCAGAAGCCGCCGGAGTTCGTAGCGCGCTTCCACAGCATTCCCAGGACGACGGTGCCGAAGAGAGGGGCGATGAAGAAGCTGAACAGAGCCTGGACGTAGTCCATGATACTGGCGGCATGGGCCACCAGGTAGGCCGTGCCAACCGAGAGCAGCATGCCCACGACAGTGGACCAGCGCCCCATGGAGACGTAGTGGCTGTCCGGCGCCTGCTTCTTCATGTACGCGCCATAGAGGTCATACGTCCACACGGTCGAGAATGCGCTGACGTTACCGGCCATTCCGCTCATAAAGCCGGCTACCAACGCTGTAATGCCGAGTCCCAGAAGACCGGGGCCGCAATAGCGAATCAGCATGAGGGGGAGTACTTCGTTATAGCTGTGCTGGCCTGTCGCTGCAGCAACATCCTGACCGACCAGGTGCATGAGGCTGCCGTCAGGATTCTTGAGGACGGTAAGAGCCAGAAGACCCGGAACAATGACGATCAGCGGAACCGCCATCTTGAAGGCTGCACCGATGATGGGGGCCATCTTCGCGGAGCGGAGATTGTTAGCCGAGAGTACGCGCTGCACGACGAGGAAGTCCGTCGTCCAATAGCCGAAGCTGATGACAAAGCCCAGGCCGAAGACGATTCCCGTCCAGTGGACCCCCATGGGGTTGTCACGAAAGCTACCGAGGGTGCTCCAAAGGTGCGTGTAGTCGCTCGATCCTACATTGGCAGCGATCTGCGCCTTGAGGTTGGTCCATCCGCCTGCCTCAATCAATCCGAGAATGGGGATGAGAGCAGCGCCCGCCCAGATGAGGACGAACTGCAGAACCTCATTGATGATGGCTGAACGGAGACCGCCGAGCATGACATAGACCGCTACCGTTATAGCGCCAATCCAGATGGAGAAGCTGATGTTCCAGCCGAGGACCACCTTCATGACGAGGGCCATAGAGTACATGTTGACGCCGCTCATCAGGACCGTCATCAAGGCGAAGGAGACCGCACTGACCGCACGCGCACCTTCGCCAAAGCGGAGCTGAAGATAACCGGGGACGGAATGCGTCTTCGAGATGTAGTAGAACGGCATCATCACGATGCCCAGGAAGAGCATCGCGGGAATTGCACCGATCCAGTACCAGTGTGCAGCGAGGATTCCGTACTGATATGCCGCGCCTGCCCACCCCATCAGCTCGAGCGAACCCAGATTTGCAGAGACGAAGCTGAGTCCGGCGATCCAGGCTGACATCTCCCTGCCGGCGAGAAAGAACTCCTCACTCGTATTCGTCGAGTCTTTTACGTAAAAGCCGATAAAGATGACGATTACGAAGTAAAGCGCCAGGACCGCAATATCGATCGGCGCAAGTGTAGTCAGCCGCTGGGCGGCGAAGAGGAGCAGGAGATGTGGAGAAGCGATCGGCATCAGGCTAGTCCCAAGGGCACATCTGGATTTATTTTCCGGCGCGAAATAACCATGACAGTCTACAAGGTCTCAACAAGACTTTTGAAGATAAAGTTCGTTCAGCAGGCGTTGATACTTGTCCATAGCCTCCCGGTAAGGCTCAAAGAGACCGGGACGAGGGCTCTGCTTCTTATCGGGGGAGATGGCAACGCAGTGCTTGGCGATGGCAGCCATTGTCTCCGATGAACCGGACGAATGCCGAAAGGCATACATGGCCTGCATTGCGGCTCCCAGACAGCCTGCCTCCTCTTCCATTGGAACCTGGATAACGGCGCCAGTCGCGTCGGCCAATAGCTGACGCCATTGTGTGGACCGGGCACCGCCACCGATAGCGAAAATAACCTCCGGCTTTCGACCGTCCATAATCAGATCGAGCCCACGGATAATCCCAAAGCTGACGCCTTCTATGACAGCTCGTATCAGATTGTCGGGAGTGTAGTTGTTGGAAGAGATCCCGCCGATGCTTCCACGGGCGCGAGGGAGATCGGGGGTCCGCTCCCCATTCAGGAACGGGAGGAAACTCAGTCCATCTGCGCCCGGTTTGGTTCCGCTAAGAGCAGGATCAATGGCTTCGACGGTCTTGCCGAACAGATTCAAGGTCTGGGTGACGACATTTGTGGCATTCATGGTGCAGACAAGAGGCAGCCAGGCACCGGATGAAGAACAGAACGGAGCCACAGAACCCGTGGGATCGGAGATGGGGTAGTCACAGAAGGAGTAGACCGTGGAGGAGGTTCCCAGGCTCATGGTGACGATGCCCTGCTTCACGTTTCCAGTGCCGATGGCGCCCATCATGTTGTCGCCGCCACCGGTGGAGACGACGCAATCCGGAGATATCCCCAACTCTGCAGCGGCCTCCGGACGAAGCGCTCCAATAATCTCCTCTGCTTTGTGGAGACGGGGCAAGGCGTTCCAGAGGAGCCCCGATCCCCCGTCGATCGCATCCAAAACTTCTCTAGACCACTGGCGCGTGCGTACATCGAAGAAAGCTGTTCCTGAGGCATCGCCGTATTCGGCGGCGAACTGTCCGGTCAGCCAGAAATTGAGATAATCGTGCGGCAAAAGAATGTGGCGGATGCGCGCGAGGTTCTCTGGCTCATTTTCACGGAGCCAGAGCAGCTTGGACGCAGTGTAGCCCGTCAGCGGAACGATGCCGATCTTCTGAAGACAGCCCGCAGTTCCTCCCAGACGCTCCACCAGTTCGGCGTTCTGCGGCGCGGTCTCCGTGTCATTCCACAGCTTTGCCGGACGAATGACTTGCCTGGATTCATCCAGCACGACAAGACCGTGTTGCTGGCCCGAGACCCCAAGGGCATGCACCTTTGCATCCGGGGCTTGCGCAAGAGCCTGGCGCACCGCCTGAAGGAGAGCATCGATCCACCATTGCGGCTCCTGCTCCCGGGCGCCCGTCTCTCTTTCAATCAGGGCATGAGGAGCATAGCCCCGCCCCAGGGGCTTTCCATCCTCACCAATCAGAAGCGCCTTTGTCCCCTGCGTTCCGCAGTCAATCCCCAGAAACATCCTTGTCCCCTCCACCCAGAGCCATCACCGTTTCCCTCAAAAAACCCTAGAGTAAACGTATACAGGAAAATTGATGGTTCATGCATCATGCCTGAATTTGTCGACAAAAACCACTCTCACGACCGCGAACGACCTCTCCGTGGGCGTTGTGCTGCCTGTGCAACATGGGTCGAACGATGGTAGCGGGAGTGCCGCTGCATCAGCAGCGCGGCTCCCCCACTGAGCCGCGCCAGGTATCCATCGCCCGCCACCATTAATTGTGGTGCAGATCCGGCGAGCATGCCAGCCTCAAGTTCCGCCTGCACGACGGGACCGGCAACGTCCCAGCAGGAGGTAATTTCACCCGTAATCAGTATCCGCTCCGGAGACATGGCAGCGGTCACCAGCCGCAAGCCTCGACCGAGTGCCATTGCCTGCATTTCAATCGCCTTGAGCGCCAGGGGGTCGCGGTCCTGAACCAGCCGGAGCAGATCGTGCATATCCTTGACATGAGCATTCCGGGAGAACGCGCGATAGGCCTTGAGGGCAGCTCGTGACGAGGCAAACGTCTCCCAGCAGCCTCTCTGCCCGCAGCCGCACTGAGGTCCGCGGGGATCCATGGGGATATGCCCAAACTCCCCTGCAAGTCCATTGAACCCGGAGTGAAGCTGTCCACCCGCCAGGAGGGCTGCGCCCAGGCCTTCCGAGACTGCGATTAATACCGCATTCCTGACGCCTTCCAGATGTCCGAACCAAAGTTCTGAGAGCAGGCAGGCATTGGCGTCATTATCGATCTCAACCTGTAGGCCCATCTCTTTCTCAAGAGCCGACTTGATATCAAAACCATCCCACTTGAGATTCGGAGCCATCAACAGGCGGTGCGTTACAGGATCGACCCGCCCCGGCACACTTACGCCGATCCCCTCGAAGGTTTTTTCCTTGTACTTGTTGCGGAGGGAACGCATCTTTTTGACCAGCTTGGCGACGGCGGCTTGTGGCGCTGTCGCAGTGGTTATGGTCTCATGCGAGAGAAAGCGCCCCCTCAGATCGACCACAGCGACAATGGCCTGGTTGGGTCGGATGTCTAAAGCCAGTGTCACCAGATCTTCGTTGACCGAGAGCATGGTGGAGGGCCGGCCCCGGCCTCCGCGAACGACCGCCCCTTCCTTGACCCAGCCCTCTTCGATCAGATCCTCGACGATGGCAGAGATGGTGCTGGGCTGCAGGCCGGAGAGCCGGGAGAGGTCGACGCGAGAGACGGGCTGCCTGAAACGGATAAACTCGAGGACGATGTCGCGGTTGATATCGCGCGCCATCTCGCTGGACGCCAACTGCGCCGAGGAGAGATCGATCCTGCGAATCCCGTACTGTATAGGAGCGCCGGACACCCCAGCGTCCCCCTCACGTCTTCCCGATGGACTCTTCATTAATTTCGACGATCATAATATAGGCTATGTCTCGTCACCGCAAAGATAAATGCGGTCGCAGATGCGATCACCTGGCGCCGGAGGGCTCAGGCTGCCTGCTCCGTTGCGGAAGTCTCCAGTTCGGCCGGATAAAGTGGCAGGTATAGCCATTCGGGATGCGCTGGAGGTAATCCTGATGCTCGGGCTCGGCCTCCCAGAACGGACCTGCTGGTACGACCTCTGTCACGACGGGCCCCGGCCATATTCCAGAGGCGTTCACATCAGCAATGGTCTCTTCTGCGGTCACCTTCTGTTCGGGAGTGGTATAGAAGATCGCGCTGCGATAGCTGGCCCCGAGATCGTTGCCCTGACGATTGCGGGTCGTCGGATCGTGAATCTGAAAGAAGAATTCCAGCAACTGGCGATAGCTGAGAACCGCGGGATCGAAGAGAATCTCTATGGCTTCGGCATGAGAACCGTGATTGCGATAGGTGGCGTTAGGGACGTCGCCTCCGGTATAGCCGACGCGCGTTGTAATCACCCCAGGACGATCGCGCAATAACTCCTGCATCCCCCAAAAACATCCGCCAGCCAAAACTGCACGCTCTGTTGTAGCCATCCTGCACCTCCAGGCTCAGCACCAATAAAGAATGCTGAACCACTTTCCGATATTAAGCCTATCGGAAGGTGGTTCCTGGTGTAGCTATAGAAAAGTTTAGCAATCGCACGCATGGAACGGCCTGCCGCGAGATGGAAGACAGAAGCTAGAAGGTTCCCGAATCGATGAGAGCCTTCTTCATCCCAGCCCAACTAATTCGAGTGGACTCCTCCGGGTTCGCTCCTCCATGCCAATGTGTCTCCAGACTGACGGCATCGCGGTAGCCAGCCTTTGCGAGATCGCGGAACTGGCCTGTCCAGTCGATATAGCCTTTGCCGGTCGGCGACCAAACCATCTTGTCGTTCGGTCCTTTGACAGCGTTTTTCACGTGACAGTGGTGGATACGGTCTTTGGGAAGAAGATTCCACGCTACCGGGTAGGCATCGAGTTCACCTCGCATGACTGCATTTCCAGGATCCCAGTTCAGGGCGAGATGTGGCGACTTGACTGCGTTCAGCAGTCTGGCAGCTTCTCTGCCCGTCGCGGTATTGCATGCTGGCTCGTTTTCTACAACCAGCAGGATTCCCTGGCGACCGGAATAGTCGGCTGCTCCCATGAGTTCGTGATCGATCGCCTGACGATATGGGGAAACATCATCGATCCGCCAGAAGTCGAAGCATCTCACTTTATTGGTTTTGAATCGTTTTGCAAGAGCGATGCTCTTCTCAAGAACATCTCTCTGCTGCTTTAAGACGTCTCCCGACTCAGCCTTCTTCGGTCCTTCGGAGGATCTGGGCGCCCCAGGCCAGTACGCCTTGTAGAGTGGACTAGCAATATCAGTCACCTGCAATGAGTATTTTGCAAGGATCTTTTCGACTTCAGCCAGTTCACTGTCGGAAAGAGCCAGCAGACTCTTCTTCCACATCGCGCGCAACTCTACCCAGCGCATTCCAAATTCTTTGGAAGCAACGGAGCATGCATGGTCGAAGTCCTGCGTGATCTCATCTGTAATTACGCCGACTTTAAAGGGATGTGCAGGCGCGAAGGCAAATGCCATTCTGTGACAAGCCGATACAGAAGCCATCGATAGGGCGCTCTGCAGAAATCTTCTTCTCGATCGTTCAGCCATCATTCTTCCTTATCCTTCGGGTGTCATGCCTGTTAAAGACCAGGAAC
The DNA here is from genome assembly GCF_010093025.1 of Edaphobacter sp. 12200R-103. Taxonomy (GTDB): domain Bacteria; phylum Acidobacteriota; class Terriglobia; order Terriglobales; family Acidobacteriaceae; genus Edaphobacter. Next base: position 564,115 of record NZ_CP048114.1, on the reverse strand, counting down.
CGGTTCACGTGCAAAGTATTGTTTGAACTACGAACGGACAGTATCGGCGTTGCCTTCGTTGCCTGTCAACAACGAGTGTGGCACAGGTCTAAGTGAGGGTGGACGCGTCGGATACGGGCAATCCCAGCCGGCGAGTCTGCGGGATGTGGATACGACACAGAAGGTGGACGAGCCACCCCTCGCCGGAGCGGTTTGGCAATCAACGTGCGATATTCCAGGTGCTGAGGGACTAGATGCCTGATTTTCAAGACTGTCAGATCGAGGGTGTTCTCATTGGGAACTCCCCGGCAATTCGGCGAATTTGCGATCAATTATTGAAGATCGCTCAGACCGAGGCACCTGTTCTGATCACGGGCGAGTGCGGTACTGGAAAAAGTCTGGTAGCCAAACTCTTGCATGATATTAGCGACCGCTCTGCACACCGATTCCTCAAGCTAAGTTGCGCGTCGATGTCCGGTCAGTTCTTTGATCGGGAATTCGACGCCGAGGCACATCGGCGGATTGACGATTTGCTGTTTGCCCCGGCGGAATTATCTGACAACACCACGAACGGGGGAACCATCTTCCTCGATGAGATCGATGAACTTGACCTCACCCTTCAAGGCAAGCTCCTGCACAAGATGCAAGAATCGAACCTTCCCGGTTTCAGCGGCCTGGGCGATCCGAACGAACATTTTCGTCTCGTCTGTGCGACAAACAGCGATCTGGAGGCTGCCATGGCAGCGGGCGCCTTCCGGGTCGATCTGTACTATCGCATCAATGTATTACGCATTCACATGCCGCCTCTACGGGAGTGCATGGAAGACGTGCGGTATTTGATGCAGCACTTTATCAATGTCTACAGCAACAAGTTCAACAGGTACCCCGTACCTCTCAGCGCAAGGCTTATTCGAGCCTTCGAAACCTATCACTGGCCTGGCAATACGCGCGAACTGGAAAACATGGCCAAACGCTACGTCGTGCTCAACAGTGAAGAGCATGTGCTGTCCATGATGCAGCCCCTGGAACCACGAACTCCTGTTCCGGAAGAAGAAGTGGATCTGACGACCCCCCTGCGCGTCCAGACCAAGCAGGCCATACAGCATCTTGAGAACAAGATCATTTTGGGGGTCCTGAAGGCTAACAATTGGAACCGCCGCAAGACCGCGCGATCACTTGATATCAGCTACCGCACGCTTTTGTACAAGATCAAAGAAGGTGGCTTGCCACGTTCGAGTACCTAAGAGACCTGATCCCCAGGATCAGGTCTCTTATTTTCCCCAAAAGTTTGGAAGCTTACATGCATTCATACAAGGTGCTGAAAGCGTGAGACATGCAAGTGGCATACAGAGTGTTATTTTTGCGCGAGTTTTTGTAACTAATTTGCATAACAGTGCAACGCTTCGGTCAAGTTTCTGCGGTTCAGGAGAATCTGCGTGGTTAATTTTGGCGTAGTTGGTTATGGATACTGGGGACCAAATCTGGTCCGCAACCTTTTCGAAGTTTCTGAAACACAGGTCATCGCCGTCAGCGATATGAATGCTGACCGTCTGAAACTGGTAAAGAGCCGTTTCCCTTCCGTTGAGCTCTATTCTGACTTCAGAGAAATGCTGAAAAATCCGAAGATCGATGCAATTGCCATCGCCACACCGGTTTTTACGCACTACGATCTGGCGCTGCAAGCCCTGCAGCACGGCAAGCATGTGATGGTCGAAAAGCCAATGACCACGACTTCAGAACAGGCTCTACACCTGATCGAAGAAGCGACGCGACGCAACCTGGTGCTGATGGTGGACCATACCTTCGTCTATACCGGTGCTGTTCGCAAGATCAAAGAGATCACCGATTCCGGCAAGCTGGGCGACATGCTGTACTACGACTCTACAAGGATCAACCTCGGTCTTTTCCAGCGAGATGTCGATGTCATCTGGGACCTTGCAGTTCACGACCTTGCAATTATGGACTACATTTTGCCCTCGACACCGTGCGCCGTCGCGGCAACCGGCATCAACCACGTGTTTGGCGGCACGGAGAACCTGGCTTATATCACGATGTTCTTCGAAGAGAACATCATCGCTCACGTCAATGTAAATTGGCTTTCCCCGGTAAAAGTCCGGCGTACCCTGCTCGGTGGCAGTAAGCAGATGATCGTTTATGACGATATGGAACCGAGCGAGAAGGTCAAGGTCTACGACAAGGGAATCACAGTCAACTCGACTCCCGATTCCGTCTACAAAGCCCTGGTTGGCTATCGTTCAGGCGATATGTTTGCACCGCAGTTGGATATGTCCGAGGCCCTCAAGGTTGAGATTCAACACTTTGTTGATTGCGTGAAAACCGGAGCCGAGCCAATCACCGGCGGCGAGTGTGGACTGCGAGTCGTTCGTATCCTTGAGAGTGCTTCTCTTTCCATGAGGCAGCGGGGCAAGCTGATCAACCTAACTTCGAACGAACGTGCCCAGGGGGCTGCTTGATGAGTCCGCAAACCACGATAGATTCAGCCGAAGAGGCAGCGCCGGTGATTACGGCTGAGTTTAGCCGCATTGCGCCAGATGTAAAGATCGGCAAGGAGGTGCGCATCTTCGCCTTCGTCAATCTCTACGGCTGCACCATTGGCGACAACAGCAAGATCGGCACCTTCGTTGAGATCCAGAAGAACGCAGAGATCGGCAGGAACGTGAAAGTCTCAAGCCATACCTTTATCTGCGAAGGTGTCAGGATTGAGGATGATGTCTTTATCGGACACAACGTGTCGTTTATCAACGATAAACATCCTCGCTCCACCAATACCAATGGAAATCTGCAAACAGAAGCGGACTGGAAGGTCGTTCCGACCGTGGTCAAGCGTGGCGCTTCGATCGGGACAAGCTGCACCATTCTTTGCGGAGTAACCATTGGCGAGTCGGCCATCGTAGGTGCTGGCAGCGTGGTCACCCGTGATGTCCTGCCCAACACTGTCGTTGCCGGCAATCCTGCTCGATTTCTAAGGTTGGTGGAGGAAGCATGAAGATTCCCTTTGTTGATCTGCGATCGATGCACATGGAGATTAAGGATGAGTTGCAGGAGGTCTTCGACCGTGTCCTGGATAAATCATCTTTCGTCTTGGGCGCTGAAGTACAACGGTTCGAACAGGAATTCGCCGCATACGTCGGCACCGAATATTGTGTCGCCGTTAATACAGGAACTGCAGCGCTACACCTTGCTCTGGCTGGTCTCGAGATAGGTGCCGGAGACGAGGTCATCACCGTACCTCATACCTTTATTGCAACAGCGGAAGCCATCTCGGCGGTTGGCGCAACGCCGGTCTTTGTAGATATTGACCCTGTGAGCTTCACGATGGACCCCGCGCTTCTCGAAACAGCCATCACCAGCAAGACTCGTGCAATCATTCCTGTGGATCTCTACGGTCAGATCGCCGATATGGATCCGATTCTGGAGATTGCAAGTCGGCATGGCATTCCTGTTGTCGAGGATGCCTGCCAGGCTCACGGTGCGGAATATAAGGGGCGAAAGGCTGGATCGTTCGGTATCGCAGGTTGCTTCAGCTTTTACCCTGGCAAGAACCTCGGCGCCTGCGGCGAGGGTGGGGCCGTAACGACCAATGATGCCGAATTGGCAAACCGCATTCGCCTATGGCGCGATCACGGATCGTCAAAGCGGTACGAACATATCTTCCCTGGCCTGAACATGCGCATGGAAGGTCTGCAGGGTGGATTTCTTTCCGTAAAGTTAAAATATCTCGATCAGTGGAACGATCAGCGCCGCGAGGCTGCCGCCGCTTACGACGCTGCACTTGTTGGCACTGATATGGAGATTCCGACGGAGATGCCGCACAACCGGCACGTCTACCATCTCTATGTTGTACAGTCAGCAAGGCGGGATCAGCTTCGCGAACAATTGGCCGAAGCCAACATCGAAACCGGTCTCCACTACCCCACACCTCTGCATCTTCAGCAGGCTTACCAATCGCTTGGTTACAAGCAAGGAGACTTCCCTGTCACAGAGACATTGAAGGACCGCATCCTCTCACTTCCAATGTACCCCGGAATCAAACCCGAAGCCATCGCTCATGTCATCTCGGAGCTCAAAGAGGGATGCTATGTCGGTTGAGCACGAATCTATGACGTCCTCCGAAGTACGGACGGTACCCGCGGTTTTTGGCAGCGCCGTGATGGTGGAGGATCCGCCCTGGGAGTGGGAATTTGCGGCGCATCTGAAGCAAACACATACGCCCGCCGAGCTTCTTGCCATCTTCGCGAAGTATAGGAATGACGAAGCTCCCTTCGAGGCTAGCATGCGCAGGATCCTGATCCGGGCGATGTGCAAATCAGCGGGTCACGCCTTGCAGAGTGGTCCTGGAGTCGTCTTCAAGCATCCGGAGACGATGGAGCTTGGCGACAAGGTTTTTCTTGGAGCGCAGACCATGATCCAGGGGCGCTTCGATGGTACGTGCCATATCGGCAACCACGTATGGATCGGTCCGCATGCCTACTTCGACGCACGTCATCTTGTGATTGAGGACTACGTCGGGTGGGGTCCCGGGGCAAAAGTGTTGGGCTCCAGCCACACCGGCGACCCAGTCGACGTTCCAATTATTGCGACGGAGCTGATGATCAAGCCTGTCGTTATTGGCTATGGGGCCGACATCGGAACCAACGCAACGATTCTTCCTGGAGTGCATGTGGGAGCCAACTCCATCGTTGGGGCAGGCGCGGTTGTGACCGCTGACGTGCCCGAATATGCTGTAGTCGCCGGAGTTCCGGCGAAGGTTATACGGTATCGCCGATAAGCTGAACACGGTACGACTGCACGAAGACTTATCCATACAAGGGGCTCGAATGAATCCTATTGAAGGCAAAACGATTTTCATGACCGGCGGAGCCGGCTTTATCGGGAGCACCACGATTGACCAGCTCCTTGAGCAGGGAGCTTCTGAAGTACGCGTCCTGGATAACTTTATCCGAGGCAATGTCCGTAATCTGGAGAATGCCCTGCTGACAGGACGCGTAAAGCTCGTCGAAGGCGATATCCGCGACGCGGAGCTGGTCGATAGCCTCACTGAGGGCTCCGACTACGTCTTTCATATGGCGGCATTGCGTATTACCCGTTGCGCTGAAGCACCTCGTGAAGCCGTCCAGGTCCTGATCGATGGCATGTCGAATGTTCTCGAGAGCGCCGTGCGTCACAAAATCAAGAAGATCGTCGCAGCATCCTCCGCTTCCGTCTACGGAGACCCTTCTTATCTCCCCATGGATGAGAACCATCCCTTCAACAACCGCACACTATACGGCGCCGGCAAGATTGCCAATGAGCAGATGCTTCGGTCCTACTACGAGATGTTCAGACTTCCGTATGTGGCGTTTCGCTACTTCAACATCTACGGGCCGCGCATGGACCTCGACGGCGTCTACACCGAAGTTCTGGTTCGCTGGATGGATGCAATTGAAGCTGGACAGCCGCCGAAGATCTTTGGCGACGGGAAGCAATCCATGGACTTTGTCTATGTGGAGGACGTTGCCCGCGCCAATATCGCAGGACTGCTATCGGATGCGACCGATGAGGCGTTCAACGTTGGCACAGGGGTAGAGACCTCGCTCAATCAGCTCTGTCATCTCCTGTTGAAGGTCTCTGAATCCAATCTCAAGCCCGAGTTCCACGAAGCTCGCAAGGTCAACAATGTCCGCGCCCGCCGGGCGACTACTGACAAGGCTGAGCGAATGCTGGGCTTCAAGGCAGGAATCGACCTCGAAACGGGTCTCAAATTGCTCCTTGAATGGCGTAACCAGATCAAATCGGAACTCACTACAACAGCAGGGAACGCGAAATGAGCACTACGTCTATACAGATACCGGCAATGATTCCGGTGGCACGACCTTATATCGGCACAGAAGAGGAACATGCTGTCGTTGAAGCATTGCGTTCCGGATGGATTACGCAGGGACCACGCGTTGCTGATTTCGAGAGGAATTTTTCTAACTATATTGGTTGCGATCATTCCGTTGCGGTCTCCTCCTGCACGACGGCTCTGCATCTGGCCATGATGGCATGCAAGATCAGCCCAGGCGACGAGGTTATCTGTCCAAGCCTTTCTTTTATCGCGACGGCCAATTCCATCACCTACGTCGGCGCCACACCGATCTTCTGCGATATCGACCCTGTAACTTTCAATCTCGATCCGCTCAAGTTGGAAGAGCTGATCACGCCAAAGACCAAAGCGATCCTCGTCGTTCATCAGATCGGCCTTCCGGCGGAGATGAACACAATCCTGGAGATCGCTGCAAAGCATAGCCTCGCTGTGATCGAAGATGCCGCCTGCGCAATCGGGTCGGAGTATGAGGGACAACGAATTGGTAAACCACTCGGTACGGTAGCCTGTTTCAGCTTCCATCCCCGAAAGATTCTGACTACGGGTGAAGGCGGCATGATTACGACGAATGATGCTGAAGTAGCCAATCGCCTTCGCAAGCTGCGTCAGCACGCCATGAGCCTGTCAGATGTCGCTCGCCACAATGCGAAACAGGTGACAACCGAAACCTATGACGAAGTTGGTTATAACTTCCGCATGACGGATATGCAGGCTGCAGTCGGAAGTGTACAACTGGGCCGGTTGCCAGGTTTTCTTGAGCGCCGCCGCCATCTTGCTTCGCGGTACGACCAGGCTCTCCTTGCGCTCTCATGGCTCGAAACCCCTTTTGTCCCTGCAAACTGCCTACACAACTACCAGTCATACATGGTTAAGCTCATCGGATCTGCAGCCGAGAAGAGGGACGCCGTCATGCAGACACTTCTTGAGAAGAATATCTCGACTCGCAGAGCCATCATGGCGACCCATCGCGAAATTCCGTATCGCGAGGAGCGCTGGGAGGCGACCTTGCCTCAGACTAACCTAATCGCGAAGACAGCGCTCATCCTGCCCCTGTTTCACCAGATGACGGAATCTGATCAGGACTACGTTATTGAAGCTCTTTATTCGATCTCGGCCTAGCACCGGCCGAGATCGAAATCTTTTTATTAGAACCGATTCTGTTTGACCAGCATATCTACGATATGTCGTCCAATCGCCAGCGATGCAGTTGCTGCTGGAGACGGGACATTGCAAACGTGAATCATTCCTTCGGTGTACTCGAAATGGAAGTCATCGATCAGTTTGCCGTGAACATCCAGAGCTTGGGCTCGAACGCCTGAACCTCCTGGCAGCAGGTCTTCAGCCGTGATCTCGGGCATCAATCGTTGTAAGGCTCGGACAAAGGCAGCCTTGTTCCATGAGCGATAATACTCCCCCGCCGAAGTTTTCCAGTATTTCGCTGCCATTCTCCAAAATCCAGGGAAAATGCCATATTCCGCAATATCACGCGGGCTGAAATCACTCTTCGCATAGCCCTCACGTTTCAACGCCAGCACCGCATTTGGTCCTGCCTCGATGCCCCCGCCGATCCGACGAGTGAAATGCACCCCGAGAAAAGGAAACCGCGGATCAGGGACAGGGTAGATCAGCCCTCTAAGATAATGAGCCTTTGAAGGGACCAGGTCGTAGTACTCTCCACGAAATGGAACAATCTGCAGGTTGAGCTTTGCGTTAGCCATTTGACTGATCCTGTCACTTTGCAACCCGCCGCAATTGATAACAAGTTTTGCTGAAATCTCTCCATCTGTGGTTTTGACGATTGTTAGACCGTCGGAGCGCTTGAACCCGATCACTTCATGAGAGAGAAAAACCCGAGCACCTCGCGTAGAAATCAGCTCCGCATACTTGGCTGCCACCCGAGCATAGTCGACGATTCCTGTGGCTGGCACATGAATGCCACGAATACCTGCAGAGTAGGGTTCCAGCTCCCGTATCTCTTCGGACGAAATGAATCTCAGTCCGTCAAGGCCATTTCCTGTTCCGCGCTTGTACAACTCTTCCAGCCGAGGTATCTCATCCTGAGCCGTTGCGACGATGATCTTCCCGCAAATTTCATAGGGAATCGCATACTCCGTACAAAAGCGAATCATCGCATCCGCGCCATTGACACAAAGACTGGCCTTCAGACTGCCAGGCTTATAGTAAATACCGGAATGGATGACACCGCTGTTATGGCTCGTCTGGTGAGCAGCGACCTTCTGCTCTTTATCAAGAACAACGAGGGACAGCCTGGGAAAGCGGCTGATCAAGTCAAGCCCGGTCGCTAAGCCAACAATACCGGCTCCAAGAATAACAACGTCGCAAGTGGCAAAGCCCAAAGTATCCATTAGCCTCACTAACAAATTCACAGAACTATTTCGCCAGGTATCACATCCAACGAAATTCATCCGTACAAGCGTGCAAGATAAGTGCCAAATTCTAGAAGGTACTGAATAGTTACTTAAGAGATGTGAGGTAACTTACACTTTTTTACTAAATACCGGGAAAAATTCGCAATGCAATTCATTTCCTATCTCATCGTAAATTACAGGCTTGCAAGAGTTACAAGAATGCGCAAAACAATGCAAACGATGTGCATTTTGTTGGACAAAAAATTGTTTGACTCTTCCCCGGAATGCGTTTAAATTCACACCACTTCAGGGGAGATTACAACATCATCTAAGCAGCCTACCTCAACCAGATTAGTAACTTAGAGAAGTGTTACCTGCCCTAAAGCGTCTTTCGGTCCCATTTTTTTGGCTCATTTTTTTTACGGCTCAATCGTTCCTAACGATGGGTTCATTATCTGCATGGTTCTCCGGGCAGCCCTTGATTCGTGTCCTGAGAATCCCGCTTCCGTATCAACAAGCGTTGATGCGGAGTAGCGGCACATTTTCATACTCACGAGGTCTATCTCACATGGTGGACGCTGTACGTATTCTTGCAATCAGTGACGATATGGAAGTTGGTAACTTGGTTCATAGCTCACTCTCTCCCCAGGGCTATCAAACAATCTGTGTACCGTCTGCGCGCGACGCAATTCAACTGCTGAACCGCGGAGTGCGAGCAGATTTTGTTCTACTTGACGCTGGAAAAGATCATGGAAGTGAGAGGTTTTTTGATTCCTCGCTGATGGACTTGATACCCAGCCGTCAATTCTGCATTCTTGCCGATAGAGAGAACAAGACATGGCAGGACTTTGCAGCAAAATGGAAGATTGCGACCGTTTTCAATAAACCTCTCACGATGCACGATCTAGAGAAACTCCTGCATCAAGAGGCGTCTGTAGATACTCCGTTTCCGGCTTCGCCTCCCGATCGCAACTATCATCTGGAGGAGTTGGGCAACAATCGCTTCTTCCTCGCTGCCTCACCTTCCATGATGCAGCTGTATCGCGACATTCGTGTACTTGCACCGATTGATATTCCCGTGTTGATCCTGGGCGAGAGCGGCGTTGGCAAAGAGATCGTTGCCATGCTGCTGCACAAGTACCACGTGCGCTCCGAGAACCGTTTTCTTAATGTGAATTGCGCTGCTCTCCCTACGGAGTTGCTCGAGAGCGAACTGTTCGGTTATGAGGCCGGAGCCTTCACGGGTGCAATGAAGTCCAAGCCCGGCAAGTTCGAACTCGCGAATAAAGGCACCATCCTGTTGGACGAGATTGGCGAGATGAGCCCTCAGATGCAGGCCAAGTTACTCCACGTCCTTCAGGACGGTTCGTTCTGCAGGCTGGGTGGGCGCGCTTCCACCCAGGTCGATGTCCGCATTCTGGCTGCTACGAACATTGATATGCAGGCCGCGATCGCCGAAAAGCGCTTCCGCGAGGATCTCTATTATCGGTTGAACACCCTGACACTTGTCGTTCCACCTCTTCGTGAACGCCGCGAAGAGATTCCTCTTCTGATTGAGGAACTGAATCGGCGCGGAGCTGCAGGTGTCGCGCAACCGCTCATCCTCTCAGATCGCATCTTCGAAGCCTCCATGCAATATCATTGGCCTGGTAATCTTCGCGAACTACGCAACTTCGTGATTCGCACCCTGATTCTTCGCGATCAGGAAGCTGCTTATGCCTATCTCCAAAACAAAACGCAAGTTCAGAAGGCCACGGCTCCTTTAGTTGCGGGAGAAGTGCAAACCGAGAAAAAGGATACGATGCCAGCCGGCATGAAAAACGCGATCAGCGAGATCAAGAACCAAACGGAGATTCGTATGTTGCAGGACGCTCTCTCAGCTTCTGGCTGGAACCGTCGCAAAGCAGCCATGAATCTCAATATCAGCTATAGGAGTCTTCTCTACAAGATTCAACAGCATGGTTTGAGCGCCTAACGCTCAAACCATGCGGAAGTGCAGTTCAAGGTAGTACCTGATAGCGGGCGACCATCCCGCCTTCATAATGGTCGTTAACGTGGCAATGAAAGAGCCAGATTCCCTCACTGTCGGGAACCATGTCTGCAGTCGCCATTGCCATTGGACCGAGGAACATCGTATCCATGTGCATGCCATTCCATGTCACGGTATTGGCGTGCCAATGGGCCATATGTATATCTTCTTCGTTGCTGTTCGAAAGGAGATACCAACGCACTTTTTCTCCCTTGTGCATCGTCAACATTGGCATGTTGCCTTCGATATAGCCGTTGATCGAATAAAGAAGGTGCTGCTCACGAAGCGCAGGATCGGAGACCTTTAGGCGTGCGCCTCGGATTTGCTTGCCAATATTTCGCTCCACAAACCAGCTATTTGTCTCATCGAAGATAGCAAAGTCGGCTATGAACTCACGGTCTATGTCTTTCGGCGAGCCGTCAGGCCTCGCTTCCCCTTTCCTCGTAATGATGATTGGACCGATCAGGCCGGTATTGATATCCCTCGATTCGACAAAGTGCGAATGATACATCGAGATGATCGAACTGCCGTCCATCGGCCCGGGTCCGCTACGCTCCGGCACCTTCCAGATATAGGTATAGGTCGCCCCAGGGCGGACTGCGTCATCCGCTTTCACCGCCGCGCTGGTGCCGTCGTTGTACATTGCTCCTTCTGCATCCTTGGCGTAGCGAACATTGTGGGGATGCATCGTGACTGCAAGGTGAGTGTTATTTCGGAAGACGACACGGATCGAATCGCCGACTTCAGCGCGGATCAAAGGTCCCAGGACTCCCAGGTGTTCCCATTGAGGCGGCCGGGGCTTGAGCGTCTTGAAGGTGGCATCGGTGTACTCGTGATAAACCGCCTTGTGATAGATCCTATGTGTTTTTCCCGCATTCGACTCATCCTCTGCCGCTTCGGGATGAGGTAATCCCAGCCGATTTCTGCCTTGCGGGGTATAGTCCCAATCCACCTCATCCGCTGCGATGTAATACACCCGAGTGACACCGCGACGGTCCTGTACAGCAGAAACCTGAGACGCAACACTGCCGGACGGCTTCGCACGCTGATGGACATGACCCCTGCTCTGCCCAGTCACTGACAGAGGTAAAAGGGCTGACAAAATTGCCAACCCTGCTGCTCGAATCGTTAACATCAAATCCAACTACCTCGATACCACTAGAGCATATCTGGCTCAGTTAGAGAGAGAGAAAGTTTAGTCCAGTGACATTCGAGGTACTGATTGTCGTCGAACGACTCGTTGGAATCATCAGGTGGCCCGATTTAGTGGGCGTCACCGTGTAACTTCCCGCTGGTAAACCTGTGAAGGTATAGACACCCGATGAGTTCGATGTGACCGTTGCGGTTATCGCCCCGGTCAGCTTCACAGTTGCTCCTGACCTTCCCCCACCGCTGATCGTTCCAGAGATCGAGTACGTCTGCTTCGAACTAAAGTTCGCTGTCTTGTCTGCGCCATTCACCATCACTACCTGGCTGGCAGGTGTGAAGATATAGCCCGTCTTCGTCGGCGTCACCGTGTAGGAACCGCTGGGTACGGTAAACGAATATACGCCGGACGAGTTGGCTGCCACCGTCGCTGTCGATGTACCGGTCAAGCTTACCGCCGCACCCGGTCCACCCGCACCACTGATAGTGCCAGTAATCGTATACGTCAGTGCAGTAGAGCCGAAGTTGGCCGTCATGTTCGCATTGTTGACCGTAACTGACTGATTGGGCGGGCTGAAGGCATAGCCCGTCTTCAGTGGTGTCACAGTGTAGGTACCGTTTAGCAGCCCTGTAACAGTATAAGCGCCAGATGCGTTCGCTGTGACGCTGGCCGTGGACGCCCCTGTCAACGTAACGGTCGCATTTGCCCCACCTGCGCCGCTTAGTGTGCCACTCACCGTATAGGTTTGCTGGCTCGTGAAGGTTACACCGAAGACATGGCCGTTATTGATCGTTACGCTCTGACTCGCTGGACTGATGACCATACCAGGCGCGCTTGGCGTAAGGGTGTACGTTCCATTCGGCAGACCCGCGACGCTGAAATTACCCGATGCATCTGCAGTAGCCGTCACCGTCGTCGGTCCGGCAAGGACAAGCGAAGCATTGGGCCCACCCGGACCCGAGATACTGCCTGTCACCGTATACGTCGATGTCGGAGTATAGACGACGTCAGTCCAGTAATTGGCCGATCCAAACGTCGATGTCGGAAACGCGCTCACAGTCGTATAAAGATAGAGGCCATTCGCTCCGCTCACCCCATCCTGCAGCGCATGGAGCGGTGGCGCATCAACGCCGCCATTAGCGAACGACTGTGGATCGCCGGAGTAGTGGCCCTGGGGGGCAAAGTACGATGCAACATACGATGTATTTGCCTTCACCGGTACCGGGTTAGCAAACAGCACTTGCTGCCAGCCCGTCGTGCTCTCGTTGACAAAAGTTGCTGTCGCCAACAGCGTTCCGGTGCTGGACCAAAGATTGCCAGTGTGCGTGCCAGTATTCAAAGGTCCCTTATAGAACCGTATACCGGCAAGGTAGCCATCCGCGTCAACCCGGAAGGTCACACCAACCTCAGAGGCGTGCGTATCGTTCGGATCCACGTTAGCCGGCTTCGATGATGGCTGCCAGATCGTGTTGCACGGACAGTTCGGGGGCACCGCAAAGTCGGCTCCGCTCACGCTGGCGTTGTAGACCGTTATGCTGGCGCTCGCAGGCGTAAAGACTGCACCTTGCTTCGCAGGAGTTACAAGATAGGATCCACTCGCAAGACCGGCAAAGCTGTAGTTTCCTGAAGCATCCGCCGTCGTCGACAGCGTCGTAGGACCTTCCAGGGTCACGGTGGATCCCGCTCCCCCTGCAATCACACCACTGATCGAATACTGCACTCCTGTCGCAGTAAAGTTCACCGCTGCGACATCTGCTCCGCTCACCGTTACACTCTGGCTCGACGGGCTGACGACAAAGCCTCCTGTACCCGGTGTCACGGTGTATGTTCCGCTATAAAGGCCGGTGAAGCTGTAGTTACCCGAAGCGTCCGCCGTCGTTGTGGCTGTTACTGGGCCCGACAGGTTTACCGTATCGCCCGGGCCACCTGTAATCGTGCCCGAGATCGCATATGTCGGCTGCACGGAGGCAAAATTTACACCGAGAACATGGTTTGCAGAGATCGTCACATTCTGGCTTGCTGGACTGAATGTGACAACGCCACTTGCTACGGGCGTTACGGTATATGTTCCGGGAGCCAGCCCGTCGAAGCGATAGTTCCCCGAACTGTCTGCTGTTGCGCTCTGCATCCCTCCCGGACCACTTATTGTCACTGTCCTGCCAGCACCACCAGAACCCGTCAGTACCCCGCCTAGCGAAAAACTCGTTGCTTTGGCATAGACAACATCCACCCAGTAGTTGGTGGCGTTGTAGCTACTGTCTGGATACAAACTTGTAGAACCGTAGGCAAATACTCCATTCGGCTGGTCCGACGTGCCCAAGGAGGCATGGAGTGGCGGAGCATCCACTCCGGCGTTCGCAAACTGAGCTCCCGTCACCGAGTAGTGTCCTTGAGGAGCATAGTAAGACGCCACGTAAGACGTATTGGCAGTGACTGGAACCGGCGATGTAAACATCACCTGCTGCCATCCTGATCCGGTCTCTGCCGGGAGCGCACTCGTTGCCAGCAGAGCCGCCGAGCCATCTCCTGTCCATAAATTTGCTGTGTGCGTTCCAGTGTTCGCCGGAGCCTTGTAGAAACGGACGCCGAGGATGTAGCCGTCGTAGTCAGCCGTGAACCGCACCCCCGTCTCCACCCCTTTGCCGTCGCCCGCATCAACGGTTCCGGGCACCGCCGTAGGCTGCCAGATACTGTTGCATGGACACAGGCTGGACCCGACGAAGTTCAGTCCCGTCACATCACCGGATCCTATCGTTACGCTCTGCATGGCCGGTGTAAAGGCTGCATTGGCATTGCTCGCCGATACCGTATATGTTCCAGGTGTAAGCGAGGCTGCGCTGTAGTAGCCCGATGCATCCGCGGTCACAGTTGCTGTTCCTAAACTTCCGGAGATGTTCACCACTGCTCCCGCACTTCCCGGCCCGGATAGCGTTCCGCTAATCGAGTGGGCTTGATCACTCGCGAAGAGCACATCTACCCAATAGTTCGTCGACGCATAGCTCTGTACCGGAAAGCCTCCGCTGGTGGTATAGAGATACACCCCGTTTGGCACGCTCGACGTGCCTGCGGGCGCCTGCAGCGGCGGTGCGCTCGCTCCGTTCGTCGCGAAGTAGTTCGAGTCCGCCGAGTAGTGTCCAGCAGGTGCGAAGTAGGATGCAACATAGGTCACATTTGGCGTGATTGTGATCGGCGTTGAGAAGGTGACCTGCTGCCAACCGGAGGTGCTTTCATTCGTAAACGTCGCCGTGGCCAATAAAGTCCCTGAACTTGACCATAAATGACCGACATGCGTGCCAGTGTTCGTACTCGCCTTGTAGAAGCGGATGCCATAAACCATTCCAGGCAGTGAACTCGTGAAGTTCACGCCCACCTCAACAGGTGTGGCATCGTTCGCGTCAATCACTGACGGAGTAGCTGTACTTGGCCAGATCGAGATGCAATTACAGGTTTGCGCACTAAAATCCACCCCACTTGAGCCCGCTCCCGACAGTACCACCGACTTCGAGGCGGGCGTAAAGATGACCGCCGGAGCCTGCGGTGCCACGGTATAGCTTCCATTAAGGAGCCCGGTAAAAGCATAGTTGCCAGAAGCATCGACCGCCGTGGTAGCTATTGCCGCCCCCGTAAGGTTTACCGTAGCCCCAGCTCCCGCGGTTCCCGTAATGGTGCCTGAGATCGTCTGCGGATTCGTCACTACAGCAGAGAAGTTCACACCCGACAGCGAGGCATAATTCACCGTCACCTGGGCGCTCTGAGGCGTAAACGTTACTCCGCTGTTGCTGGGGGTAATTGTGTAGGTCCCGTTGACCAGGCCGTCGAAGCTGTAGTTCCCGGAGGCATCTGCCGTCGTCGACAGCATCACCGGGCCGCTCAGAGCAACGTTCGCCCCGGCTCCGCCTGGGCCCTGGATCGTCCCTGTGACCTTATAGGTATTAGATGATGTGAACACGACATCAACCCAATAGTTGCCTCCGCGGTACGTCGACGTGGGAAATCCGCCATTCGAACCGTATGTAAAGACCGCGTTGGAGCCGTCGACTCCGTCGGCCAATGCATGAAGTGGAGGATTGTCCACTCCACTCTGGATGAAGTATTCCCCGTCTACCGAATAGTGACCGTTCGGAGCAAAGTACGACACCACATATGTCGTATTTGCGGTTACGGCGATCGGGCTTGAGAAGTTCGCCTGCTGCCAGCCAGAGCTGCTCTCGCCACTAAAGGTAACTGTCCCAAGCAGCGCCCCGGACTCGGTCCACAAATGCCCCACGTGCGCACCCGTATTCGCAGCAGCTTTATAGAAGCGCACCCCAAGAATCGAACCATCCGCATCTGCACGGAACTTCAGGCCCAGTTCCACTGCATTACCATCGCCGCTATCCGCCGACTGCGGCGTAGCAGCGCGCCAGATATTGCACGGGCACACCTGCGGCGAAACCGTCAGCGTAATGCCATGAGGAGTTTCTAAATTGCCGCTGTCGTCCACAGCCCTCGACAGTAGAGTTACAGATCCCACTTGCGACGGGATCCATGTATACGACCAGTTGGAGCGGCCGTTCGCAGGATGCCATGTTGTACCGCCGTCGCCCGAGACCTCGACGGCCCCAACCCTGCCTCCACCGTCCGTTGCCGTTCCCGTCACCGTAATCGAGCTACCCGTATTCAGGGTCATCGCAGCTGTTGGATAACTGATCGTACTCGCCGGGGGCGCCGTATCCGTCGAAGCCGTCGCAGGCACTAACCCGGGCTGCAACGTCGCAGGCTGTACTCCCATATCAGCGAACAGGTTGACCGTAGCCTGCTGGGCCGCAGGATCGGGATCGGTCAGATCAAACGAAAACGGATTATCGTGGTTGTTGTTCAAGGCCCAGGACCAGTCGATTGATCCGGAGCTAAAGACAAGGGCGCCACTCGCGGCGCGATACATCGTCATGTTATGCGTCGCTGTTCCGGCTCCGTATGTAGCCCCCTGGTCCAGCAACAGGTCGGAGGTCAAATTATGGGTCGACGTTGAAAGGTGGAAGAGTCCGGCCGGACGAGATCCATTATCGATGTCCGAATCCCACTCGTAGCCAAGTGTTCCCGTCGGTAGGTTGTATGTAGTTCCCGCCGCCAGGGACGCCGCAGCCGTGTTCCGCCAGAAGCGCATCTTGCCGTCCTCGGCCGGCACCTGGATCTTCATACTGCCGTCGTTGTCCGCACTAGTGCCGTTCACCATGAACAGCGTACCGAGCAGGCTATTCTCCGGGCGGCCGCCGTCAGAAGGAGGACTCAGCAACGGATCGCGCCACGTGCCTGTCCACGTCGAGGTCGGATCAATCTTGGCAAACGCCAGTGTCTCCTTGTAGCAGACCAAAGTGCGGTACTGCGTGTTCGATCCGTCGATGCTATTCTCCCACCGCGTCTTCCAGAAGGCTTGGTTGCCGCCGAAGAACGCAAGGTTCACACCCGCATCACGAGCGGCCTCTACGTTTGCCCTGTGTTGCGCCGACCAGTACTCGTCATGCCCGGTGTCCATGTATATCTTGTGGTTGAGCATGAGCGATCCGTATCTCGCCGCATCCACCCCGGTAAAGTACGTTATGTCATAGCCGTTCTGCTCAAGCCACTGCACCATCGCAAACTCGGCGCCGAAGACAAAAGTGTCGGACTCCTGCTGGAAGTTTCGCGTCAGAAATGGCCGGTTGTAGCTCACCTTAAATGAGCGGCCGTTCAGGTCCCAGATTGGAGATGCCTGGCTGTAAACACTTCCGGCGCCGTAATAGTTATAGGCCTGCCAAGTCTCATCTGCCGTTTGAAATAACACCGCGGAGTGGCTCGAATCGTCGCGGACGATGAATATAATATGGCTGCTGCCGCCGGTGTCCGTACGCACCAGATGCGCAAAATAGATACCCGAAGTCGCCGTCGCCGGTACCGCCCATGAAGCCGAGACGGCCCAGTTGCCGCAGTCCATCAGCCCCACCGTGGCGTCGGTGATGCAGGTCGGCTGGCTCTGCGGCAGGCTCACGGAAGGAGTGATCGTCGCAACCTTGCGCGCACCCATGCCGCCGTAGTACCCCATCCGGTAGATATCGATCCGGTATGCCGACGCTGTCGATTTGATCTTGAACGAGATTGTGCTTCCGCGATTCACGCTCATATCCGTAGCAAAGCCTTGAATCGTCGAATCGCCTTCGAAGGTCTTCGTGTCCCATTCCGAGCTAGGGCTGCCAGGCAGGCAGTTCTCGGCCACAATGGCGTTCGCCGGATTGGCGCATTGCGCCTTGGCGTAGGCCCCCAGTCCGAATGCGGCAACGAACAAAAGTGCAAAGAGGCGGCAAAAGACATTTATCCGCCGAACGGCACATCGCGATTTGGGGGCAGTCCGAATGGTCGACATCGAAACTCCTGTTTAGGGTGTTCTCTGTGCACGTGACGTACCTAAGTACGGCACAACACCAACAGGCCGCTCCCCCTCAATCTCGAAAAACCTAATAAACCCAGATAAAACAGTAATTTGCACGTTTATCTGCTCATCCACTGCGCCGCGAATCGATCTTCATCACCCGGATGAGTTTCATGACTGCGGGTCTGGGAGACACACATCCCCTGAATGAAATTGTCACAGTATGCAAGGTATTGGTGATGTCCATGTCCTCGTCATCTCGCTACGCAGTGTTGTCGTAAAAGCCCGCAAAACACTGCACACCTTTCCCCGCTAATGAGGGCCCACCCGCTACGGCACCTCACAAATCTCTGACATAAAGCGATGAAATCCCTGTTGGAAGCAGAATTGCATCCACATCAAAGCGGCTGACGCATTGGGTTCCCTAATGGGAAGCCCGAAGGACACCACAGCCGATTTGTTTGAGGAAACGATGTCAACGAATGTGCTGCTGAACGATCACGCCTTCGCGAATACCACAGTCCCACCACGCTCCGATCGGCGGAGCCTGCATGTCTGCATGCTGGTCTACTCCTTCTATGAGACAGATACGCGTGTCTTGCAGTATGCGACCTCACTCGCGGAGCGCGGCGACATCGTCGACGTCATCGCCCTGCAGCGAGGCCCCGATCTCCCCGTCTACGAGCAGATGGGCGGTGTCAACGTCTATCGCATCCAGTCCCGCGTCCTCAACGAGAAGGGTATCTTCAACTATGCTACGCGGATTTTGCGCTTCGCCTGGAAGTCCGCCCTCTTACTGGCAAAGAAGGAGCACGACCACCCCTACGACGTCGTGCACGTGCACAATGTGCCGGACTTTCTGGTCTTCTCAGCACTCTATCCCAGACTTAACGGCGCACGCATCGTGCTCGATATTCACGATCTGTTGCCGGAGTTATACGCCAGCAAGTTCGGTATCGGGCATACCTCACCCCTCTTCAGGCTGCTCGTCGGCCTTGAGCGCGGTTCGGCGGTCTTCGCCAACCACATCATCATCGCGAACCACCTCTGGCGCGAGCGCTATGCCGCGCGCTCCTCGCGTGCCGACAAGTGCAGTGTCGTTCGCAATCGCCCGGATCTCGCCATCTTCCAAAAGTGCTCCCCGCGCCCTGAATCCGACAACGGCAAGTTTCTACTCACCTATCCAGGTTCTCTGAATGAACACCAGGGGCTTGATGTCGCCATCCGCGCCTTCGCTGCCGTAGCCGACCGCATGCCCAACGCCGAGTTTCACATCTACGGCGAAGGCGCCGCCAAACCTGCACTCATCGCTCTTACCAGAGAGCTCTCTATGCAGCAAAGGATCCTCTTCCACAACTATCTTCCCAGCAAGAGCATTGCGCAGGTAATGGCGAACACCGACCTCGCCATCGAGCCCAAGCGCGCAACCTCCTCCTTTGGCAATGAGGCGCTCAGCACCAAGATCCTCGAGTTTATGAGTCTCGGGGTTCCCGTGATCGCATCCCACACCAAGATTCACGCCTTCTACTACGACCCATCGATCATTCAGTACTACGAAAACGACGACCCTTCACTCCTCGCCTATCAGATTCTTCGCCTCTACAACGATGCCCCTCTTCGCCGGGCCCTCGCAGAACGAGCCAAGGAGTATGCCGACAACAATACCTGGGATTCGCGCAAGCACGAGTATCTCGAGCTCATCGATTCGCTTGTCCGCGCCGACCCCAAGCCCGCGTTGGTGCTCTAGCCATGGATCGCTACGCCCTCATGACGGCAGCCCATAACGAGATTGGCCTTATCAGCCAGACCATCGAGTCTGTGCTCGCACAGAGCATTCTCCCCGTGGTATGGGTGATCGTCAGCGATCGTTCCACCGATGGGACCGACGAGGTCGTTGCCTCTTACTGCCGCGAACATTCTTTCCTGCGTTTCCTCCGTCTCAACGAAAACACCGGACGAGGCACCATGGCCAAGGTCAATGCCCTGACTGCGGCGTATAAGGAGATCGTTCACCATCCGCATAGCTTCATTGGAAACCTCGATGCCGACGTCACTTTAGGTCCCAACTACTTCGAGCGTCTAATGAGTTGCTTCAGGGCCCAGCCCGCCCTCGGCATCGCAGGCGGCATGATCTATGAGCGCCAACAGGGCCAGTTTCGCGCTCGCCCCTCCAACAGCGTAGATTCCGTCGCACACGCCGCACAGCTTGTGCGCCGTGAATGCTACGAACAGATCGGCGGTTACGTCGGCCTTCCCTTCGGTGGCGAAGACTGGTATGCCGAGATTCGTGCGCGCCGCAACGGCTGGCAGGTCCGCTCCTTCCCGCATCTTCGAGTCATGCATCACCGTTTCACTGGAGGCTCCGATTCGCTGCTCAAGCCGCGTCTTCGCGAGGGCAGAATGGACTTCTCCATCGGCAGCCATCCCCTCTTCGAGATCGTCAAATGCGCTCGCAGAATCCCGGAGCGCCCCTTTTTCATGGGGGCAGCAGCCCGCATGCTCGGCTTTTTCGCCTGTTATCTCGACAGGAGTCCACGTCTCGTTTCTCCTGAGATCGTCGACTTCCTGCAACAGGAGCAACTCGGCAGAATCAAGGCGCTTTGGCCACGCCAGGACTCCGCTCCCGGTGCCTCCGCATGATACTCGCGTACCTTACTACACGCCTCTGGCGAACCAAGGAGCCCACACGTGGCCGTCTATGAATTCGACCCGTTGACCGACCCGCGATGGCTCGAGCTTGTCGGAAGGCACGCGGACTCCTCGATCTTTCATACCGTCGAGTGGCTTTTGAGCCTCAAGCAGACCTACGGCTATCGCCCTGTTGCCTTCTCCACATCGAATGCGCGCCAACTCAAAGACGCCATCGTCTTCTGCGAGGTCAGTAGCCCCTTGACCGGAAAAAGGCTCGTCTCACTTCCCTTCTCCGATCACTGCCAGCCGCTCGCAGATTCCAATCAGACCACCGAAATACTCTCCTACCTGCTTTCAAAATCGCGCACTGTGGGTTGGAAGTATCTCGAATTACGCCCTCTCCACAAAGATTCGTTTCCAGCAACGAAACGAATCTTTGAAGCCAACCGGTTTCACTTCCAGACGATCGATCTTCGACCAGAGCTTCCCATGCTCCTCAAAAACATGCACGACAGCTGCATCCGCAGGAAGATCAAGCGAGCGGACAAGGAGAAACTTGAGTACAAGTCCGGCGCAACCGAAGATCTCATGGATAGCTTTCGCCACCTTTTTCTTCTGACTCGCCGCCGTCATCGGCTCCCGCCTCCTCCAGTCTCATGGATCCGTAATCTTGCGCACGCCTTCGGCGACCGCCTCAAAATCCATATGATGTCCAAGGATGGAGTGCCCGCAGCCAGCATTCTCACCATCACCCACAAGCAAACCATCGTCTATAAGTACGGCTGCTCCGATGTGTCCTTCAGCAACCTGGGCGGCACGCCTTCACTGTTCTGGAAGGTTATCCAACAAGCAAAGCTGGATGGCCTCACCGCGTTCGACCTCGGCCGCTCCGATTATGGCGACGAAGGGCTGGTAGGGTTCAAGCAGCACCTTGGTGCTGCCGTCAGCGATCTTATCTATTTCCGCAACGTGCCATCGTCTGAGCCGAAGTCATCCTCTGCTCTATCTTCTCTTATCGGCCCCGTCTTTTCTCGGCTCCCCGATCCCTTCCTCGAGGGCATCGGCAATCTGCTCTACAGGCATATGGGATGACCAGAGCTGCCATGAATGACGAATTCCTCCGCTACTTCCGCTGCCCGCCCGTCTGCGCCCGTTTTACGCGACTGGCGGAAAATCCAGCCGCGAAGGGATTCTTTCGCTTTGGCCCCGATGCCATCGCCTACGGCGCTTTCGATCAAGCAAACGCCGATGTGGGCGTCGCACTTGCCGATGCTGACGAACTCGTCGAGGTAGGCGAAGACCACTGCAGCCTCCCCTTTGACCCTGAGGAGGTCATCACCAATCTCCGCCGCGAGCGCTACGTCACCCGCCAGAGCCCCCCTCTCGTAAAGCAAATTGTTCGCCGACTCTATTACCTGCTCCGCCCGGCTTTTCCAGTCGCATTCCGCCGTCACCTGCAGCGTCTGTGGCTCAATGGATGGCAGCAGATACCCTTTCCAAAGTGGCCGGTAGACGCCAGTGTGGACCACATCTTCGAACGGATGATGCTCCATGCGCTCGAAGCACACTCTGGCGAAGAAATCCCCTTTATCTGGTTTTGGCCCGATGCCCGATCCAGCTGCGCCGTCATGACCCATGACGTCGAGACAGCTTTCGGCCTTGACTTCATCGACGAACTGATGAACGTCAACGACGGCTACGGCATCAAAAGCTCCTTCCAACTTATTCCCGCTGCTCGCTACACCGTTACGAAGGAGATACTCAAATCGATCAAGTCACGTGGCTTCGAAGCCAACGTACATGACCTCCGGCACAACGGTCATCTCTTTGATGACTACGTCTCCTTCAAAGCCAATGCGGCAAAGATCAACTACTTCGCACGCCTCTTCGAAAGCGCCGGCTTCCGATCAGGGGCCCTTTATCGCAATCAGGAGTGGTACGACGCGTTTCAGTTTGACTACGATATGTCCGTCCCCAACGTAGGACATCTCGATCCTCAACACGGGGGTTGCTGTACCGTGATGCCCTACTTTGTAGGCAATGTCGTCGAGCTTCCCGTCACCATGACCCAGGACTACACGCTCTTCAACGTGTTTCATCAATACGATCTCGACCTATGGCAGGAACAACTCAGCATCGTCCGGAAGCGCAACGGTATGGCGTCGTTCATCGTGCACCCCGACTACATCCAAACCCCGAAGACCCTCGACGTCTATAAACAGCTTCTCGCCTGCCTCGACGAGATGCGTAATGATGATTGCCTCTGGATTGCACTCCCAGGCGAAGTCAACCGCTGGTGGCGGAAAAGAGACAAGATGTCACTCGTATGGACGAACAATCAGTGGCAGATCGAAGGAGAAGGCGCAGAGCGTGCGCGGGTCGCCTATGCACGAATCGATCGAAACACCGTAACCTATCGCGTCACGTAACTTAGCCCATTACGCGCGTTTTCAGGGGAAATGCTCCATTTTCGACACACGAGGCCCGTCATCTGCATGCGATATATTCAAAACACCGGGAATGGCATCCTCCTCCCAAATGCTCGCAGTAAGGAGGCCGCTCGCAGGAGAAATCCATCCATGCAAAATCGTTTCCTAGTGGCCCTTTTTCTCTTTTGTACCTTTATCGCCGGTCGTAGCCTCGCAGCCTGTCATGCCGTCGGCCCCACCGGGGCCGGGGATGGATCAGGATCGAACTGGGCAAATCGCATGAACAATCTCCCCAGGACACTGACACGTGGCGATGTCTACTATCTTGCCGATGGCGACTATGGCAAATACACCTTCTCCACGCCAAACTCAGGCACTACAACCATCACCATAAAAAAAGCACAGTCCTACGACTACGGCAGAGCATCAGACGGCTGCACTAACGACATCTCTTCCGGATGGAACCCGAGCACGATGGGCGCCGGCCAGGCAAACTGGGGTGAGTTCTACGGCGGGACCAGCACCCCCCAGCCCGGCTACCTTATCCTCGATGGCAACGGAAAAACCACTGTCACGGGCTGTGGCATAGCGCCTACAGCCGCCACCTCCGCCTCCGACTGCGGCCTTAAGATCACCGCAAGCCAAGGCCAGGACAGCGACTTCGATATAGGCGCCAACAACAACGATGGCCAACATCGTACTTCCTCCTGGACCATTCGCTACTTCGAGATTCTTGGAGGTGGCGATGCCAATAATGGTGCACAGTCCGAAGAAGAGATTCGCTGCCGTGGAGCTTGCGACAATTTCCTCGTCGATCACGCGTACTTCCACGACACTGGCTGCGACTTTTTCAAGGTTCCATGGACCACTGCCTTCACCGTGCAGAACAGCTACATTCGCCAGAACATGTCCTCTGCCACATGTCACGGTCAGCTATGGTACAGCGAAGTCAATATCTCTAATGTCGACTTCCATTCAAACATCATTCAAGACATCCAGGGCACAGGCATTTGGGTTTGCCTCACAGGCTGTCAGTCTACCAACATCAATATCTACAACAATGCGCTCTGGCGTACCGCCGGCAGC
This sequence comes from Edaphobacter sp. 12200R-103, assembly GCF_010093025.1. Lineage (GTDB taxonomy): Bacteria > Acidobacteriota > Terriglobia > Terriglobales > Acidobacteriaceae > Edaphobacter. Next base: position 540,194 of record NZ_CP048114.1, on the reverse strand, counting down.
AATCGCCCAGGCACCTCCAACGGAATCTTCTCCTGTATCAACTCAGGAAACCGATGCACGAATTGGTCCTTCATAGGAAACACCGTGGTTAATTACACCGCCGATTACGCTGGTGCGCTCGGAACCCACTGTGATGGCAACCCAGACACATGGATATGGAAGAACAATCTCTTCTATGGCATCACGCCCTCCGACAGGATCGATTTCCAGACCTGCGGAGGCTCTCTCACTGAAAGCAACAATACCTATCTCAACTCGGGCACACCCAAGTCGGGCATCAGCTCAACCGATATTGTCATCCCGACCGGGGCTCCCAATCCGTTTGTCAATTGGCAATCAGCGAACTTCCAGTTGGCCAGTCAGAACTCTTACTGGACCGGTGGAGCTACCCTAGGAGCTCCCTACAACGTAGACTTCGCAGGTAATTCCCGACCAGATTCAAGTGGCGTTTGGAATCGTGGCGCCTATCAGTATGCCGGAGGAGCCGCTCCTCCTACAGCTCCCGCAGCTCCCACCAACCTGAAGGGAGTCGTCCACTAGCCCTACAAGGCTAATACTCTCAGACCTTACCCGGGGAGGGGACAGTTTGCATCAGCAACTGTCCTTCCTTCACTCGATTCCCAGATCGCACGATGACACAACCAACGATAGAACTCGCACCAATTCATTCGGGACATCCAGTCTCGCGCTCTCTCCCAACGGTAGACGTTGTCATTCCCTGCTACAACTACGGGCACTTTCTTCCGGGTTGCGTGAACAGCGTGCTCTCACAGCTGGGCGTGGACGTGCGAATTCTCATCATCGACGACAGTTCCCCGGACGACTCGGCCGCAGTAGGTCAACATCTCGCCACACAGCATGAGGCCGTTACCTTCCGGCGTCACGACACCAACAAAGGACACATCGCCACCTACAACGAAGGCATCCTCGACTGGTCTTCGTCCAGCTACGTCGTGCTGCTCTCTGCCGATGACATGCTTGCACCCGGTGCACTCGCCCGTGCCGTCTCCGTCATGGAAGACGATCCCTCCGTCGGTATGGTCTACGGCCGCACCGTCCACTTTCACGACGAAGCCCAACTTGCCACGGTATCCGCCGAACCACCCGGTACTCGCTTCACCCGTTACCGCGGCAGCGACTGGCTTAACAAGCGCCTACAAGCGGGAAACAATGTCATTACCTCACCAGAGGTCGTTGTCAGAGGTTCTGTGCACAAGGCTGTAGGCGGCTATCGCAAAGAACTGCCACATAGTGGAGATCTCGAGATGTGGCTCCGTATTGCAGCCATATCCGACATCGCCTACCTTCACCACGTTCAGGCCTACTACCGCGTCCATCCTTCCAGCATGCAGCGAACAAAATACAAGACCAGCCTGCTTGACATCGTTCATCGTAAGGCAGCCTTCGACCTCTTCGCTCAGCACCATCAGCATCTTCCAGGCATCGCCGAGATGCAACAGACTGTCAACCGCACGCTCGCCCGAGAGTCGCTCTGGGACGCTTGCCGCGCCTACGATCACAATCGGCTTAGTGAGGCTAACGTCGAAGAGCTTGTCACTTTCGCCACCCAGGCGTGGCCCGACTATCGCCGCCTGCCAGAATACGCAGCGCTCGAACGACGTAAACGGCTTGGTTCCACACTCTGCTATCGCACTCAGCTCTTCATCATCCCAGCATCGTTGCGCTGGATCGAGCGGAAAATCAAACGGACACGCATGCTCCGAGAGGGAATTTAGCGATGTCCAGAGCACTGCGCCAACTCCAATACCGCGGACGCCAGCTCCGCGCTCTGCTGCTCGAAAACAACGCGGAAGCCATCCTCGACCGCGTCCGCAGAAAGCTCGCCGAGTCCCTTCTTCCCAAGGACTTCCCGCTCCCCGTCGGACGCAAAGACGTCCTCGCCGCAGACCTCGCGCATCCGCCGCACTATCCTTTTCTCCATCTCGCACCCGGACAGCGGCCGATCATCAACTGGGTCATGGTTCCCGCAGGCCCCGGCTCCGGCGGACACACCACCATCTTCCGTATCATCCGTTACCTTGAGGCCCACGGTTATACTAACCGGATTTACTTCTATAATCTCTATCGCGCCGACCACCAGCACTACGCCTCCATCGTACGCAGCTTTTACGGATTTCATGGCATCGTCGACTCCATCGATCGCGAGATGGAAGACGCTCATGCTGTGGTCGCCACTGCATGGTCCACCGCGTACCCCGTCTTCAATGCGCGCTGCAGCGGAAAACGCTTCTACTTCGTTCAAGACTACGAGCCCCTCTTCTTTCCCACTGGCGCCATCAGTCTTCTCGCTGAAAATACTTACCGCATGGGCTTCCACGCCATCACTGCAGGACGCTGGCTCGCGCACAAGCTCTCAACCGAGTTCCAGATGCCCGCTGACTCCTTTGACTTCGGTTGCGATACCTCCATTTACCAACGCACCAATACCTCACGCCGTTCCGGTATCGTCTTTTATGCTCGCCGCGAAGCTACCCGTCGCGGCTTTGAGCTCGGCATCATGGCCCTCGAACTGTTTGCTGCACGCCATCCGGAGATTGAGATCCACTTTTACGGAGAAAGGGTCGGAAAGCTACCCTTTCGTTTCATTGACCACGGCCACATTACGCCACAGCACCTTAATATCATTTATAACCAGTGCAGCGCGGGTCTCTCTCTCTCGCTTACCAATGTCTCACTTGTTCCCCACGAGATGCTAGCCGCCGGTTGCATTCCAGTCGTTAACGACGCGGAGCAGAACCGCATTGTTCTCGACAACTCATGCGTCCACTACGCCGCACCGCACCCGCAGGCTCTCGCTGATGCACTCGCGTCCATCGTTATCAATCCCCACTTCGACGCGCTCTCGCAACGCGCTGCCGCCAGTGTTCACGGCACCTCATGGGACGACGCCGGCAACGCCGTCGATCAGGCCTTTCGCCGTGCGCTCACCACTCCATCCGAATCATCGCTGAAGCCTGCGGTCGCTCGCTCCTGAAAACGGCGCTTTCAAACAATAACTGGTACCGGCATTTCCCGCTCTGATCCGATCTCAAACGACTGTCGCGCCTCCGACTCTAGCCGCCGCTTTTTGGCCGCCCACAATCTAAGGGCGCGTATCCGCGGAAGGCTCACCGAGATCGAGATCAGTATCCAGTTCATGTAGCCCTGCTGCCCCCAACTGTACGCTGCAACACTGATCAGGAGAAAGTAGAACCCGGCCATCGTAATAAACAGAACTCCGCTAAGTGTCCCCTCCGGCGGCCCTAATATCCAATAATTCCGCAGCGCGAGAAACATCGGCCAGAACAACAGAAGCATGATCAGGATCAATCCAACGTACCCGGTCTCGTAGAGGAACGCAGCCCAGTTGTTGTCGCAGGTGTACCAGATCTTCTTCTGTCCGAGAAAATCTACCTCAAGCCCAAGCACGCGAAACGTTCCCAGACCGTATCCCAGAAGCACACGCGCTGGCTCCTTTGCCACCGACTGCTCGATCGATTCCATCAGCGCGTGACGATATAGATATGATGTGCCCACCGGTTGAGTCGGATCTGTCGTTGCCTGGTACAGCGCATCGATCGATTGCCACACCCCCGGCCGCACTACCAGCACAATCAGCGCCATCGCAGCCGCGGTCAGCAGATAACGCCGCACCGCCTTTTTCACCATGAAGAACATCAGCATGCAACAAACCACCGTCGCCAGCCACGGCCCGCGGCTCTGTGTCTTATAGATTGACCAGAACATCAGCATCAGGATCGACCACAGCACCACTCGCTGTCGCCCTCGCGCCCAGAATCCCAGTAGATAAAGACACAGCACAATGCTGATCGCCAGAGCATCACCAAACAGGATCGGGTGCGGAAACGTCCCTCGCACACGCAGCCCCCGCCCAAGTTCGGTATAGAGCGGGTCCAGCCCACCGTTGTACGTAATCCAGTTGCTCGCCGGAAAGATACGCAGCACGCTCCACGACGCAAAGACCTCGAGGGTTGAGAAGACGCAGCAGAGGCCCATCGCCAGCAACATCGCATACAACATGCGGTGCACGGTCTCCATCTTCGTCAACGTCTTCGCAAGGATGTAGTACATCAGGTAAAACTCCACAACCTGCGATAACAACTGCTTGATGCTCACGACAAACGACAGCGAGTACGCCGTCGACAAAAGCGCCCACATGACATGCGCCGCCATCAATGGAGCAAGTGGCAACTTCGGCCCGTGATTTCGTCTTGGCTTCGAGAAGAACATCCACGTCATCGTCATCAAAGAGACGCGCATGGTGTTGACATCAAACAGCCCCGGGATAACCAGCTTCGACTCCAATGGCATCAGCACAATGAAAAAGCAGAACAATGGCAGTGCGTCCTCGAGCCTCCGGCGCCCAGCACGCCACAGCGCAAACGCAATTCCGATCTGCAAGCATGCTATAAATGCCATCGTCGCCTACCCTCTACCGTTCACTGAAACCAAGCGACCACATCAGGATCGCCGACCACTTGCCCGCCATCCTGGACCATCTCCGATACCCTTTCAGCATCACAGTCACCGGAAACAGGGGCACGATCAAAGCCATCCTGCTTGCCGACATCACCGCAGTAGTCACGCGATACATACGCGCGTAGTTTGCGCCCCGGTGCCTCTGAAAGAACTTGACCAGTGACTCGCATTGCATCACCGAACTAAAGTTGCTGTCCTCATGCGTGTCACTGCTCCTGCCTCCGTGATGCACAATCACTGCGTCCGGAACGTAGTAAATCCGCGACCCTGCTTTGCGCGCCTTAATGCAGAGGTCCATATCCTCTGAGTACATGAAGAACTCCGTCGTAAAGCAGTCGACCCTCTCGATCAGCTCACGCTTCGCCATCATGCACGCCCCGGCGATCGCCTCTACTTCAGCGGCCATCGCCTCTGTGTTGTACAGCGGCCCCATTCCCCAAAGCCGCAGTCGAGGAAAACGCCGCCGCAGAAGGTTCGACGCAAGCGCCTGGTTCACGATCGACGGCAGCGCCGTAATGCATGTCGTCTGCAGCGAACCGTCGGTGTTTAGCAGGCGCGCGCCGACGATCCCGGCATCCGGCAGCGTATCGAGAGCCTGCATCAACGCCGAAACCGCACTCCCTCTGATCTCTGTGTCCGGATTCAGAAAGAGCACGTGCTGCGCACAACTTTGCGCAAACGCCAGATTGTTCGCCCGCGCGAAACCTAAGTTCTCGGCAGATTGGAGGAACACCACATCGGGAAATTCGCTCGCTACCATCTCCGATGCGCCGTCGAAAGAAGCATTGTCAATCACGATCACCTCGTAGCGCACGTCTTTTACATGCTCTCTCAGGCTGGCAAGACACAACCTCAGATACGCCTTCGAGTTCCAGTTAACGATGATGATCGATAAATCCATGCAATTCCCCCGAAGAGGGGCTGCAGCGGCGCCGACGCCCACAACCTTCCCTTCGCCAAGTTGACGGGCACATCCTCGAAAGTCGTACGAGTAGCGACGACGGCTTCAGAATCTGGCCTCTCCGTGTTCTCTTCTCCAACGTCCTAGCCTGCACGCACCGCTTTCATCTGTCGCTACTGTCTCCATTCAGCAGGCCCCGCGTCCAGAGAACATCGCAGCCGGGGTCCGCAGAAGAATCTTGACGTCAAACCAGAACGAACGCTCCACCGCATAGCGAAGGTCCATCCTCACCATTTCATCGAACGTCGTACGCGAGCGCCCCGTTACCTGCCACAGACCAGTCAGACCCGGCTTAATCTCAAACACCCGCCGCCGATGCCATGTCTGGTAGCGTTCAAACTCGTACATGAGGGGCGGACGAGGACCGACCAACGACATATCGCCTTTCAGCACATTGAAGAACTGAGGCAATTCATCCAGGCTGCTCTTCCTTAAAAATCGACCGATCGGAGTGATCCTGGGATCATTTGTCATCTTGAAGACGCCTTCCGACTTCCCAAGATCCCCAGAAATCAGACGAGAGACATACTCCTGATGAATACGCGGGTCATTCCCCGTGTACATTGTGCGGAACTTGTAGAAGTTGAATTCCCTCCCGTATTGCCCCATCCTCTTTTGGCAAAACAGAACAGGCCCTTTCGAGGTGAGCTTTACGATCACTGCGATCGTCACGCAGAGCGGCATGAAGACCATCAGCGCAAAGAGGCTACCCACAAGGTCCATCCCGCGCTTCAGAAATCGGCCGAATCTTCCGTTCGTTCCCCCGCCCACCCGCCGCATAGATGGCCGGAAGATATCTGGATAGTGGACATGTTGGCCATCCTCCCCAATTCCCGTTTGTACGTCCTGGGGAAAGAGACGAAACTGAAATGTCAACTTACGATATTCCTCGGCAACAATTTCACGTTCGACCGCGTGGCGGATCTTATGCGTAATCTTTTCGACTGTCGTTGTATTCGGTTCGCCGATCTCCGTCATCAGAAGACCCAGCGTTGACCCGGTCTCATACCACCCGAGCAAATCCGTCTCCCGCGTTGCTCCGGTCAGCGCGACAACTACATCCTCAAGGAGGATCCGTTCCGCCTTTGTGCTGAACTCACCGCAATGCACCAGCACAAGCATGAACGACCGCTCCGAACGCTCCGTTCGACGCCTTTCCAACCGCAGCATCCGGAGAAATGCCGCCTCCGAGATAACAGATTCCTGTTCCAGGTCGAACGTAATATCCGTGCGCGTATCGTACTCGGCTTCCTGACTCCAGGCGAGCAGATCGGATTTTTGAGTAGACATCGATATCGTCCTTGCACGCCGTCTGCGGCCAGACGGCTTTTGAATAAATTCACTCTCAGTTACAAGGAAAGAAGGCATCCCCGACTCATGCCGGTCCGACTCATGCCCCCGTCCATAGGTTTCCGGGACGATTTATCCTGCTCCTTCACCGAACCGTCCTGTCGGCCTTCGCACTGCCCCTATTAACTATTGAAACGATTAGCAATTGAAATGCCAGCGTAGAAGAATAACCGAGGCGATCGTGAGACTTTAGTTGGCGAAGCCGATGTACCTTCTCCAGGAGCCGACGCTCTCAGCGGTCATCGCGCACGCCCCCCAAGTCTAAATACTTCAATAGATAGGTAACTTCATCGCGTGGTCGCCACCCACAACTCATGCAAGCAGCAAACCGGTCGCCATCATGCACAATCGTGCAACTCAACTGAGATCGCATCAGCTCTGACAACTCTTTGCAAACACTATGCACGCCTTCAGAAGTTTGCATACGTACTGCCAGCTATCGCCTCTTACCGTAATCGCCGTAGTACGCGCTTCCGTTGATCGTACAGTCATTGACCACCACACCCCACAGCTTTGTCCCGATCGCATTCATCGCTGGCTCCAGCATGCTTTTCTCGGTCTTTCCCGCCCGCACCACCAGAATGGCCCCGTCCACGTAAGGCAGCATCTCCGAAACGTCTGCCATGGGGATCACCGGGGCAAAGTCCAGTACCGTCCACTTGTACATCGTGCGTAGTGAAGCAATCATTCGATTCATAGCCGTAGATTGGAACAGGTGCCCGGGCGACGAAAGCCGTCTCTTGATCCCTAGCGCATCCAATGGATGATCGCCGAGTTGGCGCAAGGCGTCATCGAATCCCACTTCTCCCTCAAGAACCTCTACCACGCCACCCTCATCGAAACCGTAGTCCAGTACACGCGACATTCCAGGAGCACGGAAGTCCAGGTCGAGCAGGCATGTCGCATGGTTCGCCTCCGCCAACGCCCAAGCCAAGTTCATCGAAGTCAGAGTCTTGCCCTCCCCTGGAGCTGGGCTCGTCATCAATACCACGCCCCCTTCCGGATGCAGTGTGCAAAGACGCCGTCGCAATAGACGATAACTTTCAACAGCCAGTCCCTCTGGGTCGGTCAGGTATACCAGCCGGGAGTTGCCGTCCGGCTGCACCGTCAGTCGCTTGCGTTCCACAAGCCGAGGCCGCGGGAAGTACGCCGAACGCCCAGTGCCCACCGTTTGTGTCCCAAGAATAGCGCTCATAAAACCGGCCTCACCTTCAAAAGAAATATTGCAAGAGCGGTACAGGTGAGCAGCAGTAAAAGGCTTGTCCGAACGCGAAGCCACCATTCACGTCGGAAATCCAACTTGCTTTGGATCGGCGGTATAGTTCCTAGAACAGGAATGCCCGGCGTGAGCATCTCTTTCAGCTCCGCCTCACCGCGAATTGCTCCACTCAAAAGCTCCTTCACCAGCACAGTACCAAGCGGAAACAGCAGCGCTGCCACAATGACTACGGAAAACAGGATAGCTCGCGCGGGCTTCACTGGCTTCTCTGGGGTCTTTGCCGCGTCGAGCACGGTAAATCGTTCAGCCTGCTGTTTCTTCTCCAGTTCTTCCGACATACCTGCCGACAGCGTCTTGTCCAGCAGCGACTGATAGTTCTGCCGTGACACTTCGTAATTCCGTGTCAGCTCTGCCAGCCGTGTCTCAAGCACCGGAACCGAATCCACCTTGCCTTGAAACGACTGAATCTGCTGCTGCAGGCCTGCTTTATGCTGATGACGACGCTCCAGCTCTTTCTCGATGAGGGCCAGCCTCACCTTCGTATTCGTGTCCATCGGCTCTGAGATTCCAGCCAACGACTCTGGCATTGTCGCGAGGCGTGCATTGATCTCCTTGATCTGCTCCTTGACCGTAATCACATCCGGATACGAATCCGTGAACTGCTGCCTCAACCTCGACAGATCACCCTCCAGACGCCGACGCTCCTGGACCAACCGGTCTCGTTCCGTCAACGGCATCCCTCGCGGGTCGCTCGACTTCGTCTGCGTCAGCAGGATCCGTTCCTGATCCAGCCGGCCAATCGCGTCTTCGTTCGCCTGACTCTCCGCTTGCAGGCGCGATAGAGCCTGCAGATTTCCCGTCAGCGCGTCGGGAGTCGCGCCTGCGTGTTGCAGCCGGTATGCCTGAAGGGCGCTCTCCTGCTCCTCGAGGCTCTTCTTCGCCTCGTCCAGTTCGCCCGAAAGAAACTGCTTGGTTCCCTGCGCCTGCAACTCCCGCGCATTTAGATTCCAGGCAATAAAACTCTCCGCCAACTGGTTGGTCACCTTCGCAACCAGGTCACGGTTCTCACTCTCGTACGTAATGCTGAAACTGCTGAGTCCCTGGTCCTCCGAGGCCGCCTTGATGTCGATCTTCGTCTTCGACCGCATGTAGTCGATCACCTCTTCCCGCGAGGCCTTCTGCCTCATTTTGGGGTAGAGATCGTTCCTGTCGATAATCTCTTGCAGGCGACTTGCGCTCAAGACTTGCTGTGTCAGGGTGTTCAGACGCGCATTCAGGTCCGTCGTGATCGTCGATGCTACGTAGCGCTCCGGAATCTTCTGTGGGTCAACCAGAATCGTAGTCGACGCACGATAGACGTTTGGCATCATTGACACGATCACGATACCGGCCGCAAGTAGCAACAAACCCATCGGCACCATCGTGTGAACATGCCGGCGAAACGCGGCGAACGCCTGTTTCGGCGTAAATGAGTTGGCCCCCCCCGGATTCAGTTCCTCGTCCTGCATCGTCACCGTTCCTTACCTTCCCTGAAAGACCTCTCCCCCGCGATACGTCCAGGTGATCGATGCCTGGGCGAGATTGCGGTTCGTCTCCGCGCCGCCAGTGTTCGTGGCATATCCCCGGTAGGTGTACAACACTGCAAGTCCGTGAGGTAGATGGAAACCATAGTTCACTCCCCACGAGATTCCCCGGTACGAGCTGACCGCCTTCAATGTATCGCTGCTGATATATCCGACGTCGGCACTGATGACGCCGATCCGCGTAACCTGGTACTGCACCCCACTCGAAGCGCTCCGTTGCCACAGCGAAGGCCCCAGGTACGACACCGTCGGCAGATGGTCTGTCAGCGCGTACATCTGCCATTTGTCAGCGATTCGGGTGCCGAAGCTCACGCTGTACGTTAATCCCGTCCTGGAACTTGCACAGTCGCACGTTGTGAACTGGGGTCCCACGCTCACAGAAAGCGACGTACGCTCCCGTGGGCGCCAGCGGAGTCCGCCTCCCGCGCCGTAGGTCTCATATGCCAGATCGCCGTAGAAATGGCCGCCCTGCGCATAACCATTCCAGCTAACTGTCTCCGAGACCGCCCGCGTATATGCAACTTGCAGATTTGCAATCCCGCCCTGTTGGTTAAGATCGCTCGTCCGGCTATAGGCATTCGTTCCAGTAACCGCGATCGTATCCTGTTCTGAAAGCCTATAAGCCGCACTCACCGATCCGGCGACATAGGTCAGATTGCTCGAGTTTCCCAGATACGATGCCGACGATGCTCCGCTTGTCCCCGGAACTTCGCCCACCGCAACCGCCTGTGACGATGACAATAGCCGGGTGCCGTTCGGCCCATAGTTTCCGAACGCATCGACCTTCCAGGTCAGACGCTCGCTCTGCGTAAACAGCATCGACCCGGACGCCCGGTGCAGGCTCTGGCGCGCATATACCTCTGAGTTATATCCAAGAAACGTCGGCTGATACTGCACAATTAACTGTGATCGTTGTGTAGCCATCCTATAACCCAGGTAAGGGCTCAGACTGTACACCCCCGACGACGAAGCCTTCTCCATGTTGCCCGGGTTCGTGTCCCATCCCCCTCCCGTCGTCATCGAGAACAGGAGGTGCTTCTCTGCGCTCTCGTCCATCGCAATTAGTCCCGAACCGTTCAGAGATCCCGCATACACCGGCTCCTCTTTCTGTGGGCTCACTGAAGTTGCATCTTCGCTTCTCGAACTCGGATCATCCCTGGACCCCGCCTGAGTGAGCTCATTGTTCACTGTCTGCTGCGTCTGCGTGTCGCCAGACGTCGCTACTGACTCCTGCGCCAGTAGCGCCAGAGGACGCCATCCCCCTAGCAATGCAACCACAAATCCGAATTGGACGGCTCTACGCATCACGTCGCTGGCCCTAAGGAACAATCACCGTATCGCCCGGCTGAAGGGTGATATTCTGCTTCGCATCACCCCGCACCGCATTGTTATAGTTGAACTTCAACTTCTGCACTTGATCGCCCGCAGCACGCAGGATCACAATATCCTTTCGGTGGGCGAAGGTGTTCAGACCTCCAGCCTGCGCAATCAACTGCAGAACCGAGATCGGCGCCACCAGCGGATACCCCCCAGGCTTACCAACCTGACCGGTCACAAACACCTGGCGGCTGCGGATCTCCACCAGACTTACCGTTACCCGCGCGTTAACCAAATAGCTACTGAGCTTTGTCTGTAGATCTTCGGCAAGCTGGCTCGCCGTCATCCCGGCTACGTGCAGATCCCCCAGCAGCGGCAGCGAAATGAACCCGTCCGGCCCGATCGTCACCGTCTGCGTGAGTTCAGAATTCTTCCAGACCGCAATGTGGATGACATCCGCGGGGCCCAACGCAAACTTTGAAGACTCCGCTGTCACAGTCGATTCAGGCACCGAACCGGTTGGTATGTTGCTTCCCAATAAATGGGGACCTTTATGCTTAGCGGTAGCGACAACGCTCTGCGCGTAAAAACACGTCGAGCCAGAGATCAAAACAACTGCCGCAACTCGCGATAGCAACAAATGTATGCGCATCCTCTCTCCACACACTGAGGAATTGCAAATCAAGGGCCAAAGACGATAGTCCGCAATTGTGCGTTATTCATGCCAACATCCCAGTCTTGTCAGGAAAGAAGGCCGATCCGGATTACAAAAAATTGCAGAGGATTGCGCACATTGCGCAAAATATCGCCCCATTTAGCAAATTCCGCACCATCGCAACCGCTCGCACACGCGGTTGAGGCATTTCCCCAAAGCGCAAATTTATCGTTTGCAAAGGTATGCAGGCGATTGCGCACCTTTACGCAATTTCTCGTAGCTTCCTGACTTCATGGACTTTCTCTGCCTGGGACCACCCCTCATGGGGTTACCCATCGGCATACCTTTCACCCGATTTCTATGGGATGCTCAGGTTGATCTGGTTTGACGCTGCGCTTTCTGTACCGTTCACATCGACGGATTTCACGATGTATGAATAGTTCGTCCCGCTCACAACTGCCTTATCGATATAGGTAACCGTCGTTACAGGATCGGGGTTGATGACACCAAAACTTCGGCTTGAACCCGTCGAACGGTAAATGTTGTATCCAATCACGGTGGTAGGCGAGTCAGTGGGAGCGTCCCAGCCGAGGTCGACCTCCGGCGCTGCTCCCGTCCCAGTACCGCTCAAGGCAACCGTCACATTTCCACTGGTGCTATCGCTCACGATCGTGACGCTTCCACTCAGCTCCCCATTTGTCGTCGGCAGAAACTGGATCTGCAGCATCATCGTCCGGTTCGGGTTCAATATGACGGGGAATCTGCCGCCCACCAGAGAGAAGTCGATACCTGAGACTGTAGCGCCACTCACGGTCACTGGTGAGGTTCCGACCGACGTCAGTGTCAGCGTCCTGATCGCCGGAGTGTTTACCGATACTGAATCGAAGCTCATGCTGGTTGTACTGGCTGTCAGTCGCGGATTAGCATCAATTCCACTTCCATTCAGAACCAGGTTCGTCGTCCTGCCGTTCACCGCATCGCTAACGATCGTCAGTTGCCCTGTCGCAACACCGGCTGTCGCTGGATTGAATTGCACCTGCAGCGTCAAGGACTGATTCGGATCAAGTGTCACAGGAAAAATGCCCGCAGCCATAGAGAACCCTGCCCCTGAGATTGCGGTAGAACTCACGGTCACCGGTGAGGTTCCAGTCGAAGTCAATGTTAGATACTGCACAGAAGCTGTATCTACGGTCACATTGCCGAAGGACAAGCTTCCAGAACTCACCGACAACCGAGGATTCGGTATCGCTATTCCCGTTCCACTCAACGCGACAGCGATATTTCCCGAGGTGGAGTTGCTACTGATCGTCAACTGCCCTGAGGCTGCTCCCGTGGCTCCAGGGATGAATTGCACCTGCAATGTCATCGACTGGCCGGGGCTCAGTATCACTGGCAACTCTGCTCCAACAATCCTGAATCCGTTGCCTGTAATCCTCGCGGCATTCACCGTCACCGCAGCGGTTCCCGTCGAAGTTAATGTTACGAGCTGAGTCGCCGACGCATTGGTCGCTATATTGCCGAAACTCAATTCTGTCGCGCTCAGCGAAAGCTGCGGTACCGGCAGAGCCGTTCCCATTCCGCTCAGCGCCACGACCGCTGTGTCTCCGCTTGATGAGTTGCTTTTAATAGTTAATTGTCCGATGGCGGAACCCGTTGCGACTGGAAGAAATTGGACCTGCAACGTTAGCGTTTGCCCTGCGGTCAATCTCGCCGGAAGAGCCTCACCCACTACTGTGAAACCTGCTCCTGTAATCGTCGCGGAGCTGACCGTTAAATCCGCCGTTCCCGTTGAGCTCAACGTAAGCGTCTGTGTCACCGCCGAATTCATCATGACGTTACCGAAACTCAGACTTCCTACGCTTAACTTCAGCAGGGGGCTGGGCGTCGGTGTACTTACTCCACTCAAAGCGATCATCGTTGTACTTCCTGTCGACGAATCGCTCTTGAGTATCAGCTGGCCACTCGCAGCTCCGGTCTTGATCGGAGTGAACTGAACTTGCAGCGTCATCGATTGTGCGGGATTAAGCACCGCTGGAAGGCCCGCTCCCACTACTCTAAATCCTGAGCCCGTAATCATCGCAGCGCTCACAGTCACTGGCCCGGTTCCCGTCGATGTCAGTGTCAACGACTGGGTCGCTGTTGTATCAACAGTGACATTGCCAAAACCCAGAGCACCGGCACTCACCGTGAGATTCGGACTTGGCATCGCGGTACCCGTTCCGCTCAGGGGAATCTCCGTCATCCCTCCATTGGACGAATTACTGCTGATCATCAGTTGACCGTGGGCAGCGCCAGATATCGTCGGATTAAATCGCAACTGCAAGGTCACCGATTGTGTCGGATTCAAGGTCACCGGCAGACTGCCCGTAATCAGAGAAAAACCATCGCCCAGGATCGTCGCTGCATCTACTGTCACCGGAGCAGTCCCTGTAGAAATCAGCGTGATGATCTGCGTTGTTGAAGTATTCATCGTCACTTCGCCAAAGCTCACGCTCTCCGCGCTGGCTTCAAGTCGAGAAACCAGGGTGCCTTCTCCACTCCCCCCATCGACAACACCGCTGCTCCCGCTGCCACTCAACGCAATCGTCATTGGCCCCGCGACGGCAGTGCTTTGAATCGTAAGGTTTTCGTTTACAGTCTTCGTTGTGGTGGGATCAAACTGAACGGTGAGCGTCAGGGATTGATTTGGCTGCAGAGTCACAGGCAGCATGCCTCCCATCACCGCAAATCCTGAACCGCTGACCGAGACGGAGTTGATTGTCAGTGCCGTTGTTCCCGTCGAGGTTAGCAGAAGCTCCTTCGTCGCCAACGTATTTACTGGGACGCCTCCGAAATCCAGTCTGTCAGCGCTGGCTGACATCCGTACTACCGCCTCTGCCTCAGGCTGTCCTTTTCCCCGCGCCGAAACCAGTATCATTTCCTTCGATGTGGCGTCGACAAACTTAAGCTGCGCGGAATAATTCTGCCCGGACGATGGCGCGAAGGTCACCGATATGTTCCGCATCTTGCCCGTAGGAATAATAATCGGAAACTGACTTCCTCCTGCGATCGCAAATGCTGACGAGGTCATACTGACCTTGTCGATGGCAACGTCCGTCACTCCAGAATTGGTGAGGGCCACCGTCTTCGACATCGATTTGCCCACACCGACCGTACCGAAATCGAGGGTATCAGGACTGATCTGTAGCGAGCCTTCAGGACGCATCACGATGCCCGAACCGCATCCCAAAATGGCGAGCAGACAGCAGCTCAGGAGAACCACGCCCAGTGAAGTAAAACCTCTCTTACGAAATCGTGACATCGAGAAGTAAAAAAAATGGGGAGCGGGACGATAGAGTTTAGGCATTGACGACGTACCCTTTGCCAGATTCAAAGCGTTCAAAGATTCAAGCAGGCAGCAAACGCACAAAGAGAACAATGTTGCAGATCAGGAAAGGTTAAAAATGCGCTCTCGGAGAGGATCGGATAAGTACGGCTTTGATGCCAACATCACTGCGACTGGAACACGTTTAAGTACTTCCAGAAAGAGTCTCAACGCTTCATAGCCCCAGTTTCAATGACACAAAATGGTGAGAGTGAAGACGAATTCGACAGCAAGTTTTGCCGCATTAAATCGTGGAGATCAGCCAACTCACGATCTATCCGGATTTAGCATATGCGTGGCAGGAGGGGAGGCAAGCGAATCAATCCGCCGAAACCGCACCTTTCATTAATTTAAGGTTGATTCTGGCTATATCTGGATAGTAGGTGATCCTTAGTACAAGGTCAACTGCCATCATCGCCGCGAAGAGTAGAACGGCAAATACCCCCAAAGATCAAACCAACAGACGAAAAGATTGAGTAGAACAACAGAGAAGCAATCTGAATACATCTAACGGGTCGTCTATTGAGTAGCCATACCTATGACAAGCTTTCCAGTCCAGATAGAGCTACCGAAGAGAGTCCCGATCATATTCGCCGGAATGATTGATCCACCTGGCTGTTAAAGAATCGTGCAATTCTCTGATCATCGTAGTTACACAGCTGCAGCATGAGATAGACTTTTGTTACAAACCAGCCGACATCTAACGATTGTCAGGACAGGAAACTACATCCCCTAAAGAGGGCTTCCTAAAGCTAGTAACCTGCGTGTGTCTAAATTGCCTTTTCCACTTCTGGTTAGTTGAGAGCCTAGAAAGGCAGACAACATGCGTAGAATTCCAGCGATTGTAATCGTTGTTTATCTCTTCGTCCTCCCTATGCTGAGCTTTTCGCAATCCACTTCACCTTCCTGGTATACCCTCAATGCTCCTGAGGGATCTGTCGTCACTTCCTCAAGCGCGATTACTCTTCGTTTTGGCCAGCTTGAATCTAAATGTGCCACGACCGCAGTCAGTAGTGGCATCTGCAGTACCGGAACCGTAGGCACGGTAACCCCTGAGACCTGGACCGCAGCCAAGACCTTCCCCGCTCCTGTCAAAATTACTGTTGGAGCTGGCGCTTTCGATAATGTCGACCCGATCCCCGGTGTTTATAAAACAGTCCAGATTCAACAGACAGGCGGGTCACAAACTATAGAAATCAACGGAAAAGCCGTCGTCATTCCTCCAGGCGCGACCTGCTCCTTAACATCAACCCCGTCCTCCATCGCCTTCCGGGATACGACAGTCGGGTATGTCCTCTCGTCTTCAGCAACACTCTCCTCTACCTGCACGACCATGATCAAATCCATTAGGGTCACCGGCCCTTTTACAATCTCCGGAGTCCAGGCGCCACTGAAGATATCCTCCCGCACGACTCAGACTTATACTGCTACATTTGCTCCGAAAGCCGCGGGCGCCACAAGCGGATCGGTCACCTTCATCGGAAACAACAGCTCGGCGCCAAGCTTGACCGTATTGCTCACCGGCAATGCTGTCTCAGCGGCATCAACACTCACGGCAAGCGCCTCTTCCCTTGCATTCGGAAACGTTACCTTGGGTAGTTCGAGCTCTCAAGTGTTGACCATCATCAACACCGGATCATCATCGATCAGAGTATCCGCTCTTTCGATCACGGGAACAGGCTTCTCCTTCTCCTCCGCCGCAACCCCGTTCACGCTCGCGTCAAAACAGGCGCTCCAGCTCGCTGTAACTTTCAAACCAACTTCCACCGGCTCTGCCTCTGGAAAACTGACCATCGCCAGCAACGCCTCCAACTCTTCTCTTGGCGTCTTCCTCTCTGGCACTGGAGCTGCGGTAGCGAGCCACAACGTGACCCTTTCCTGGACCGGAAGCAGCGGGACCTCAGGCTATAACGTCTATCGGTCAACGGCCTCGGGAACCGGATATCAGAAGATCAATTCGTCTCTTCAGACCTCGACATCGTACATCGACAGCGCTGTACTCTCAGGTAAGACATACTATTATGTTGTCACTGCGGTGGCTGCGGGCGGCCCCGAAAGCCCATACTCTAACCAAACGACGGTCAACATACCGAACCCGTAACCTTTGGAAGGAGTGGAATACGCGGCAGTTTTACTGTCCGGCTTCTTTACCGCTTGCAATCATGCATTCAGGTATAGAAGCCGACGACAGCCGTCGGCAGATATCCACGAAACTCTATGCAATCGAACGCTTAGAAATCATGCGAACGAGCTTATCCAATTTGCGTATGGGAGCAGGCACTGTGTTGTGATCGATCAACTCAATCAGGGCTCTTATAGAAAACACTCCGCATATCGCAACAGTGACACAGCCGAGCGCAACAGCTCCGTAAAGAGGCAGAATCGAAAACCCTCCAAATGCAATGGACGCTAGCGAAATAGAGAGCAGGCTGCTTTTCCAACTTTGTGATGACCAGCGAAAGCCACTCAGCCGGCTCACGATGGTATAGAGCATGATGCCGTGAAAGATGTAAGACGCGAAGAACGCAAAACCCGCGCCTGCCAACCCCCAGGCTGAGATACAGACCCACGCAAGGGCAACCGAGACCAGTCCCCATGAAACCTCGCACAGAATAAGCAAGCCTCGCCTTGCCTTTGCCATAATTACAAATCCCATGGGCCATGAAACGACTTGCAACATGGTCCCCAAGCAAACCCAGCGAAGAACCGTTACTGCCGGTACAAATTTCGCACTGTAAAACAGCGACACTACCAGCGGAGCAAAGGTCAGCGTTGCAAGAACTCCTGGAGCGGCCAGCAGAAGCCCAACGTAGGTCTGCTCGTTCACCAGCCTGTTGCATGCCTCATTATCGTGAGCGTGCTCCGTCAATCGAGGATAAAAATCCGCACCCATGGCCTGCAGGATGAACCCGACATACATACCGCCAAGCGTCCACGCCGATTGATAGATTCCCGTAGCGCTCATTCCCAGCTTGTACAGCAATGTAATGCGAACTACATAAGCAACTCCCAAAGTCACCAGGCTGCTCACCATAAAGGCCAGCCCCAATTTCAAGAGAGCCCCGACTTCCTCCATAACGAACGAGAAGTCGATCTTTGCTATGGTTCTGGACCGGATCTTAGCGGC
Organism: Edaphobacter sp. 12200R-103; assembly: GCF_010093025.1. GTDB lineage: Bacteria > Acidobacteriota > Terriglobia > Terriglobales > Acidobacteriaceae > Edaphobacter. Next base: position 522,118 of record NZ_CP048114.1, on the reverse strand, counting down.
CGCTTTCCGGGCGAACCACCAGGACACACAAATCGACATTGCCGAAACGCAGACGATCGAAGCAACTACACCGCCTTCCCGGAAGAGATACACCAGGACAATCGCTGAAATTGCACCGGAGATGGCTCCAAAAATCTGCATCCGCGCCAAGTCTGCGATACGGCGCATTCCCTGAATCAGGGCTCCCTGACTGGACGAGATCAGAGCGAAGAAGACGCCGAGCGAAAGCCAGCAGATTGCTGATTGATGAGACTCGTTACCGAATGTCAGGCTGGAGATTTGGCGAGAGAAAGTGATCATCACCGCAATTCCAATCAATCCCAGTACGATCGAGATCCGACGCAGGACGACAACCGTCTGCCATACCCGGGCATCATCTCCCGTACTGACGGCCGCGGCTATCTGTCGAACGCCACTCCCAAAAATTCCCATGTCCGCTAGGGTCTGCGCCAGATTGGAGACAGAGGTATACAGTCCGAACAGTCCGAATCCCGCCGGACCGAGCAATACCGCCATAGCCTTGGTGCGAATGATGCCAGCAACAACATTGACCACCTGTGACCCGCCCACCATCGCAGACGACTTCAGAATCTGCTTGTGACTTCCGTTTACGGATGTGGAAACGGCTGGAGCCTCAGATGACGGCTCCTTAGTGGCGGACATTGACATGAACTTCAGGCTCCAAAGCAGACGCAATTCGTTGTCAGAGACAACACTCTGGAGCATGCAATTTTAGTGCCAGCCATGAGCCATCGTGGTTGCCACAAGTTACGACGATCGATATGCAGAAGACTGCACACATTCCTGCAACCAGCAAACTGCCCGATCACCAGTTCTTAGGCTACGATTCCCTTTGGCACGAGCATCGTAAGGAGAGGATAAGGACAATAAATCAGTGAGTCATCGCGTAAAGGACATAGTTAACGCCAATTTTGGTGCCAAGCACAGAAAACTTTGATGGGTACCTGGGATCATCCAGAAACTCCCACGAGTCGCCAAGATCGGAGTTAAGGGAAAACGCGACCATCAATCTCCCTTTGTCATCATAGATACCCTTCCAGTGGGCGACGTACCCATCCTTCTTATGTCCGGTTCTCAGATGCTCTGCGCCTGGAATCTGGAAGCGATCGTCGAGGTCGAAGAACGTATGAAAGATCGGGTCGTCATTTGGAATATCGACGAGATTTTTTTCAGGAAAGACCATCTTCATCGTCTTTTCGAAGTAGGCTTCCTCCTGCGAGCCGTGGCAGTCATCCGCCATAAAGAATCCTCCTCGCAAGAGATAATCCCGTAACTTGTCCGCTTCCTTCTGCGTCAGTCCCCACTCACCTACCTGCACGGCATAAAGCCACGGCCAGTTGTATATCTCGTCTCCGTTATCCAGGCTGACCGGCTGCTCCACAGAACGCGCATCAACATTTGTTAGTCGTCGCACAGCATTCGCCATCGCTCTATCGGCTCTGGGATAATCCTGCGTCCAGAGTGAAAGCCCCTCCTGCCATGGTCCATCGAAGCGTCCGCGATATCCATCCAAAGGTCCTGGTGGGAACATGAGCCGGGCGAAGGTCCACTCAGCAGATCTCTGCCAGTCAGGTGGGAGCGGCAGATGTGCTCCATACTCAACCGATGGATACTCACGAAAACGCTGGGCCAGGAGCGTTCCAGCCACGATGCCAGCAAATGCAATCCACCAGAAGATTCTTCTCATATGCCGCATCGGCGAACCTCCTTGCTGAATCAGGCGTATCGAAACAATGCTTTGAATCCGTAATCCATGTGCTGCTGCAGATGACAATGGAAGAGTGAAAGGCCAGGCTGATCGGCAGTGAATTCTACTGTTGCCCTTCCGTAGTAAGGCACCACCACCGTGTCCTTGATAATTCCGGCAGTCTTCTTTCCGTTGATCTCTACCAGCTCCCAAAGGTGCCGATGAAGGTGCATGGGGTGCGCATCATCGGTTCGATTCCGCATCACCAGACGATACCGAAGGCCCTTCTCCAGAACGAACTCGCGCTCGTGCGGGTAGGGCTTTCCATTGATCAGCCAGGAATTAAATCTGCCTGCGCCCCCCGGGATCTTTTCAAAGATCATCTCGATCGTTTGAGCCGATGATTGAGACGTCGCGGCTTCATTTCCGAAGATGGTGTAGTCCCAGGAACGGTGTGGAGGATCGATCCACCGCGGCTGTTTATGCTGACCTGCATATTCGATTACCACTCCCAGGCCGTATTCCCGTACAGTCTTCTCTGTACCTCCCAGGATCCAGATCCCTGGATTCGTCATCTCGATAACAACATCGGCACGCTCCCCTGCCCCGAGAAAGAGCGAGTCCACATCCTGCGACTTCGGGACAGCGTTTCCATCTAGAGCAATCACTCTCATCCTGTGTCCCGCCAGGGCGACCCGGCGGTTTTCAATCGCACTGGCATTCAGAAGGTGGAGAAGAACTTTCTGTCCCTCGCGCACCCGGATAGGTTCTCCGAACCCTAAGCTCTTGTCATTGATGGAGTAGGTCATCGAGCCGACTTCCAGCCCATTCGGGTCTGTGCTGATCGTCATTGGCTTCTCAAACACCGGATCGTTGTGCGTATCGTCGTCGTCATCTTCCATAGTGCTGGTGAAGAAGGGTTCCCAGTCTCTCAGCGCGAGAAAGTGTTCCTGATCATAGCGCCCAGGATCACTGGCTCTCTCTACATACACAAAGCCAAACTGCCCCGTAAACGTCCCGCGGTGCAGGTCATCCATTGCCATGGCATGCGTGTGATACCAGCGTGTTCCCGCTGGTCCTGGAACAAGGCGGAATCTCCGACGGCCTCTCGGCGGAATGAAAGGAGTGCCCTCTTCTTCGGTACCGTCCACCTCAGGAGGAATCAGCATCCCATGCCAGTGCACAAGCTCGGGAGTATCCGTGTCGTTGATCACTTCGACTGTGACAGGCTTCCCCTCCCGCATCCTAAGCAACGGTCCGGGAGCCGTGCCATTGTAGCCAATGGTCGAGAGGATGCGAGAGGGGTCCAACTCAACAGTAACGGGAGCAATGCGTAGGGTGTAGTCGGCGGCCCGGGCAGATAATTCTGGAAGTTGAGACTGGCCCGGGAGAACAAGACCGGCACACGCTCTGCCCGCCAGTCCCATGGCACCCAGCTTAAAAAAGGAACGCCGCCTCATCTCCCCTCCGGCTTATGGGGAATCTACCACTATTCCACTCGATAAAGCTGACTTTATGCCGATTCTCTGCTACAAAATCTCCAACTGCTTCGTCTACTTCCTAGTAGAGCGCGCAGCAGTCCACTCTGGTACTCTCCTCATCACATCGCCTCGTTCAGGAGGTTCTGATGAAGCTCTCGCTTGTAGCTGCCGTATCGGCCGTCGCCGCGCTAAGCTGTGTCGGTGTGCGGGCTTACCAGAGGGTGGCGGACTTTGGCTTCGGGAATGATGAATCTCCATCGAACATTAAGGCCGAGTTTTATTGGTCGCGACTGGCCTTTGCTTCGAATCTTCAGTCACTTGGAAGCGGGTTTGGGAGTTATGGATACTGGCGGCGCAATGCTTGGTCTCGCGATTACCCCAAGGCCGACCGTCAGTTTCTTATCGCAATGCACCGGCTCACCCGGATCGACGGCCGTCCCACCGAACAAGTGGTCAACCTCGATTCGGACGAGATCTATAACTACCCGTGGATCTATGCCGTACAGGTACAGATGTGGTCCTTCACCGATAAGGAAGCCCGTCGGCTACGGGAATATCTCCTGAAAGGAGGATTCCTGATGGTCGATGATTTCCACGGCACCGAAGACTGGGAAAACTTCATGAATGGTATGCGCCAGGTTCTTCCTGATTACCCCGTGGAGGATCTGCAAAGTGGCGACGAGATCTTTCATACCCTGTACGACGTCGACAACAGAATGCAGATTCCTGGCGAGCACTTTGTGCGTACACGTCGAACCTATGAGAAAGACGGCTATCAGCCCAAGTGGCGAGCCATTCGTGATCAGAAAGGAAGGATTATGGTCGCCATCTGTCACAACATGCATCTGGGCGATGCCTGGGAATGGGCAGACGACCCCAATTATCCAGAAGTCTTTGCATCCATGGCATTTCGCGTAGGACTCGATTACATCATTTATGACATGACGCATTAGTGTGAATTCCAGATCTTCAGGGCGACGCAGATCATGTTTGAGTTTCTCTTCAAATATCCGGCATCGATGTTTACGAAGGGACATTTCGTCCTTCTATCGTCATGGCCCGTCTGGCTGCTCGTACTTCTGATCGCTCTCTTCTCAGCGCTGCTGGCATACCTCACCTACCAGCGCTTCGCCAGCAAGGCACCCGAACTGACAAGACGCAGACTATGGACACTCTGCGGTATGCAATCGACCTTCATTGCATTGATACTGCTGCTTTTATGGCAGCCGGCCGTCACCGTAGCCGCTCTCACGTCCCATCAGAACATCATCGCCGTCGTCGTAGACTCCTCCCGTAGTATGGGCATCGCTGACAGCGAAGGTAAATCCAGGGAGACCGACGCACTCTCTCTGCTGCAGACTTCCCTTCTGCCCGCAATCCAAAAGCGTTTTCAGGTACGCCTCTACAGGCTGGGAGAGGATCTTACTTCTATTCCAAATGTTTCCGGTGTCCAGGCCGATGATCCAGCTACGGATATCAACGGTGGACTCAAGAAACTTGCTGATGACACAAGAGATCTCCCCATTGGAGCCATTCTCCTTCTAAGTGATGGGGGACAGAACTCCGTGGAGATGGGTGAATCCGGAATCGCGCTCGAAACTCTTGAGGCTCTTCGCAATCGCAGACTACCGGTTCATACCCTTGGGTTTGGAATCGCGCGACCCAGCCATGATATTGAACTGGAAAACATCAGTGTGGCTCCAGACGCCGTTGTCCATGCCAGATTGTCGGCAGCCATAAGCTTCATTCAGTATGGATTCACCGGCCAGACCGCAACCATCTCTATCCGCGATGGAGACAGGCCTCTGGCCAGCCGAAGCGTGACTCTCGCACCGGACGGCGTTCTTCAGACCGAGTCCCTCTTCTTTTCGCCGGGGGAGGCAGGTGCCCGTGATCTGCGATTTTCTATCGATCCAATGCCGAACGAAGGGAACGTTGAAAATAACCAGGGTGTACGTCCTCTCCTCGTCAGTGAGGCGAAACGCCGTGTCTTGTATGTAGAGGGCGAACCCCGGTGGGAGTTCAAGTTCATTCGCCGTGCGGAAGAGGACGATCCAACCATCGATCTTGTCTCTATGCTGCGAACCAGCGAGAACAAAATCTACCGGCAGGGCATTAAAGACCCAACGGAGCTGGCCGAGGGATTTCCCACACGTGCCGAAGACCTGTTTGGCTACTCCGGCATCATCATCGGCTCCGTCGATGCGGCTTATTTTTCCCCGATGCAGCGGGAGTTGCTGCGAGAGTATGTCGACCGCAGGGGAGGAGGCATTCTCTTTCTTGGTGGGAGGATGGCGCTCAGTGAAGGCGGGTGGGGCACCTCCGATGTAAATGAACTGCTGCCCGCATTCCTCCCCAACGACCGTAACAGCTTTCATCGCAATCCTGCTACGGTCGAGCTGACCTCGTCCGGTACGGAATCCAGCATCACTCGCCTCCTCGATGATCCGGCCAAAAACGCCGAACGCTGGAAGAAGCTCACCTATCTCGCCGACTACCAGGATGCCGGAACTCCCAAGCCCGGGGCATCGGTCCTGGCGCAGATGAATGCTGGCCGCCGTAAGCTGCCGCTACTGATCACACAGCCCTACGGCCACGGACGCACAGCGATTCTGGCGACAGGCGGTACCTGGCGCTGGCAGATGGCGGAGGCCCTGGGCGATCGCTCTCACGATCTTTTCTGGCAACAGCTGATTCGTTGGCTGGTGGCAGAGACTCCTGGTCCTGTCATGGCTGCGGTATCGCCTCATCTTCTGATGGACACCGGAAAGATTCAGCTCACGGCCGACGTGCATGACGCACAGTTTCAGCCGGCGTTGAATGTTCATGTCTCCGCTCACATCTTCGGTCCCGGCAATAGGAGTGCGTTCGTCGACCTGTCTCCCTCTCGACAGACTCCTGGACGGTATGAGGCTAACTGGAATGCAGACAAGGCTGGAGGATATCTAGCTGATATTTCGGCTGCAGATCAGAATTCCAGGCAGGAGATGGGAAGGGATACCGTTACATTCCGCCGCGAAGATGGAGTAGCGGAAAATTTTCATACCGTGCAGAACCGTCGCCTTCTACAGCAGCTTTCAAAAGAGACTGGTGGAAGGTATTGGCAGCCCAACGAGGTAAAGACACTCCCGCAGGAGATCACCTATTCGGAAGCGGGCATATCCGTGCGACAAACGTATCCGATATGGAACATGCCCATCATCTTTCTTCTGCTTCTTGGGATGCTCTCCACTGAATGGCTTCTACGTCGCAGATGGGGAATCGTATGAAGCAGCCCCACAGGCACCAATGGTGGCACTTCGTCCGCTGCGGCATCTTCGCTTTCTCGTGCCTGGCTGCAACGCAGACGTACGCCGAAACCTACTACGTCGTAATCGCTGGACTGGGTGGGGAACCCGATTATGAGCAGCGATTTACAGCAGCCGCAAAACAGCTCGATAAGACTTTCAAGGCATCCGGGCCCACAGCACACACGTTTCTTCTAACCGGAGATCAATCAACCTTCTCCCATCTGAAAGAGGTTCTGCAATCGGTTGCCGGCACAGTCAAACCAGAGGATGATTTCGTGCTGATCCTGATCGGCCATGGCTCCTTCGACGGAACTACCTATAAGTTCAATCTTCCCGGTCCGGATATCTCTGCCACCGAGATCGCCGATCAATGCAATCGCATTCGCGCTCGTCGCCAGTTGATCGTAGACACAACCAGCGCCAGTGGTGGCGCAATTCCGGCGCTTCAGCGCCAGGGGCGTGCCATCATCACTGCTACAAAATCAGGCACAGAAAAGAACGCAACTGTATTTGCGCGGTACTGGGTTGAAGCTTTCGAAGATTCCTCGGCCGATACAGACAAAAGCGACTCTATCAGCGCACTTGAAGCCTTTACATACGCCACGAAAAAAACCGCCGGCTTCTACGACTCTCAGAAGCGCCTTGCCACAGAACACGCAGTCTTTGTCGATACTCTCAATGGAGCGCCCGTACGCGAACCAGACAGAGACGAAGGCGCTTTGCTATCAAACCTCACGCTCTTGCGGATCGGTGCCACTCAACAAGCAGCAAATAATCCTGCCAGGCTTGCTCTCCTCCAGAAGAAGGAGGAACTGGAACAGAATATCGACATCCTTAAATACCAGAAGGCCGCCATGGATCCTGGCGAGTACAAGCAGCAACTCACCGCACTCCTGCTTGAACTTGCTCACACCCAGCAGGAGATGGACAAATGATTCGTCTCACCATGCTTGCGATTCTTCTGCTGAGCAGCAGCCCGCTCCTGGCAGTGCCGCCTTCCGACTGCTGGATGCTGCGAAAGCATGGCCAGGAGCAGCAATCGCAGTCTTGCTTCCAACAGCTGCTTCGCAGCAACGATGCGGCTGTCCGTGCAGAGGGATACTGGGGCCTTGGCGAATGGGATCGCTCCAACGAGCAGTTTCGCATCGCAACCCAAACGTTAGGCAGCAATGCTGAAACGAAGGTTCGTTGGGGCATGCTGCTGCACGATCGCTTCAACAACAAAGAAGCAGCTGATCTCTTTCGCGAAGCGCTGGCAAAAGATCCATCGAATGCAGACGCATATATAGGCATGGCGCTCATCTCGGCGGAAAGCTTTGACGGCAATGCGATGTCATACGTCAGCAAAGCTTTGGCGGTTGATCCCAAAAATGTGCGTGCACATGAGCTGGCAGCCAACCTGGCGCTCGATAATGATGAGCGTGGCCAGGCAGCAGCGGAGGCAGATAAGGCTCTCGCACTCGACAATGAGGCTCTTGACGCGATGGCAGTGCATGCCGCGATTGAAGTCATCGGCGAGCGTTCTCCTGATTCATGGCTCAACCAGATCAGATCCATCAATCCGCATTATGGTCTAGCCTACTCCGAGATCGCACATCACCTTGAGCTGCACTACCGCCACGAAGATGCAGCCGCCTACTACAGAAAAGCAGTCGCCGCCGAACCGGACCTCTGGTCGGCACATTCCTCTCTGGGGATTGCCCTGATGCGTCTTGGCCAACAGGAGGAAGCTCAAAAAGAACTCGAGCTTAGCTACAACAACGGCTATCGTAACGCCGCCACCGTAAACAGCCTGCGCCTTCTCGACAGCTATCGGAATTACGTTACCGTGCGCGATGGTGACACTATTCTGAAGCTGAAGAAGACCGAGGCCGAGCTTATGCGTCCTTATCTTCAAAGCGAATTGCACGCAATTATTTCTACCTACAACAGGAAGTACGCAATGACTCTGCCACAACCCATTCAGCTTGAGGTCTACCCGGATCACGAAGATTTCGCCGTTCGGACGATGGGAATGCCGGGACTTGGCGCATTGGGAGTAACCTTCGGCGAGGTCATCGCCATCGACAGTCCCTCTGCACGTCGCCCTGGTGATTTCAATTGGGGCGCTACGTTGTGGCATGAGATGAGCCACGCCTACGTTCTTACCGCAACCAGAAATCATGTTCCGCGCTGGTTTACAGAAGGACTTGCCGTTCATGAAGAAGGCGAGCGCTCTTCCGAGTGGAAAAATCGCGCCACGCCTGACGTTCTGATCGCGATTCGAGACAAAAAGCTCCTGCCCATCCTTCAACTGGATCGCGGCTTCGTCTACCCACAGTATCCATCGCAGGTTGTTGTCTCCTACTTCCAGGCTGGAACTATCTGCGACTTCATCAAGGAGAGGTGGGGTGAATCAAAGTTGCTTGAAATGGTTCATTCCTACGCTGCTCTACACACAACTCCCGAGGTGATACAGGGGGTCCTGGCCACCACTCCCCAGGACTTCGATAAGCAGTACCTGTCCTGGCTTGATACGCATTACGGTGCAGAGGCATCTCACTTCGCCGACTGGCAGCAACAGATGAAGACGCTGACTGCCGCCGCTCAAAACAAACAATGGGATATTGTCGTTCGTCAAGGGCCGGCCGTACTCGCGCTCTATCCGGATTACGTCGGTGATGGAGATGCCTATGAGATTCTCGCGGACGCACACCATGCTCTCAACGATCCCCGTTCTGAAGCTGTGACTCTCCTCTCTTACGAACAGGCAGGCGGACAAAATCCAGCAACGTTGAAACAACTCGCAAATCTCCAGGAGCACCAGGGAGATGCTGCGGCGGCGGCCGGGACGCTCGCACGCATTAACTATATTTATCCGGTCAATGATCCAGAGCTTCACCGTAAGCTCGGTGATCTCTTCTACGGACAAAAGCATTTCGATCGAGCCATAAACGAGTACACTGCAGCACTCGCATCGAACCCCGTAGATAAGGCCGGCGTCCAGTACCTGTTGGCACGAGCCTATCTTGCCATAGGCAATCGGAATGAAGCCGAAGAACGCGTTCTAGCCGCTCTCGAGATAGCGCCGGGCTATCTACCGGCCCAGAAGTTACTGATGGAGTTACATCCATCATCAGAAAAATAGCGAGGATTCCGCATGGCCACTTTTGCCGATCTCAGTTCAGACGCAGCCGAACTCCAGCAACGGGTGGAGCGCTTTCACACCGTTCGTGAAAACATCCTGCGCCAGGTGCGCGAGGTTATCGTCGGTCAGCAGGAAGTAATCGACCAGATATTGACTGCACTCTTTGTCGGTGGCCACTGCCTCATGACTGGCCTGCCCGGAACTGCGAAGACACTGATGGTACGAACCATTGCAGAGGCGCTGGGGCTGGACTTCCGCCGCATTCAGTTCACTCCTGACCTGATGCCTTCTGACATCACAGGGACAGACATCATCGAAGAAGACCTGGCGACAGGCCATCGGAAGTGGACCTTCGTTCCCGGCCCCGTCTTCGGCAATATATTGCTGGCAGACGAGATCAACCGTACGCCTCCAAAGACGCAGTCAGCCCTGCTTGAAGCAATGCAGGAACACTCATGCACCGTGCGAGGGCATATCTATCCCCTGCCTGAGCCTTTCTTCGTCCTTGCCACTCAAAACCCGATCGAGCTCGAGGGCACCTATCCCCTTCCCGAGGCGCAGCTTGATCGTTTCCTGTTCAACGCAGTTCTCGACTATCTCACGCCGGAGGAAGAGCTGAAGGTCCTTGATCTCACGACGACAACACAAACCCCAAAGGTCGAGGCAGTTACTACTGCGGAAGAACTGCTTGATTTTCAACAACTGGTCAGAATGGTTCCGATAGCGACCTCAGTCGGGCGTTATGTCGTCGATCTTGTTCGAGCCACGCGGCCCAAGAGCGATAATGCGCCAGACTTTATCAGGAAGTACGTCAGTTATGGCGGAAGCGTCCGTGCGGCCCAGTACATCGTGCTTGCGGCCAAGGCCCGTGCTCTTTCCAGAAGACGATTTCATGTGACCTATGAAGACATAACTTCGCTCGCAACTCCCATCTTGCGCCACCGCATTCTCCTCAACTTCCATGCAGACTCTGAGCGAATCGACACGGACGATATTCTCCAGCGTCTCCTCGCCCACTTACTGCCTCCCAAGGAGGAGTGATGCAACGCTTCCTCGATCCCGCTGTTCTGGCCGGTATCACCTCTCTTGACCTCATCGCCCGGACTGTTGTCGATGGCTTCGTCGCTGGCCTTCACCGCTCGCCGGACTTCGGGTTCAGCCAGGAATTCGCGGAGTATCGACCCTATGTGCAGGGCGACGATCTTCGCCACGTCGACTGGAACCTGTTCGCACGTACAGAACGTTGCTATCTCAAGCGGTACGAAGGTGAAACGAATAGTCAGCTTACGGTTCTGCTCGACGCAAGCAATTCCATGCAGTACGGCTCTCGATCTCCGATTAAAGCCGACTATGCGAGATTCGTCGCCGCATCACTCTTCTATCTCGCTATCCACAATCAGAGGGACGCCGCGGGAATCATTGTGTTTGATGATGATGTCCGCGACTTCGTCCCTCCCTCAACACGTCCGGGGCAGCTTGCTCGGCTGCTGTCTGCACTCGATCGAGCTGAACCTCGGGCCCGTACAGACATCTTCAAGCCGCTCAGACACCTTCAGGCTCTGCTGCATCGTCGCGGCATCATTATTGTTATCTCCGACTTCTATGAAGATCCTGCCGCCGTCGTCCAGGCGCTGGAACAGCTTCACTTTATAGGGAATGACGTCATCCTGTTTCATCTCCTGGATCCGAATGAGCTCCGGCCCGCGCTCAGCAGCCCATCCATCCTGGTTGATCTTGAAACCCAGGAGAAGATCGAAGTCATCCCGGAGTACGTCAATACCACCTACCGGCTAAAGATTGAAGCGCACATCGAACAGTTGCGCTCACAAGCACAGGGCGCGGGTCTTGAATACCGCTTGATCTCCACAGCTCAACCCCTGGATCAGATGTTGCGGGAATACCTCTCTCTGCGAAAGGCAGGTGCCTAAAGATGGGTCTGCTTGCGCCATGGTTTTTGGCGGGCCTGCTCGCTCTTGCAGCTCCGATCTTCGTGCATCTGCTGCGCAAGCACGTAACCACGCCTCGAACGGTAAGTTCGCTGATGTTCTTTGAACGGGGTACGCAGAGTTCAACGCGCCATCGACGCCTCCGTTACCTGCTCCTCTTCACTCTGCGATCTCTTCTGATCCTGCTAATCGTCTTTGCATTCACAAATCCATTCCTTCACCGGACCTCCAGGAATCAGGATGCATTGCTGCTGGTGGTCCTCGACAACTCTTTCAGCATGCGCTCCAGCTCTCGATTCACAGATGCCAAACGGATGACGCTCACGCTCATCGCGTCCAAACCTCATTCGCAAAAAGCACAGATCATCTCCCTGGGAGGCCACTTCCAGGTCATGACACAGCCCACATCAGACCCGTCACAACTCAGAAGCGCTATCGACAGCATCGAGGTCGGCGATGGCCACGCCAGCTTTGCAGAGCTGGCCCAATCAGTGCGCACGTTGACGCAGGTATGGGCCGGACCAGTTCATCTGCACCTCTTCAGCGACCTGCAGCGTACCGCAATGCCCGAAAACCTTGCTGAGGCAGTAATGCCGTCCAACGTGCGTCTTACGCTCCATCCCGTTGGCGACACGGGTAATCTATCAAACTGGACGATCGAAAGTGTCACCGCTCCATCTGAAATTACTGATCCCAGAGATCCTCCTACTTCGCGAGTAAAGACCGTATTAGCGGGATTCTCCACTGACGAATCCAACAAGACCGTCACCCTGGTAATCAATGGAAAGATCATCTCCACCAAAACCATCAAACTTCCAGCAAATGGGCGGCTGCCCGTAGAGTTCACTCCACCGGAAATAGGCTATGGCTTCTCCCAATGTGAGATTCGTGTTGACGGCAACGATGCCCTTCCCGCTGACAACATCTATCGATTTGCACTCCGTCGCGTCGATCCACAGAGAATACTCTTCGTCCACAGCTCTTCCGATCAACGATCACCGGTATACTTCGACGCTGCCCTCAAAGCGGCGGCTCACGGCTCTTTCATCCTCCAGTCTATTTCGAGCGACCAGACAGCTCAAATCAGTCCGGACAGATTCGCGTTTGTTGTTCTTTCAGATGCGACGACGCTACCACCCGTCTTCGAACACTCACTTGAGCAATACGTCTCAAAAGGAGGCGGTATCCTGATCGCTCTGGGCCTTGAGGCGGAGAGGCATCCACACATCCCCTTATGGTCCGGGCCCCTTCAGCGAAACAACAACTTCAGCCCGTCTACACCTGCCGCTGTAGGACTAGTCGATTTCACCTATCCAGCACTCGAACAGAGCAAGCCCGGTCCTGATAACGGAGGATGGGGCGCAGTCAAAGTTATGTATGCAGCTTCCGTAAATCCATCTGAAGCACGTATCGCGGCGCAACTCAATGACGGGACCCCGCTTCTGCTTGAGAAGAGCAGAGGTCAAGGCCACGTTCTCCTCTTCACAACGGGTCTTGAAAACCTAACGAACGATCTTCCTCTCCACCCCGTCTTCGTATCGTTTGTTGACAAGACTGTTCGCTACCTCTCCGGAGAAGGCGAAGCCAGCGGTTCCCGTACAGTCGACTCATACCTGCAACTACGCCCATCGACGGCAGATTCCACGGACAAAACCAGCGCAGAGATCATCGATCCGGAAGGGCATCGCCCACTCTCGCTGGCACAGGCCCGAACCACCCCCACGTTTCGACTGGACCAAGCTGGCTTTTATAAGGTTCGCTATCCCAACGGCCGCGATGCCGTCATCGGGGTCAATCCCGATCCCCGAGAATCGGATCTCGCCCCTATCCCCGCTGAAATGCAGAGCTTATGGGCCGGAAACAGCGATGCGGCGCAGCGGCAGGAGTCGGTTTTCACAGCCGCCATCCAATACGACAGCCCAACACTATGGTGGTACGTTATGCTATTTGCGTTCGTAGTGGCTGTTGCTGAAGCCCTCCTCTCGAGCCGCTATCTCGGGATTCAGCGGGAGGAAATATGAGCAGACAGAACGAACTCAACGCGTACATCTCGCGACTGAGAAGCAGACTGCGCCTTCACGCCTGGCTTACCGGCTCCGCGCTTCTTCTCTTCTCGGCTCTCGCTACAACCATCATCCTTGTTCTCCTGCTGAATCACTATGCCTTCCCTTCCGCCGGGATCAGAGCAGCGAGACTTGCACTCTTCCTCGCGCTCGTGACTGCCGGTGCACTTGGAATCCTGATTCCTCTGATCCGGCTCACATCGGATCGTGTTGTCCGCAAGGCTGAAGCAGCCTATCCAGATTTCGAACAACGACTTACTACATTTCATGAGCGCCAGCGAGCAGCCGATCCGTTCCTGGAACTGCTCGCAGCCGAGACCCTGCAACACACCTGCGACGCTCCTGCATCGGCCATAGCACCACGCAATCGCCTCTTTCTTTTCGCAGGGCTCGGACTCGGCTGTCTTGCCACTCTAATTTGGATGGTCACTGCAAGGCCCGGCTTTCTAGGATACGGTGCGGCTGCGTTGTGGACTGGCGGAGACAGACACTCTCAACCGCTGTACAGCATCAGCGTCAGTCCGGGCAATGTGGCCGTCAGACGCAACAGCGATCAAACGGTTACAGCACATATTCTGGGACTTCACCCAGATAAGGTTCAACTCTTCGCGCATTATCGGAGCGCCAAAGACTGGGAGCAGGTCACGATGCAGCCAGAGGAGGGAACCGGAGGGAAAGGCAACTATCACCTCGTGCTCTCGGCGCTACCAGAAAATGTGGAGTACTACGTCAAAGCCGGCCCTTTGACGTCACCGCATTACACCGTACGAGTCGTTGAGCTTCCTTCCGTAAAGAGGATTACGGTCACGTATCACTATCCTGCCTGGACCGGCATCAAAACCGCATCGCAAGAGCAATCAGGCGATATTCGAGCTATCGAAGGCACAAAAGCCCAAATTGAGATCGAAACGAATAAACCACTCGCCAACGGGAGATTAGCGCTCGACGACGGAAAGGAGCTCGCGCTCTCACCGGAAAATGGAAATGTCTATGCCGCAACCATCACAATGGATCGAGACGGAGCCTATCATATCGCTGCGCTGGATCAAGGCCAGACCGTTCGACTCTCTGAAGACTATTTCATTGCAACCGATAAAGCGGAGCCGCCGCAGGTAAGCATTACGCATCCCGGAGGAGATTACCGTGCTTCCCCCATCGAAGAGGTCAGCATCGGCGTTCAAAGTGCCGACCAGTTTGGATTGCGGGATCTGCGCCTGCACTACTCAGTGAACGGCGGGCCCGAACAGCAGGTCAATCTGCTGACTGCGACAGGTGCAAAAAATGCTGAGAAATCGCACACTCTTGCGCTTGAGCAGTACAAACTTGTTCCTGGCGACCTGGTAAGCGTCTATGCCACTGCCCGGGACGGACATGCAGAGGCCCGCACAAACATCAGCTTCGTCCAGGTGGATCCCTTCGAGCGGGAGTTCTCACAATCGCAGCAGAGTGGTGGAGGAGGTGGCGGAGGCGGCGGTCAGAACAACCAGATGGACATCTCCAGGCGGGAAAAGGAGCTTATCGGGGCGACATGGAATCAGCAGAACAGCAAGAGTGCTGCGGCAAGCGATGGACATTTCCTGGCTGACGCGCAAAGCAAGCTGCGCGACCAGGTTCTGGCTCTCTCCGCCCGCATGCAAAGTCGCGATCTTAGCGAGACGAATGATGAATTCTCTAGCTTTGAAAAGGATATGCAGCAGGCAGCCGATGCCATGAGTCCGGCCGCAGACAAGCTCAAGGCGATGCAATGGAAGAATGCGCTGCCTCTTGAACAGAAGGCCCTTCAGGCCCTTCTTCGTGCAGAAGCCACCTTCCGGCAGATCCAGGTAGCCTTCGGTCAGCAAGGAGGCAGTGGTGGCGGGGGCGCAAACTCTGCGGGACGCGATCTTGCGAGTCTGTTCGATCTGGAGATGGACACCGAAAAGAATCAGTATGAGACTGCGCAAAACACCTCTCCTGCACAGAAAGAACAGAAGGATATTGACGACATCCTGGCAAAGCTCGATGCGCTCGCGAGACGGCAGGAAGACCTGTCCCAACAACAAAAGGATTCACAGCAGAGCTTCCAGCAACGATGGCAGCAGGAGATGCTTCGGCGGGAGGCCGAAGAGTTACAGCGACAACTGGAACAACTTGCCCGGAACAGACAGCAATCCTCACCACAACAGAGCGCACAGGGAAGCGCTTCTTCCACATCTCAGTCTGCATCCCGCGATCAGACGGGTTCTTTTTCAGCCAGATCTTCTGGTTCCACGCAGAACAGCGGATCGCAACAGGATCAGCGCATTCAGCAAGCCCTCCGTCAACTTCGCCAGGCAAATGAGGCGATGAGGCAGAGTGCTGAACGGCAGAACGGCCCGGACTCCGCACGCCGCGCCCTCGAATCAGCAAAAGATACTCTGCGCACGGCACAACAACAGATGGATTCAACAAGACTCGGCAGTCTGTCGCAGGAGGCGGATCGTATCTCGCAGGAACAGCGTGCTCAAACCGAACGCATCAATCGATTTGCCGCACAGGGACAGGCCGATTTAACCAGTCGTGACAGCATGCGGGCACGTCTGCAACAGCGGAATCAGCTCGCCGCCGAGCGACAGCAACTCTCCAATGATCTTTCTCAGCTGCAAAAGAATCTGCGAGATACTGCCCGCACCATGATGCCCAATCAGCCCAAGGCCGCGCAGAAGCTCCGCCAGGCATTGACAGAGATGGACGATGCGGACGTCGATAATCGTCTTCAACGCACCGCCGACTGGCTCCGTCGGGGAATCAATCCGAACTCAAATGGAACAGAATCCGAGATTACAAAGTCGTTGGAGCGACTCGGCCAGCAGATCCACCAGGCAGAAAGCACTACTGATGCCAGAAATCCTTCCGAGGGGCAATCTGTCTCACGCACAAACAATCAGACAGCGGCACTCGAACAGTTGCAGCGCCTTCGTCGGCAACTCGACAGGCTCAACGGCAGCAACGATTCTCTAGTCCACTCACAGAGATCCCCTGACCACCACAACGAAACCCTTTCCCGATCTCAGGCACAAATACCCCATCCCAATCCACTATCCAACCGCTCTGGACAGGGAAATCAAGCACAACAGGCAGGCAACAATGGCGAGATCCCTAAGGGTGGAGGAGATACCACGAACGGCACTGCGTGGAACAACACAAATACCGGCAATAACACTTATGCCTCCGGCGCTCTCTTCCCTGCGCCTACGGATGCCTCTGGAAATCCCCAGGATACAGAACGCTTCATCCAACAGCAGCTGCATGAATTCGATCAGTTAAGACGCGCCTTCAAAGAGGACCCAGGCATCTCCAAAGAGATTCGAGACCTTACTGAACGGATGCTAAGCCTCGACCCCAAACGTTTCCCCGGCAATCCGGCGCTGGTCGATCAGATGAAACGCGAAATGCTCAGCTCGATCGATCGCATGGAACTCCAACTCCTCACTCAAGGTCCTTCGCCGGAGGCACGCTCTGGACGATCCACCATCATTCCTACTGGATATAAGGATGCAGTTGCAGATTATTACCGCCGTCTTAGCCAGTCCCATTGACGCAGTGGAGTCTATAAAGAGTACCTCCGGGCTACTTCCCTCTTACATTCTGAGCTGGCTTCCGCTGAACTGCCGTCATAGATGACGGCCCGACCTCCAACATCCCGCGCAGACGAATATCGTCAGAAGCTGAGCCAACTAAGACATCGAACACTCCGGGTTCAACCCTGAAATCATGCACCTTGACGTCGTAGAAAGCCAGATGGCTGAGAGGGACCTCAATCGTTATGGGCTTTGTCTCCCCCGACTTCAGATTCACGCGCTCAAAAGAACGAAGACTCATGATGGGCTGATAGACGGCACTGGTGCGCTGATGCGTATAGAGCTGTACAACCTCTGCTCCTTCGCGCTCACCGATGTTCTTCAAGTCGAAAGAGACTGTAAACTTTGCCTGCGAACCTGTCCCGGACCGCGAGATGTTCAAATGGCTGTATTCGAACCTCGTGTAGCTAAGACCATGTCCAAAGGCATATAGCGGGATTCCTTTGAAGTACATATAGGTGAACCCCTTGTTAACGTCATACTCGTTTTGCGGTGGCACGCCATCAAGACTCTGATAGACCGTGTAGGGCAGATGACCACTCGGGTTATTCAATCCAAATAACGTCTGCGCTATCGTATCTCCTGCATCCTCGCCCGGATACCAGGCTTCCAGGATTGCGGGGACATGGTCCTGCGCCCAGGTCACAGCCAGCGGTCCCGCGTTCTCCAGCACAAGCACCGTCTTTGGGTTCGCCGCATACACTGCTTCAAGCAGTTGTTCCTGCGCTCCCGGAAGATCGAGGTTCCTCCGGTCACGCCCCTCGGCCTCCACGCGTAAGTTTGTCCCCAGACAGAGGACGACAACATCGCTTTTGCGCGCCAGCTCTACTGCACGGTCGATGGCCTTTGGGTCAGAAGGTTCAATATAGCCGGTTCCCTTCTCATACGAGACGGCCACCTTCTCTCCCAATAGAGATTTCAAACCCTGGGTCACACTCACCTTGCGGAAGGGTTTTCCGTAGTAGTTTCCTGTCTCATAATCATCCCCGCCTGCGGGACCGATCACCGCTACAGACTTCAGCTTGGCGCCGTCGAGAGGCAAAAAGTTCTGGCGGTTCGACAACAATGTCATCGACTCGGCCGCTAACGTCTCTGACAGTTTCAGATGCTGCGGAGAGCGCACAACGTCCATGCCAATTTTGGAGTAGGGACTGTTCCCTGGAGGATCGAATGCTCCTAGCCGAAAGCCCACACGAAGAACATTCCGTAGAGACCGGTCTACTTCCTTCTCCGTAAGGAATCCTCGTTTTACCGCGAGTGGAAGATTCTGCTCGAACTCAGGATCGTCGGAATCGTTTCCAGCCTTGATCGCCATGGCTGCGGCATAAACCGGGTCTTCACTGAAACGCTGTCCTACTTCCGTGCGGCGCGTCGTTGTCAATAACTGCACTGCACCCAGATCATCCGTAACGAAACCGTCAAAGTGCCACTTGCCCCGAAGAATATCTGTAAGGAGATAGTGGTTCACCGCATCCGGAACGCCATTGATCGCGTTATAGCTGGACATGACCGACTGCGCATGTCCCTCCATAATGGCGTCCCGCCAATGTGGCAGCCAGTATTCAAATAGATTTCGTTCGTCCACCGTCGCAGAAAGATGCTGACGTCCTGTTTCAACATTGTTTACCGCAAAGTGCTTTACAGTCGCCGCTACCTTCAGGTGGTTGATGTCATCCCCCTGCAGTCCACGCACGTAGGCCACTGCCATGCGGCCTGTAAGGTAGGGGTCCTCGCTGAACACCTCTTGAATACGACCCCATCGCGGGTCACGACTGATATTGATCACCGGAGATCGGAAGACAAGGCCATGGGTTGTCCGCGGACCTTCTGCCTTGGCGTTGTATAGCGCACGCGCTTCATCGCTCATTGCGTCGGCGACGTGATGGATGAGTTCAGGATCCCATGTGGCGCCCATCGCTGTAGGTATCGGAAATAGCGTGGTAGGCTCTTTCGACCATACTCCGTGCAGGGTCTGGTTCCATCCTCCCCACGCCGGAAGCTCAAGACGCGGTAATCCCTTGTTTGTATGATTGAGCTGCTGCGCCTTTTCCTCCAGCGTAAGGCGGCCTATCAAGTCCGTGATGCGGTCTTCCGTCGGGAGACTCGTATTACGAAACGGCAGTGGTGACTGCCCCCACAATTGCCAAGGCGAGAGTATTGCACACGCAACTGCTCCCACGATCATCCAATATCGCATACGTCCCCCTCTTGCTGCTTCTGATCTATTGTTTTGGCTCGCGAAGCACCTCAACGACTGCCGACATATCTTTTTCACCTAGCCCCCGGCGTTCAGCTTTATCAAATAGCTGTTCCGTTGTTGCCGCGGTTGTCAGCGTAACTCCGTAATCTGCCGCCGCAGCTTGTGCATAGCGGAGGTCCTTCTTCAGCAAGCGAAGAAGGAAGTTGACTTCATAGGTTCTTGCGATCATTCGATCGGTCATCGCCGTTAGAATTCCGCTGCCTGCCGCACCACTCTTCAGAAAATCGAGCGCCTGCTGGCGGTTCAACCCGGTTCGCTCTACCCAGGCAACCGCCTCGGCGAACGATGCCGCCTGAACGCCGCATAAAAAATTATTGATGAGCTTAACTTGCCCCCCACTGCCCACTGGCCCGAAATGAATGATCGCTTTGCTCATAGGCTGCAGCACCGGGCGAACTTCTTCCAGGGCGGATCCATCTGCGCCACAAAGAAAAGTAAGCTGGCCGGCTTCCGCCTGCGGACGGCTCCCCGTAACAGGAGCTTCCACTAGAGCAACTCCCTTGCTTTTGGTCTCTCTTTCCAGTTCAGCAATCCACTCTGGTGAAACCGTACCGCACTCGACGGCAGTACTTCCTGCGGACATCGCAGCCAACGCGCCGTCGTCGCCCAGCCATGCGGCCCGAGAGGCAGAGTCATCGGCCAGGATCGAGATAACAACATCAGCCGCACGGGCGGCCTCGGCCGGCGTGTTGGCAATCACGGCTCCCTCGGCTGCAAGAGGCTCCGCCCTACTCCGCGTACGGTTGTACACCGTGAGCGCAAACCCCGCCTTCAGCAGATTCTTCGCCATGCCAATGCCCATTGTTCCGGTACCGAGAAGCGCTACTTTCTGTTGTTTCGACATTCTTTAAGCTCCTACACCATTGCCTTTACACCAACGGGTGACGTTATCGGTTTGTCTATCACAATCTTGTTAATCAGCGATCTGCCAAACCTCTCAAAACTTACTTCTGTCACGTCACCCTCACTCAGCCGAATGCCTTCCCCAAACGAAAGCGCATCGGCTCCCAGGAAGTGCACATGAACCATTCCCGGCTGCCGATGCCCCTCAAATTTAAAATGGTGATGCTCCAGATTCGCCAGAGAATGGCACATGTTTTTTTCGCCAGTGCAGATCTTCTTTTCCCATAAAACCGCATCTTTGCGCAGAATGCGGACTCGCCCTGGAACATCGTCAAACTTCTCGTCGATCACGAGTTCGGGACCAAGCGAACATACACGCAGTTTTGAACCCGCGAGATTGAGATAGTTCTTTCGCTCAAAGACATGATCCGAAAACTCGTTCCCAATGCAGAAGCCGATCCTGTGTGGCTCACCCGCTGAATCGACGACATAGATAGCTGCCATCTCAGCTTCTTCCCCTCCATCTTCCGCATATCCGGGAACGTTCAGAGGCGCAAAAGGACCGCGAAGAATCGAACCGTCGCCCTTATAGAACCACTCCGGTGCAATGCCTATCTCTTCTGCACAGGGCCTTCCCTTCTCCCGACCCCATTCGAACATGCGCATACTATCGGTCATCTCTGCGTCGGACTTCTTCATTGTTTCGGCATGCATGGCCTGACGCTCCCGAGCACTGCCCAGATGCGTCAGTCCCGTTCCCGATACCAGAGTCATCTGCGGTGCGCCGGGAACATCGATCGGCACAAGCAGGGTCATAGGCGAGTTCCGCGCATAGACATCGTCATACGAGATCGTGTCACCCGTCGCCAGGGACTGAGCCAGCTTCGTCAGATTCATCTTTTGTGCAAGAGCACGCTGGGCGAGCTGATAGATAGAAGTGACTTCGTTCAAAAGGACAAGATGAGGCTCTTCCACCATGGCAACACTGCGGAGATTCCCGTTTGCAAGCTGCACAAGTCGCATTACTCCAGCTCCTATTCCACGATGTGGAACCGCTTCAGCGATTCCTCGTTCACAGTCAGTCCCAGACCGGGGAGATGATCGTCAAGGTTGATTGCTCCATTCGTAGGCACCGGCTCGCCGTCGAAGATATACCAGAACAGCTCATTGCCCACCTCTACATCGACCTGCGGGAAGAACTCCGCAATCGGCGAGTTCAGACTGGCCATCACAATGTGGTAGTTATGCATTTGTCCCGCGTGCGGAGTCACCGGTATCTGGAAGGCCTCGGCCATCGCTGCAATCTTGCGTGCCTGGCTGATTCCGCCCACACGGTTCGTGTCGAACTGGATTACATCCAGAGCATTGTTTTCCAGTAGCTCGCGGAACCCGAAGATGGTGAACTCATGCTCTCCTCCTGCAATCGGAACTCGACCATAGCTCTTCAATTCCTTATATCCGCGGGTGTCATCGGGGATGACAGGCTCCTCAAGCCAACGAAGATGGAACGGCTCCAGCAATGGCAACATTCGCTTGGCATAATCCAGGGTCCATCCCATATATGCGTCGGTCATCAGGTCGATGTCATACCCAATCACCTCGCGGACGTTGCGCACCAGTTCCACATTCTTCTGCATACCGGCCGCTCCATCCAGCGGACCCCAGCCGAAACGCAGCTTCATCATCCTGTAGCCTTCATTTTTATACTTCTGTGCCTCCGCACGAAGCTCAGGAATCGGCATCGCATACAGTCTGCTTGCATATACGGGAATGTTCTCTTTCGTACGTCCACCCAGCAATCGAAACACAGGCTGCTTCGCGGCTTTGCCCATCAGATCCCATAACGCAATGTCAACAGCTGAGATAGCAGTAAGCGCAACACCCTTGCGGCCAAAGGCCAGTGTTCGCCTATACATCTGCTGCCATAGATATTCCACGTCCCATGGGTCAGCTCCCACAAGAAGTGGCTTGAGGTAAATATCGATAAGCTGTTTCGTCACCATGGGTGAGAGTGCAGCATTGCCTAACCCAATCAGGCCGTTATCTGTAAAGATCTCTACCAACAGCCAGTTATGAAAAGCAAAGTTCCCCATCGAGGCCTCTCGAAATGCGACCAGGTCCATCGGATTGGTGCAAAAGTGAGGAGGCAAAGGGACTGTGTCGCCCTCCCACTGGACGACGCGTGTACGGACTTCAGTGATTTTCATACGGCGCTCTCTATGCGTTGAAGTTCAATGGCGCTTAGCGGTTGAATCCTGCCAGCAAACAGAAGAATGGCGAGGAAGCCTATAAGATGGAATATCCCGACGAAAAAGAACAGGGTCGCATAGGTAAAGCCGTGACCCAGCATGTATCCGGCGATCAGGCCAAAGATTGCTCCGCCAATCGCCCCACCGAAGCCGATCATGCCCGCAACCGTTCCTACAATCGTGAGTGGAAACACGTCGGCAGGCAAAGTCATAATCAGTCCCGACCAGGCCTGCTGGCAGAAGAAGGCGATGCTGAACAGCAGTAGAGCCACCTGGACAGGCGTGACAGAGACCAGCATGACGACCGGCATTCCCAGGGCACAAAGACCCAGAACCAGCTTGCGTGAAAAATCGATAGAGCGACCTTTCCTGATCAGTCTCGACGACAGCCAGCCGCCCAGAAAGCTGCCGACTCCAGAGGCAGCATAAGGAATCCAGGCATAATAACTGACCTGTTTAATATCAAACCCCCGCACATCATACAGATACTTTGGCAGCCAGAAGAGCAGAAAATACCACGCGGCATCGGACATGAACTTCGCAAAGACAAATACCTGAACGCGCCGCATGGAAACGACATGACGCCAACCAATATTGGCCCCAATTGCACGGGCATCGATCGTGTTCGATGACAGCGTCATCATATTTGAGCGATAACTGATCGCCCACCACACAACCCAGGCGAGGCCAAATGTCCCCGCTATCACGAAGACTGCCCTCCACCCACTTTGAATCAGCACAAATCCGATGATCGGCGGTGCAAGCACCGACCCGATGGCTGTCCCCGCATTGATCACGCCCATCGCTGTCGAACGTTCGTTCGGCTCAATCCATTCCGCAACCACACGCGTGGCTGCCGGAAAGGCCCCGCCCTCACCTCCGCCTAACAACAGGCGCCCCACTAGCAGCACCATAAAGCCCGTCGCGAGAGCATGCATCGCACACGCCAGCGACCACCACAACATAATCAGCAGAAAGCCCTTCCGCGTGCCCAGTGCATCCAGCAAGCGTCCGCCAAGAACGTACATGGCGGCGTAGGCAAGCAGAAATGCCGTCTGCAGATACGAGAATTGCTCATTCGAAAGAGGAATATTTCGTTGGATGGCAGCGATCGCCACCGGAAGCGTCTGCCGGTCAAAGTAGCTGATAGCAATAGCTACCGCCACCATCACCACGAAATACCATCTGCGATTCTTCACGCTCGTTCTGTTCCCTTCACCATGTAATTTTCACGAGCGAGATGCCTTGCCGCGGCAGTTCCGTCTTCAGCGTCAACTTTCCACCGGTAACGTCCATCCAGGCTGGCGAGGTCAGCAGCTGTAGTCCTGCCTGTGCCTTCAGTTGTTCATATTGCTCTGTCGTCGGCTGCTGCGGCGAACCCATCGCCTTCCATACCGTGTAGGCATTGCTATGCGTGTCATCGATGCGGAAATGTTCGATAAGCACACGTGTTGCGCTGGCAGGCAGCCCCGTAAGTTCAATCGTTGTCGGCGTGGCCGCGGCTGTCTTATCGGCATCGTGGTAGTTCCACAGAAGAACCGCAGCCTTGTGGACATCAACTGTGGCCAGGGCATCGACATCGGCCTTATCTCGAACGCCAGTGGATAACAGCGTATCCAACGGAACACCTTCATCGCTTCGGGTGGCCACACGGGTTCCACTCATCAATCCCAGCATTCGGAATAGATTCAGGACGGGCTTACTGATGCCATTCGTTGAAAGCGACCGAAACCCCTCGAAATAGTCTTTATCTTCAAACTCAAAGGACCAGCTGAGCATCGAGATCAGATTGACCTTGTGTCGATCCTGCAGGTCGAACAAGGCCTTAAACGCTGTCGCGGTGTAGGCAGGATACAAGGTTCCATTGCGATAGTTGTTTGCCGGATTTACGCGCGATGAACAGGCTGCGCATCCTTCAGGATCTGCCTCGCTGATGATGATCGGAAGATTGCGATACTTCGGATACTGCGAAATGAGGAAGAATCCCCGATCGGCATCGTCCAGCTCATGCTTGATGCCCATTGTCACACGTGTGTCGATAATGGTTGGCCTGCCTTTTGCATGAAACGAGATGAAATCCAGCGGGATTGCCTTGCCATCGGCCAGGCTCTTACCACTCTGTACATGATCCAGAAATCCCTTTAGGTAGTTATAGGCTTTCTGGTTGGAAGGACTCGTTGTTGCCGGGCCGCCAACCCGCGCTGTCGGCAGTGCAGCCTTTACATTCGCTGCCGCATAGTCATACAGCTTCCAATAGTCTTCAGCCGTCGAATGCCAGTAGTTGATATCCGGCTCATTCCACACTTCGAAATACCACTGCGATACCACATCTCGGCCATAACGTTCCACCAGGTGCGCTGTGACGGCGCGAATCAGATCTCCCCACTTCTTATAGTCCTTCGGAGGATTATTCGACGCCCCGCTGATCGTGCTCTTCGGATAATGCACCTGGTAAGGCACTTTCCGATCTGGTAGATCAGCAGCAAGGTCTTTTGGCATAAATCCGAACTCCACCATCGGTCGAACCCCTGCTGCCTTGTACTCGTCAAAGATTCCATCGAGAATCGTAAAATCGTAGATCGGCTTACCAGATGCATCCTCGCGATACACATTGGTCGAGCTGAACTTGAGCTCCGCCTTCCCATCTCCAGAAGTCAGGAGATGATGAGCCCGTATGTGGACCGGTACTGGGCTCAGATCATGCAGCTCTCGCAGCAGAGCCTTTCCATTCCGCATCGTCGTGTAGTTTGCCTCATCATAGCCAAACCAGCTATAGATCGGTTTATAAGGCCCCACCTTGTCGGAAAAGTTGACCGTAATCGTCGCTGG
This sequence comes from Edaphobacter sp. 12200R-103, assembly GCF_010093025.1. Classification (GTDB taxonomy): domain Bacteria; phylum Acidobacteriota; class Terriglobia; order Terriglobales; family Acidobacteriaceae; genus Edaphobacter. The sequence continues at coordinate 496,723 of NZ_CP048114.1, read as the reverse complement.
CGACTCCGTCGAAGCAGCGGGAGCCGGAGGAATTACCCCCTGCGCCTGCGCCACCTGAACCGCGGCCATCAGCACCGTGCCCAGCAAATATCCCTTGGTCGTAGTCATCTTATGCAAGCAACTATCCTCGAATCGTTAGAAGTTATATTTGACCGCGAACTGAATCGAACGCTGCGTATTGGACGTGCTGGTTACCTGCCCTCCGGCATTCGCATCCACCGTAGCATTCGGAGCGTTGAAGGAAACTGTATTGGGGAAATTAAAGAACTCGGCACGGAAGGAAAGCGTGCTCTCGTGGGGCATGGCAAAGTTCTTGAAGACAGAGCCATCGAACTGGTTATAAGTGCCCGCGCGTAAAGTATTCGCTCTCACCTGTCCGTAGGTATAGACATCCGCGACCTTATAGCAGCTCTTATCAAACCAGGTCTTCAGGGTCCGCTCAAAGCCTGCAGTGCAGCCTGCCGGGTTTATATTGGGACGCTGCGAACCAACGCCCGTATTGGCACGGTCAGAGGAAACTACCGGCGTATAAGGCGTTCCGCTCCTCACCACCAGAATCGTCTGTGCCTGCCATCCACCGATGACTGCATTGACGAAGCTATTGGTGTTGTTCAGGTACTTGCGATTTCGACCGACTGGAAGCTGATAGCTTCCACTGAACGCAAAGTTCTGCGGCACGTCAAACGGAGCGCGCGCATACTCATATGCTGTATTTCCACCGAGTGCAGACGCCTGGTTATACTGCATCACCTTGGACCACGTGTAGGCCACCAAAGCGCTGAAGCCGTAGCTGAAACGGTGCTCCAGCTTCGCCTGCAACGAATGATATTTGTTCGACATATCCTGGGTCTGATAAGTAATGCCGCTCCATAGCGGATAGGGACGGCGCGCCTGGATGGCTCCTGGCCCAGGTGTCAGCGGTACATTCGCATCGTTCGAGCTGCTCAAATGTAGGCCACGGTTCCCTACGTAGCCGATTTCCAACACATCGTGTTCTGAAAATTGATGCTGAATATTCATGCTGTAATGAAGGTTCCGCCCCATCCGCAGGTGCACGCGCGTCGGCGCGAGAGACGGCGTGGAAGTTGCAGATCCCAGCGCCGACCCAAGAAAGTAGTTCTCGAGTGTGCGCGTCGGAGTGACATTCTGGGTCTGATTGATCGTCTCTGCCAATCGATACGGCAGGATGTTCAGATTGACGCGGCCGCTTGTCCCCTCCGGCTCATAAAACATTCCAAAACCCGCTCGAAGAACCGTCTTTGAATCCATCGCATAGGACAGTCCCACGCGGGGTGCAAACTGCAGCTTGTCCGGGTAAGTCAGGTTGAGCGGAAGATGTGCCTCGCTGCTCGTCTGGATGTATTTCCCGAAATACTGATACGCAGACGGAGCCGCAGGCTGCGCTGTCAGATCCGGAACAGGCCCCGATCCCGAAACAATGATCGGCTTCGCCTGTGTTGGATCGAACGTTCCGACCTGTCCCTTATATCCATCCAACCACGGCGAGTATTCATAACGAAGGCCCATGTTGAGGGTCAGGCGATCGGTGACACGATAATCGTCCTGGACAAAGAACTGCTTATAGAGCCCTTCCCCGCCAAAATTAGCGGCCGGATAAGAACGGGCGACTGCAGATGGATATCCCAGCAGAAAATCTGCGTAGGCGTCGCCGTTGGTACTGTTGTTTCCAGTGGCATTGCCGTTGAAGGTGAAGCCGCCTGCAAAGTTTCCGCTGTCATATCCCAACCACTGGTAGTAGCGAAACAGCACGCCGAACTTGATCGCCTGTCTTCCCTTCAGAATGGTGAAGTTGTCCGTTCCCTCAAACGCCTTGCGGTCCTGAGACTTCGGACGCTGGTCGAAACCCGAACCCTGAATGGAGGTATATCCGCTCCACGCGTAATCCGGAAACGCCCCGCCAACTCCCGTGCGAAGCAGGTCGCTGAAGCCGGCTACCCCAAAGCGGCTGTTCCAATCAGGTCCCTGCAGAAATGCCAGCAGCCGCACGTGACTCGGAAGAAAGTGCGCCCGCACCTCATTGACCATCGTGTTGCCTACGTTCGAGATCACACCAACGGCAATATCCTGTCCCCACGAGGTGAGATTCGCTTGGCCCAGCAGGGGAGATGCATTTGGATCGACCTCCTTCTGCTGTACGTAAACCCAGCGCGCAAACAGCCTGTGCTTGGGGGTGATCTGATGATCAAGACGCACCACATACTGGTTCCAGTCGATCGCCTGTGACGGCGCGCTTGCGAATGTTCCTGTCGAGGTATTCTGCTGCGGAATATATTTCAGAATCGCAAGGGCTTGCGGAGAGAGTCGGCTGGCCGGAATGATGTTGCCCGGAAAAGGCTGCGGCACCCCGTTCACAAGATTGCTGCGGTCGTAGATCGTGCGCGACAACTCTGAAAAGTCACCGGCACGCTGTTTCGCCGAAGGCACAATGATGTTGTTTACCAGTCCGGTCCGCAGCCGCTGCGCCTCAAAGTTGAAGAAAAAGAAGGTGCGGTCTTTGCCGTCGTAGAGCCTCGGGATAGAAAGCGGTCCTCCAATGTTGCCGCCAAACTGATTTCTCTTCAATATCTGCCGCTTTAATGCGAAGTAGTTGCGCGCATCGAAGATCTCATTGCGCAGAAACTCAAACAAAACGCCATGGTAGCGGTTTGTACCAGACTTCGTTGTAGCGTTGAAAAACGCCCCACCGCGGTTGTACTCCGCAGAATAGGGGCTCTGTTGCACAGAAAACTCCTGGAGAGCGTCGATCGAGGTCTGTATAAACGTTCCGCCCTGGTGCTGCTCACTCACATCCACGCCATCCATCAGAAAAGACGTCGCTGAACCTCGTATGCCGCTGATCACATTGCCATTCACAACCTCCGGACGAATCGCCAGCGAATTTCCCGTGGGAGGCAAAAGCGCCGCACCCGGAGTAAGCTGCGCCAGCCTGTAGAACCCGCGCCCGTTCACCGGAAGCTCCGTCAGCTGCCTGTTGCTGATCACCTGTCCAGAGGTCGCCGAATCCGTAGCCAGCAAGGGCGCGGAGGAGGTCACTTCTACCGTTGTATTGGCAGTACCAATAGGGAGTGTCACGTCCTGTCGTACGATTTGGCCTACCTGTACTTCAATCGTCTTGGTAGTCGCCTTCTGAAATCCCGTTGCGGTAACTGTCAGAACGTAGTTCCCCGCGAGCACAGGCGTGATCACAAAATCACCGCCTCCATTGCTCTGTGCACGCTGAACGATGTTCGTGGCCAGATTGGTCGCCTCCACGGCGGCGCCTGCAACGGCAGCGCCCGTTGGATCCTGAATATGTCCGACGAATCGGCCCTGCTCGACTTGCGCCATCGCTCCCCCTGAGATCAGGAGCACGAGGACACAGAACCACAGGAATTGCGAACGGATCTTATTTATGACGCAAGCCATCTCAAAGGCCTCCCGGGGATTTTCACCCCCTCGCTATGTGTCTTTTTGAATCGCCGCGAAAGGTACTACCTTTGAAAAATCGTTGTCAAGTATCTTTCTCGCGGAATTGCAAAATCTCTAAAGACGCCTTCTCTCAAAACCGCTATCAGAAAAGCAAAGGCGAAGCATCATCAGTTGACGAGCACTCTGTTGTCGCGCAACATTGCGAATATGCGACGTACCGTTGGCAGGCCCTCGGATCTGGAACTGGCAGAAACGCTTAATTCGGCCAACAAGGACAGCGTTACTCGGCTTCTCATCCTCCGTTTCCAGGAGATGTTGCGAGAAGGAATCCTCACCCAAGGCGCCAGGCTTCCACCCGAACGCGAGCTTGCGGCCCACTTCAATGTCGCCCGCTCTTCCTTGCGACAGGCGCTCAAGGTTCTCGAGATCATGGGCGTCATCACCCAGAAGGTAGGCGATGGAAGCTATCTCAACACGGATACCTCCGCCGTGCTCGCTGTGCCAATGGAGTTTTTGTTTCTTCTCGACGACACCTCTGTAGAAGAACTGACAGAGTTGCGGCTGCTGGTCGAACCTGGACTCGCTCGTTTTGCAGCACAGCGATCCACCGCCGACGATATTGCCCTGCTACGCAAATCCATCAAAGACCTGGAATCTAGCTCGAACGACAAGCTGAAACTGGTCTCCTCCGATCTGCTTTTTCATCGTGCAATCTTTCAGGCCTCCAAAAACCGCACCGCGAGCAGTCTCTTTCAGACCATTCACCGGGCGATGGCAAAGATGATCCTTGTCACCTCGCAGCTTGTCGAGCTTGAACACACGCTTTCGTTCCACAAGCCCATCATGCGCGCCATCGAAAAACGTGATGGTGAAGAGGCCGCAAAGTTGATGGCCGATCATCTCAAAGACGCAACCGCTCTCCTCATTCGCGAGCAGGCCAGGCAGCAGGAAGCCCTGATGCACGAGAGCATCGCTCAGACGCAGAGGCCCGTAAGAAGAAAGCTTTCAAAGTCCAAAAGATGAGAAACCCACGCACGCCTCCCAGTGTGCGATGCACGTTCAGTTGTGAGATACCGTAGAGAACTCCTCCGACTCATTAACGTGCTGACGCGAGGTCAATAAGTAGTACACGACCGGCGTAACAATCAGGCTCAACACCATGGAGACAACCAGACCACCAATCACTGCCACCGCCAGAGGCTGCAGCATCTGTGATCCTGCTCCCAATGCAAATGCCAGCGGAATCATGCCGCATATTGCCGCTGTAGCAGTCATCAGAATCGGCCGCAAGCGGCGCTGTGCAGCATGAAGCATCGCCTCACGGGCCGACACTCCTTCCTTGCGGTATCGTTCGTCCGCATCCAGCAGCAGAATTCCGTTTTTGGCCACGATCCCGACCACCATGATCAGGCCCATAAATGAGGCGACATTGAACGATATTCCTGTCGCCAGAAGAGCAAATACTACACCTGCCACCGAGAGCACCGACGACGTAAGAATCGCAATAGGTGCTGAGAAATTACGAAACTCAGCCAGCAGTACCCCAAATACCAATGCCATGGAGATCACCAACACCTGCAGCAGTTGCCGGAAAGATCGCTGTTGCTCCTGATAGGTCCCGCCATACTCTACTCGGATGCTTGGCGGCAGATGCATCGCGTTCACCGTGCCCTGCACTCTGGAAATGGCGCTTCCCAGATCCGAGCCCTGTAGCTGCGCTGTGACTACAACCAGTCGCTGCAGGTTTTCACGGCGGATCTGATTCTGCGGAGGTAGATGCGTGATCTGGGCAAGTGCTCCAAGCGTCGCCAGCCTTCCCGTCGCACTGTTGAACACGGTATTTTCAATCGTATCCAACGATCTCCTCGTCTCATCTCCCAGCCGCACGCGAATCGTGTATGGTCGACCGTTCGCAATCAGCGGATCAGTCGGGGTCACACCATCCAGAATGGAAGTGGCATCTTCAGCCACCTCTTGCGTGGTAAAGCCCATCCGGCCCGCAACAATTGGATCGACCTGAAAGTTTGTCGCTGGCCCGCTGATAGTGTTTTCAATGCCATTCTCGACGCTCACCACCCCTGGAATCTTGCTGATTGCATCGCCCACACGCGGTGCAAGCGCGGAAAGCAGTGCAGGGTCACTTGCAAACAGCTTGATTTGGATAGGCTCCGGCGCGTTTGAAAGATCGTTGATCATGTCCTGCAGCACCTGGACAATTTCAATATCCAGCTCAGGTTCGGTCTTTCCGATTTGCGCGCGAACATCGGCAATCACCTCGTCGATCCCGCGCTCTCTCTTATCCTTCAACTTAACCGTAAAGTCGCCTGTATTGGCCTCGGTCACTGCGGCCAATCCCATCTGCAGCCCGGTGCGGCGTGACGTGCTCTCCACCTCGGGTATCGAATGGAGAATCCTGTCCACATGTTCCAGCACTCGATTTGTCTCGGTCAGTGAGCTACCCGCCGGCATGATGTAGTCCAGGACAAAGCCTCCTTCGTCCATCTCCGGCAGCAGGTCCGATCCAAGCGACTGATACCCAACATACGTGCCAGCCACCAGGACGCCGCAAAGACCGAACAGCATCAACGGATGTGCAAGGGCCCACGAAAGAGTCTTCTTATGCCATGAAAATATCTTCGTCATCATCCGGCCATGCTCTTCGCGCTCCGCTGGACCATCTTTCCCTTCACGAAGCAGCACAAGGCTCAGCGCAGGTGTCCACGTCAGCGCAAGCATCAGCGACGTCAGCAACGCCGCTGTCATCGTAACGGCAAGCGCCCGGAAGAAGCTCCCCGTCACTCCCGTCACCGAGATCAGGGGGAGAAACACTACCACCGGCGTAATGGTAGAACCCACCAGCGGCGCTAGGATCTCCTTTAGTGCCAAACGCGCTGCCTCTGCACGCGATTCTCCATGATCGCGATGGAGCACAATATTTTCGACCACCACGATCGCATCGTCGATGACCAGACCGATCGCCGCCGCCAGTCCACCCAGCGTCATCAGGTTGAAGCTCTCGCCGATCATCCAGAGGAAAACGATGGTGATCGCAACCGTAATGGGAATGACAAGGCCGGCAACGAGGGATGAGGTCCAGTCTCGCAAAAAGAGAAACAGGATAACGCATGCAAGAAAAAGCCCTATCAGAATTGCATCCCGCACGCTTCGAATGCTCTCGCGAACAAGCTCCGACTGATCGTAATACGGCTTAAGCTCCACCCCTGGTGGCAATGTCTTTTCCAGCCGCTTCATCTCCGCCGAAACCGCATCGGCGACCGCAACCGTATTGCTCGAAGGTTGCCGCGCAATGTTCAGCAACACCGCCAGCTTCTTGTCCGCTGTTACGGTCGTGTAGACCGGCTGCACCCCCGGCTTGATCGCCGCTACGTCTGCAATGCGGACTGGCGTTCCCCCTGCGGTCGTTTTGACAACAAGCTGCCCCAATTCATCGGCGTCATGCGCCTGCGATCCTACCAGCCCAAGAATCAGCTGATGGTTCGCTTCGTATAGGCCGGGCGAATCAATGATGTTCGATGCCTGAACCGCGTTGACCAGATCCATCACGGTAATACCCGCGGTCTGCATCTTCGCCAGGTTCGGAACGATGTGGAACTCCGGGACCTTCCCGCCCTGCACCGTCACAATACTCACCCCCGGCACCCGATTGATCGGAGGCTTCAACTGATAGGTCGCCAGTTCCCAAAGCTGTGTCTGCGACAGACGATCCGAAGTCAGGCTGTACCCCAGAATCGGAAACGTCGCAAAGGTCAGACGGTTCGTCGTAATGACGGCGGTCGCAGGCAGCGTCTGCCGCACCTTGCTCAGGGCAGCGTCGACCAATTGGAGCGTCCGATACATATCGGCGTTCCAGTCGAAGAAGAGACTTACCTCCGCCGAACCGCGGCTTGTCGTCGAGCGCACCGTCGCCAGCCCTGGAACCGAATTGACTGCATCTTCAATGGGCTTGGTAATCGTGACCTGCATCTGCTCAACCGGCATCACACCGTTATCGATGCCAATCACGACACGCGGAAAGTTTGTCTCCGGAAACACAGAGATCGGAACCTGCCGTGCTGCATAGATCCCCACCACCGCAAGAACAATAAGGAAGAAAAAGATCGGATCCCGGAAGCGCACCAGCCAGAATGGCTTCTCGCTCTCTTCTCTATGCGAGCGATCCATCACTTCTCTTCTCCTTCGTCCTCTGGCTTGCCTATCTTTACCTTCGTCCCTTCATCCAGTCCATATGCTCCGCCGGTAATCACGACTTCGCTGCCGTTCAGGCCCTGCGTAACCTGAACCTCATCCCCATCGCTGATCCCCGTCTCGACATGGACTCTGTGCGCCATTCCTTCCGAAGTCACCACCATCACCGACTTCGAGCCATCTTCCGCCGTAAGGATCGACGAGGAAGGAACTTTGACTGCCTTCGGGATCGTTTTTCCCGCAATCGAAATCTGAACTGGCGTTCCCGCCTTCAAGCTTCCATCTCGGTTATTCACCTTCAGCCAGACCTCGACCGTCGTACTGCCAGGGTCCAGTGCGGGACTGATCAGCACGACCTTGCCGGCAACAGGCTCTTCGGCACCAGGCACCAGCACCTTCGCCTCGTCTCCCATAGAAAGCCGTTGCACCATAGCCTGCGACAGGTGAACTTTTGCCAAAAGCGCAGAGGTATCCATCACGGTAATCAGCGTCGAGCCTGAGGCCACCGTCTCACCCGGAAACAGTGGCCTGTCCGTGACGACACCGGCGATAGGACTGCGAATCTCCGAGTACGCCACCTGGGCTTCGGCTGCCTCGTACTTTCCTCGGGCCGATGCCAGCTGCCCCTGTGCAAGCTGCAATGTCGCTTCCCTGCTTACTTTCTTCAACGACAGCAGATGATTGCTCGCTGTATCGTAGGCCGCCTGGGCCTGCGCGACCGCTGCAACGGCAGTGTCATAGTCTCTTCCGGCAATCGCGCCTTGCTCAAACAACTTCTTGCGCGACGCTGCAATCTCCTGCTGCAGGTGCAACTGCGCCTTTGCCTGCGCTACATCCAGCTCCGCCTTGGCATAATCTTCAGGAACCTGTGCCTGCGTCTGCATCGCATAGCTTGCTTCCGCCGCCGTAAATTGTCCCTTGTTATCCAACGCCTGTGCGGCCAGGTCACGATTTTCGAGAACCGCCAGCAACTGTCCGGCCTTCACCTTCGACCCACGTTGCACATAAAACGCCTTTACCGGAGCTGTAATCTTCGGAGAAATCGCCGCCTGGGCAAGCGGCGCCAGCGTGGCGTCAGCCAAAACATGTTCAGAGATCTCACCCACCTCCGGGCGTTCTGCCTGTACCCTGACCAGTGGCTGCGGCGCATCATCCGATGCCTTTCTACATGCCTGCAGAACAACCACGCACGCCAACGCTCCCAGCATCAACCCACGCCTAACCACGTTTAGCTCTCTCCTCATGGCAGATCTCATTTAAAGGTTTCCTGTCAGAAGCTGAAGTGCAGCCCATGCCGTCTCATAGCGAACCAGTCCATCGACCTGCGACGTCTGTGCCGTAAGCAGGGAGTTCTGTGCATCGACCACCTCCAGCGCGGTCGATTCACCTGCTGTGTAACGCAGCTTCGTCAGCCGCATACTCTCTTCCGCCGTCTGCACGCTCTTCTCCAGCAACACCAGCTGGTCCCGCGCCGCTGCGGCTTCGGCATAACTCTCCTCTAGCGTGGCAACCAGTCTCCGTTGCGCTGCCGTCAGATTCACCTTTGCAGCATCACGCAGAATCTCACTCTGCCGAATCCTCTTCTGCGTCGAGAACCAGTTCCATACCGGCACATCAACCGTTCCACTGATCGAGTAGCCAAGATTCCGCACCTCGTCCGGTCCACGCTTCGCGAACTGAGGAGCATCGATACCGTAGGTGACATTGAGCGCCACATCCGGAAGATATGCCGCCTTGGCCGATCTCACGCCTGCGTTCGCTGCATTCACCGTAGCCAGAGCGCTACGGATCTCAGGATTGTTCGCGGATGCCATTCGGTTCACCTCATCGCGCGTTGGGAGTGCCGGCTGGCCGGTCGGCGCATCTGGTGCGTAGTGCATCCGCGGGTCCGGAAACAGCAACACCGCCAGCTCCAGCCGCGCCCTCTGGGCGCCTATCGTCGCATCCAACAAGTCCCGCTGTCGCTGCTGTTGCTGCAACGTTGCCTTGACCACATCTGCATGAGCCACCTCGCGCGCCGCCTCGCGCTTTGTTGTCATCTCTGTAAAATTGCGCGCTTCCGCAAGCCCCTCTTCTAGAAGCTTCTGCCTGCTCTCCGCAGCAGACACCGTGTAGTAGAGGTTCACCACTGCCGCAACAAGCCCTCTCCGAGCCACCTCCAGCTCCGCCGAAGCGACTGCGGCATTGGCCGACGCGACTTGTGCGCCTGCAATCTGGCTCAGGCTGATCCTCTCGTCGACCGAGGCCTGGCTGGTGTACTCATGAATCGAGTTATTCGCGATAAAGACCGGCGAAGACTGTACACCGACCTGTCCGCCCTGGTTCGTCTGTCCGTTCGGTTGCGTGTACAGCATCTGGTTGTGGTACGTCACCGAAGGCAGCAGCGCCGCCTTCGCCAGATAGCTGTCGATCCTGGTAAAACGTTGCGCCGCCACCGCCGACGCGAATACCGGCTCATTCGCCTCCGCACGTTGGATCGCATTCGCCAGCGAGACATGCTCAGGAGTCCCCGGCTGCTGCCCCCAGGCCGTTACTTTGCATGTTGTGGCCGAAAGCAGCACCAGAGAAAGTTTCACCACAATGGCCCAGCATCGGTTCGCCATTGCAACAGCGTAGGGGCACGACCTTAAGCTCTCCTGAATTTTCCGGAGTCCTGATCCCCCTCATCCCAGATGCAACGATGACAAGACCGCAGCATTGGGCTGACCCTGCGCTCCGAGAGCAGGCAACAGGATCTTTACCAGCGCTCCACCCCCGACATGGTCGGCGATCTCTATCCTTCCGCCGACGCGGTCGCAGATGGCTTTACAGATCGAGAGTCCGAGACCCGTCCCACCGCTCTTACGCGCGCGCGAAGGATCGCCTCTGTAGAACGGCAGAAACACCCTCTCCCGCTCGTCTTCACGGATCCCCTCTCCATAATCCCGTACCGTCACCATTGCGTTTCCGTCCAGAACCGCCGAACGCACCTCGACACACCCGCCTTCGCGGCTGTGTTGCAGTGCATTCAGCAGCACGTTCGAGCACAGCAACATCGCATCCCTGCTATCCAGGGGCACGGTAGCTGCAGCGAGTTCGGAAATCACGTGGACGTTGTTCAGCTCCGCGAAGGGGCTGCTCTGCCGGACTGCCTCCAGCATGACAGCATCCATCCTGCACGTCTGTCCTCTGGCTTCCTGGGGCTGCTCCAGCCTGCTCAGGGTCAGCATCTTCTGCACTGTCTGCTCCAGGCGTGTAAAGTCATCCAGCGCCAGCGCCACTCCGCGCTCATAATCCTCTGTCGTGCGCCTCTTCATCGACAGCAGTTGCAGCGAAGATTTCACAATTGCCAAATCCGTCTTCAGCTCATGTGCAGCATCACTCGTAAACCGCTTCTGCTGCTCAAAGGCATGCTGCAGCCGGGCAATGGTCCTCTCAATTGCTGTCGCAAGCGGGCGCAGCTCTGTATATTGTTTCGCGCTTATAGGGGCCTCAAACTGCCAGTGCAATGCGCTCAGCGCCTCCGCTCTGCTCGCCAGCTCATGAATTGGCATCAGCAGCCTCCTGATCAGCCATATCATCAGCACCGTCGTAAGGCTCAGAAGCAGTAGCGTCGCAATCACGAAGAAGCGGACCGCCCCCAGCACCTCATGCCACACATGTCCATCAGGAAGCCCGAAGACAACTCTCACCGGGCGTTCGATGCCGCCGTTCACGCCCGGATCGATGATCCGGTCTGCATTCAGGACAAAGAATCGGTACGATCGACCATCGACATCTGCGTTCTCAAAGCCGTCCGGCTTCGGATGCAAAAAAGGCACAGTTCCTGTCGCCCCTAGCACGGTTTCTCGCTGGTCCGTGACCCGGTAGATCGCTCGTTTGGGAATCTTCAGACCGCGCAGCTCCAGCTGCACATTGTCGCCAACGTCGTCCGCATCCTGCACCGCCCCAAAGATGGCGCTCGCATGGCTTCGCAGATTTGCGTCGAACGCCTCGTACTGCACCTTCCGCTCGTGGACTGTCGCCGCTCCAATCAGTGCAATCGCAGCCAGCACCTCCAGCAGCAGCACTGCCGTTATCAGGCGTCTGGTGATGGAAGCTCTTCCCGGCATCAGAACGTACTCTCCCTCAGCCTGTATCCACGATGCCGAAGCGTCTCGATCAACGATTCCGTGTCTGCCAGACTCAGCTTCCTGCGCAGATTAGAAACATGCGCTTCGATCACGTTCGAGTGGTGCTCCCAATCATAGTCGTACAGATGTTCCAGCAGCTCCTGCTTCGACACAATCGCCTTCGGCTTATGCGCCAGGTATTCCAGGATCCGAAACTCCGTCGGCGACAGATCGATCTCCGTGCCGTGCCGCGTTACCACCTGCCGTACCGTATCCACCTCGACACCTCCAACCCGCAGCACCGACGACGCTACCCCCTTCGACCGCCGGATCAGCGCCTTCACCCGCGCAATCAACTCCCCCAGGTCAAACGGCTTTGCCAGGTAATCGTCGGCTCCGTTATTCAGCAGCTCCACGACAGATTCCTTCCCCTCCTGCGCAGTCAAGATCAGTACCGGCGTACGCAGCTTTCTCAGCCGCAGATCCCGCAGAACAGCCTGCCCACTCTTCACAGGTAGCATCAGATCCAGAATGACTACATCGTAGATATCCTGCTCGGCCAGATGCGACCCCGCCTCGCCATCTGCCGCATGATCCACGGCAAAGCCGGACTCACGCAGAGCGGCTGCAATGTTGTCCGCAAGACGCTGCTCGTCTTCAATCAGTAGTAGCCGCACGACACGTCCTCCCTGCCATCTTTCCAGCTTCTACTTAAACAAACCTGAAGGCGAATCCGCCCGTTCTCCCCGAATCCGAGCCTCTTCCATTTAAACTGGGAAATAGGAGACCGGATCAAACCGTCCGAAACCAAACGCCCTGTTTCCAATCATTCTGCGTACGGGCGGGCAGGAAGGGCCATACATGCAATCCATCATTCCTCATTATCGTGCTCATCGCTGGCAGAGGTTTCTCCCGCTGATGGCCCTTGCCGCCGGCCTCTGCCCTATCCTTGCCCATGCCCAGCTCCCCGCCGGAACCCGCGACGTCACCGAGGCCCCGCAGCAGGACCCTCTTCGCGCGCAAGCCGCCGACGCCCTCAGCCGGCAGGACTACGCCACAGCCGCAAAGCTCCTCTCCACCCTGGCAGAGAAAAATCCCAAAGACGCCCAGGTCCTCTACAACCTCGGCTCTGCCCAGGATGCTCTCAACCAGCCCACCGAGGCTGAGGCCAGCTACCGCAAAGCTATCGACGCTGGACCAAATCTCCTTGAACCACACCTCGCTCTCGGCCTTCTGCTCGCCCGCTCCGGCAAGGCCCAGCAGGCACACGCCGAGCTGGCCGCCGCTGCTGCCATTCCCAACGGCGACGCAGCCCTCCGTGGACGCGCCTACCGCGCAATGGCCCGGCTCGACCAGGCTTCCAACCCCTCCGGCGCCAGCGAAGAACTTCTCGCAGCCCTCAAGCTCACCCCGGAGACCCCCGAAGATACCCTCCTGGCCGGCGAGCTGGCCGAAGCCAATGGCGACCCCGTCGGTGCCGAGACCGCCTTTCGCCGTCTTCTGGCCTCCAATCCCAATGACCCTGACGCGACCGCAGCCCTTGTCCACCTTTTGATCGCACAGAAGAAACCGGACCAAGCCGAACCCCTTCTGATCTCCGCTCTTGCGAAAAATCCCGACGATCCCACGCTCACCGCCCAGCTCGCCAGCCTCTACGAGATGGAAAATAAGCCAGATAAAGCGGTTCCACTCGTCGAGACGCTTCACGCCGCCCACCCGCAGGATCCCGCCATCTCCCGGCTGCTTGCCCGGCTCTACGTTCGCAATAGCCAGTACGAAAAGGCCCTTCCTCTCTACGTTGCACTTTCGGCAGCCTCGCCCAATGACCCCACCCTGCTTGATGACCAGGCCGACACCCTCATCCGCATGCACCGCGCCGCCGATGCCGAACCCCTCCTCAAGCGCGCCATCGCCGATCCCAAAGCATTTCCCACTCCTGAGACATACGGCGTAGCCGCCAGCCACCTCGCCTTCGCCGCCGCCAATAACAACGATCCGGCCACCGTGTTGCAGGCGCTCGAGCTTCGTGCTAAAGTTCTGCCACCTTCGACGTCCACTCTTTTTTTGGCGGCGACGGCGCACGACAAACTTCACCAGGTCAAAGAAGCATCTGATCTGTACAAACAGTTCCTCGCGGCGGCAAAGGGCCAGTTTCCAGACGAAGAATGGGAGGCAAAACACCGGCTGGCCGCTCTGGAGCACATGAGATAGAAAATGGTTACGACAAGGAACTGACGTCGACTCCATGGAATATTGAAGCCAGACGCCTCTCGAAAGAGGTGGGTTATGCGGGTTATCCTACGGTCTCTGTTTTTGCTTCTCTTTCTCCTATCTACCAGTCTCCCGTCCCGGGCAGCCGATAAAGTTGCGACCATTGACGAGCAGCAGCTTCTGCAGCTTGAACAAAGGGCAGAACAGGCCAATCCTCGCGACCAGTGTTTTATGTACACCGAGCTCGTCTCGGCCATGACGGACCTCGCCGGACGCCAGATGCGCAGCGGCGACCCCGACAGCGCTCTAGCAACCCTGCAGAAGGTTACAAAATACGCTCAACTCATACGCTCCAGCATCAGCCGTGACGCCAAGCGGCTCAAGAACGCCGAAAAGCTGATGCACGACACCACCTTCAAGCTCAATCAATATCTCCACATCGCTTCCTCCGAAGACCAGCCTTCCGTTCAGGCGACGCTGAAACAGTTGAATCAGGTTCAAACCGAGCTCTTGACGCAGGTCTTCAGTCACTGATCCACTCACACATGACCGCAGCCGTTAAGACGAGCGCGGTCGTTAAGAAAAGTTAGTCATCAAAAAAAGTCGTCATCCCGAGCGCAAAAATCGGCATCCCAGGCAGTCGTCATCTGCGCGCAGCGAAGAATCTCTGTATTTTTTCCGTAGTCTCCAATGCGATCCAGGGACGGAATACAGAAATTCAGGCGTTTATGACCACGATTCACCTGAAAAAACCGGAATACCCCTATGCGACGCCTTTGCACACTCCTTGCGCTCTCTCTCGCCGTGCTCCTTCCCCTTGCCCCCATCGCCTCCGCACAACACAGCGAGGCCACCTTGTCCGAAGGCGAGATCGAGCAATTGCGCGATGCCGCCTATGTGGCCAACGACCGCGTGATGGTCTTCATCAAACTCATCGACACCCGCATCAAGGCGCTCGAAGCTCTCTACGCAAAGCCGCGCCGCCCAGGCCGCGAGCAGGATACTCACGACCTGATGGAGCAGTTCACCTCCCTCGCCAACGAGCTTGAAGATAACCTCGACGACTACAGCGAACGCCATCGCGACATCCGTAAGGCCCTCCCCAGGCTGATCGAAGCCACCGACCGCTGGGGAACCGCGATCCGAACCCCGGCCGACAACGAAGCCTATAGCGTCTCCCGCAAGATCGCTCTTGAATCTCTCGACGACGTGCGCCAACAGGCAAAAGATCTTGTCGAGCAGCAAAAGAGCTGGTTCGCGGCACATCCTCCAAAGAAGGGAGAGAACAACAACGACGCCGCTCCGCGCTGATTGTTTCCTCATGTTGATTCTTTCGCTGATTAAGACTCGCCCTCCAGCTGCCTGCTACCCTTAAAACAAATGACAGACCATCTCCAGGCCCCCATCCGCGTCGGCCTCATCGGGTACGGCTACGCTGGCAAGACCTTCCACGCTCCCCTGCTTCGCGCCACTTCCGGGCTCGAACTCGCCATCGTAGGCTCCAGCCGGCCTGAACGTGTCCTCGCTGATCTCCCAGGAGTCCAGATCCTCCCTCCCATGGAGACAGCGGTCCATCCCGATCTAGATCTCATCGTCATCGCCAGCCCCAACGACAGTCACTTTCCTCTGGCCGAAGCAGCTATCAAGGCAGGCAAGCACGTCGTCGTAGACAAGCCCTTCACCCTCGATCTCGCCGAAGCGCGCAATCTGGTCTCACTCGCACAGCAACAGAACCGCCTTCTCTCTGTTTTTCAGAACCGTCGCTGGGACAGCGACATCCTCGCCGCCAAATCCGTCATCCAGTCCGGCGCGCTCGGGCAGATCACGCACTTCGAGGCTCACATGGACCGCTTCCGCCCGCTGGTCCGTCAGCGCTGGCGCGAAGACCCCGGCCCCGGCGCGGGCCTGTGGTTCGATCTGGGTCCCCATCTCATCGACCTGACCCTGCATCTCTTCGGCCTCCCTGACGCCGTCCTCGCGAGCTTCGCCACCCTACGCCCCGGTGGAAGGACCGACGACTGGGCAAACATCCAGCTCATCTATCCGCACATGCGCGCTATTCTCAACGCCACCCTGCTCTCCTCCGGAGGTATCCCCCGCACCCTGCTCCACGGCACCCGCGCCAGTTGGGCCAAATACGGGATCGATCAACAGGAAAGACAGCTCGTCGAAGGCATCACTCTGCCCGGCACTCCAGGCTTCGGCGACGACCATGACCCAGGTATTCTCTTCGATGGCGCCAACGGCCAACGCACCGAGATTCCTGTTCCACCGGCCGACCAGATCGGATACTACATTGGCATTCGGGACGCCATCCGCAGCGGCACCCCTCTGCCCGTCTCACCCGAATCCGCCATCGCCGTCATGGCTGTACTCGAAACCACCTTCCACTCCGGCAGAGAAGGCCGCCTCCTGCCCCTCTCCCTCACAGTCGAGGAACGCAATGCCTATAAAACCCGCGAGCACCCTATCTCAGAAGCTTTCGGGGAATCACGCTAAGCTGGCGTGGTTCCCCAAAAGGATCCGCAGGCATTGAAAAGGGACAGAAAGATCTCCCACTGAGCCCTCCGGGCAATCATCATACTTCCCTGCTAAGCCGCCTCCTTCCAAGCACGATGCGCCCACCCATCGCGCCAAGCCCCGTAAGCAACAGCGCCACCGTGCCCGGCTCCGGCACTGCACTCGGAGCCGCCCGTACCACTCTGAAGCTCCTCACCCCCAAGCGAGGTCGCCGCTCCTGCGCTGATGGAGTAGTTGTAGGTGTCCGCGTGCAGCGCCATCATACCCGCCGCAAAAAAACAAAAATATGAGTTGGGGAAAGATTCTCGGCATCGGGGAGCCCTTATAACGTGGGAAATGGGAGCGGGCCGGTCCGCCGAACTCATCCGGCCCGCAACTTACTCTGCTACCCCACTTAGACGGCCTGCGACAGAATCGCGATGTCTTCTGCGGTTAAACCTTCAAACCCGCTCCCCCATGGCGTCATATTCCATCGCCGAGGACGCAGGCGCCAACACCCACAACGTATAGATACCCAACGCCGTTCCCAGAGGAAACTTGAACAATGCCAGCACCGCCAGAACGATGGCCAGCACCCTGCCGTAGGGCTTGCGGTTCAGCAGGCTCAGACCCGCAAACAGCGCCAGTGCTGCCATCACCACCGCAATCGCAATGATGCCGGGGACAAACGCCATCCACGGCCACGGCGGACCATGGTGAATCCCCCAGGCCCCGAATGGCCAGTCGTACCCGAACCTGTGCCATGTAAATGCGCGCACAAAGAAGAAGCCGATCAGCCCGGTGATGACGCGGTACGCTCCATACACGCACCATAGCGTTCCCAGCGTCTGCAGATGTCTCTGCACACGAGGGCCGGTCGCCATCATGCCATATCTATTCGGCGCGCCATAGTTCGAATACGTCGGAGGCGGCGTCGCTGGTGCCGTCATCTGCGCGCCGCAGTGCGGGCAGAACCGGGCCCCGGCTTCCATATCTTTTCCACATGCCTGGCATAACATCGCTGCACCTCCTCAGGCCTGCCTCACTCTGGGCTGCTCAATGCTACGCAGCCGCCGGGCAGCCGGTTCCGTGCGGAATTACGATAGAGATGTGCCGTCCCGAGCCTTTATCCCCGAGATTCCGCTCCCTCTGCGCGAATCGAGCGCCGCCTCGCTCGAGTGGCCCCGCCTGCGGGATTACCTCGCCTCGCGAACCTTTTCCCCTCTGGGCCGCGGCTGGATCCTCGCCCTTGAGCCCTCATCCGATCTCACCTGGATCGAGACCCAGCAGCAGCGCACCGCAGAGATGCGCAGCCTGCTCTCCTCCGGGGTCACCTTCGACTTCCACGGCCTGTTCGCGCCCGCCGACCTGCTCGACAAGTCCCGCATCCAGGGAGCCGCGCTCGAATCCCTCGAGATCCTCTCGCTCGTCACCGTCATCGACCGCATCGTCCAGTGGGCCAGCCTCATTCTGCCCGGCCCGGAGATATCTGCACAGAACCGCTCCACCAGCCCTGCTTTAGAACTTCTCTCCGCCCCTCTGCGCGAACGCAACCTCACTCCTCTCCTGAAGCAGCTTGTGGGCAAAATCGAGCCCGACGGCTCGCTCTCCGACGACGCCTCCCCCGAGCTGCACCGCATCCGCCGCGCCATCGATCGCCAGCACCGCGCGATTGAGGAGAGCCTGCGCCGCTCGCTGCGCCGTCTCAGCGAAGACGGCAGCACCCGCGACGAGCTGATCACCATCCGCGGCGACCGCTTCGTCATCCCCGTCCGCGCCGAGTTCAAGCGGCGCGTTCCCGGCGTCGTGCACGGCTCCTCCTCCTCGGGCCAGACCGTCTTCGTCGAGCCGCTCGAAACCATCGAGCAGAACAACGAGCTCGTGCGCCTGCTCGAAGAAGAGCAGTCCGAGATTCACCGCATCCTCGTCGCCATGACCCGCGCCATCGCTGCCGATGCCCCCGCCATCGAATCCGGCGCCCTCATCCTGGCCGAGGTGGAATCCCACGCCGCCCGCGCCCGCTTCGCCGCCGACCTGAACTGCGTCCGCCCGGTCTTCACCCCGGCAGATAAAAGCCTCGTGCTTGGCGCACAGCGGCAAGAAACCCCGACCACAGAAGCTCCGACGCCACAAAGCTGGGTGCCCCACCTTCGCGAAGCTAAGGTGGGCTTGCAGGGCGCCTCGCGAACCACTGCGGCCACCGCAGGACCATCCCTCTCGCTGACCGCCGCCCGCCACCCTCTGCTCGAACTCCGCATGATCGCCGAGGCCCGCACCGCAGGCACCGAACCTGCACACCCCGTCCCGCTCACCGTCGCACTCAGCGACGACGCGCGCCAGCTCATCATCAGCGGTCCTAACACCGGCGGGAAGACCGTCTCGCTCAAGACCGTCGGCCTGCTCTCGCTTATGGCCCAGGCCGGCATCCCCGTCCCTGCGGTCGAGGCGCAGCTTCCGCTCTTCACCGGCGTCTATGCCGACATCGGCGACGCGCAGTCCATCGAGCGCAACCTCTCGAGCTTCTCCGCCCACGTCGTCAACCTCGACCGCATCTCCCGCGATGCAGACTCCACCTCGCTCGTGCTGCTGGACGAACTCGGCTCCGCCACTGATCCAGAAGAGGGAGCCGCGCTCGCCGTCGCCGTGGCCCAGAACTTTCTCCGCGCCCGCACGTGGTGCTGCATCACCACGCACCTCACCTCGCTCAAGGTCTACGCGGCCAACAACGCAGGTGTTCTCAACGCCGCGGTAGGCTTCGACCAGGAGACCCTCACCCCCACCTACCAGCTTCGCCTCGGCGTTCCCGGAGCATCTGCCGGCCTCAACATCGCCGCGCGCCTCGGGCTCGATCCCGCGATCGTCGCCTCTGCGCGATCGCAGCTCACCAACCAGACCGCAGACATCGCCGCCTTCCTCGACCAGCTTCACGATCAGCTCGCAGCAGCCGCGCAGGAGAGAGACACCCTTCGCCTGCGCGAACAGGAGCTTGCCCGCGCCCGCATGCAGCTCGATCTCGAAGGCCGCGCCGAGCAGCGCGCCCGCACCCGCGAGCTTGAGGCCAAGCTGAACGCTCTGCTCGAAAACTTCTCCGTGCAGCTTCGCGAATCCGTCAAAAACATCGGCGACAAGGCCGCCGCCAAACGCATCCAGCGCGACTCCGCGCTCGCACTCGCCCGCGCACGCCGCGAGTTCTCCTCCGAGTTCCAGTCCACCATCGCCAGCCACGCTGCCGCCAACGGCACCTCAGGCACAGCAAAGCCTGCGGCACCCATAGCCCCCAAAGCTCCCGAGGCAGGCGACCTCGTTACTCTGAAATCCCTCGGACGCGAGGGCCGCATCGAGCGCGTCATCGACGAGAAGACCTTCGAGGTCTCCGTCGGACCGATGAAGATGCGCGTCTCGCTCGACGACATCACGCAGGTGGAGAAGGCAAGACCCATTACCCCGCTCGAAGCCGCACGGCGCCGCGGCGGCATCACTGTCTCCACGGCGGACGACCCCGACACCATCAGCTCCGAGATCAACGTCATCGGACGCACCGCCGACGAGGCCCAGGACGAGGTCGCCCGCTTTGTCGATCGCGCCTTCCTCGCCGGACTTCCGCGCATCCGCATCGTGCACGGCACCGGCATGGGAATCCTAAGGCGCACCCTACGCGACTACCTGCGCAATCATCCCCACGTAGCCGGCATCACCGAACCCCCGCCGCACCTCGGCGGCCAGGGCGCGACCGAGGTGGAGCTGCGACAATAACCCCACGCTTAACCGGTCTGCCGCGCACGCGAGTCTTCCTAACAGACCAGCCAGAGGGCCCCAGGGGCATCGCTGGAGGGAGCACGGACCTTCAGGCCTGTGAAAGAGACCAACGAAACGGGCTTCAGCTCCGACCTATTGCGCGAGACGGGTACCAGAAGAGTTCTGCCGGAGCGAGCTCATCGACTTCTCCTGGTTCACCGACTGCTCCTGCGGATCCCGGCACACAAAGCTGCCCGCGTCCGTAATCGCGCCCTTGCCCGTATACACCGCCCGCTGCGGATAGGGGCACAGCGGCCGCGTGCGATCGACCATGCCGTTAGTGCTGTGCGACGCTACAATCTGCGCCGGCGCTATGCCTTCCTCCACCCAGCGCTCAATCGCCGTCACCGCGTCAAAGGTATTCGGCCCTGGACCGCCGCCGCAGTGCTGCATCCCCGGAGCCAGAAACAATCGCGCAAACGACCGCGTATTCGGGCCGATTGCCTCTTCCACGGCCTTGTAGTAGTTGATCGTGTTCAGGGGTGAGATGTCCGGATCGCTCAGGCCGTGATACAGAATCAGCTTTGCGCCGCGCCGCTCAAACGGACGCAGGTTCGCCTCAATCGCATCCATCGCCGGTGCCACACGCTCCAACGCCGCCTTGTCGCGGTCGTAGTCGAACGTCATCGTGTCGTAGTTCGGATCTCCCATCACCACAAAACGAAAGAAGCCATCCGCCGCCCTCCAGTGCGTAGCATGAAAGGGAGCTGAGCCTGTCACCCAGCTTTGCCATCCTCCCGATCCAGACTCTCCTCCCGGCAACAACCCCGGAAAGATCTGTCGTCCCTCATCGTCCCGCGCGCCCGCCCAGATGTCCTTCACTGCCTTGACCTGTTTGGGAGTAAAGCAGGTTCCCGGGTTCTCGCCTTCCTTGCAAGCGAGCACCTCCGGATCGAAGCGGCAGCTGAAGGGATCGTCCAGAACGCCGTCCGTGATCCCGTCCTTCGCGTCGCACGCTCGATTCACCGCATCCGCCAGCAGCTTTACCTTCGCCGGCTGAATGTAGCTCTCCGGATCTTTCAGCGTGCTCTGCGCGTAGTGCAGATGCGCCCCTGCGTACAGGTGCGTCCAGTTGTACGCCGGGTCGCCCGCAACCACGCCATCAAAGTCCGCCGGATACCGTTGCACCTCCATCAGGCCTTGTCCGCCGCCCTTTGAGCAGCCGACGTAATAAGCATGGTCCGCCGTCCTCCCATAGAACTGGCGCACCACCTGCTTTCCGTTCACCGTCGTCTCGTGCAGCGCGCGATGCCCGAAGTCCTCCACCAGATCAGGGCGGTTCAGCGCCCAGCTCGCATCGAAACCGTCTCCAGGCCGAGTTATGTGACCGGTGTTGGTGCTCGCCGTCGCATTGCCGCGTCGCAGCGCGTTCGCCATCGCACTGTAGCTGATCACACCGGCCATCCCACCGTTTCCGACCACCTCAAACCGCCCCGTCCATCTCTCCAGCGGCATCCATACCTCGAAGTGGTTCGACGGCAGCGTCACTCCAATTGCCCGGCAAAATGCGGGCAGCCTGCGAATAGGAAAGGAGGCTCCTGGAGGATTGAAGGTACCCAGCTCAATCACCTCTGCCGCCTCAATCGTCGTATCCTTCAGGTGCAGCGATGTCAGCTTCGAGCACTGTTGTTCAGGCTGGCCAAAGACTGTGCCAGCACAGGCAAACAGACCGAGAGCAAGCGCTGCCCCCATCCCTCCGCGCCTCCAGAACCGGGTTCCGCAATGCACGTCCATCGTCCTCCCGTGTGTGGAACCGATTGTAGCGTCTGCACCTTCCCCGCATCGCGATCTATGTCCACAATCCTTATCCATTAGGAAGTACCTCTCTATCGAAGGGCACCACAATCCACCCCGCGTACCCCGCATGAAGCTCACTAACTTTGAGGAGCGTCATCAACCTGACCTTCCAACCATCATGCCCTCGGTGTTAACCTGAAACTACCGTGTCGTCCCAGCTTGTGACCATCTTTGAGGAGCAGTACCGCGCTCTCCGGCCACGTGCCCCCATTCCCCCATTCGAAATCCGCTTCCGCCGTTTTACTTCGCTGAATACAACCATTCGTTTGCGCGAGGGACGTCTCCACGTCCGTCTCTCCGACTTGCTCGAGCACGCTCCCCAGGCCGTGCATCACGCCATCGCCCACATCCTGCTGGCTAAGCTGTACCGCAAGCCCATCACCCCAGCCCACGCAGACCGCTATCGCCGCCACGTCTCGTCCGAAGCCGTCTCACGCCAGGCCGAGCACATCCGCCAGACCCGCGGACGCAAACGAATCCTCACCCACGTCGGTCACCACTTCGATCTCAATGAAGTCTTCGATTCTCTCAACCTCCGCTTCTTCCACGGCCTGCTCGGCCGTCCGATCCTGACCTGGAGCGCGCACCACGCCCGACGCATGCTCGGCCATTACGACGCCGCCCACAACACCATCATGGTCAGCCGCGTCTTCGATCGCCCCGATACCCCGCGTTGTGCCATCGAATATCTCCTCTATCACGAGATGCTCCACCTCAAGCATCCCGTCCGCGTAAAGGGAGGCCGACGATGCGTGCACTCCCGCGAGTTCCAGACCGAAGAGCGCCTTTTTCCTGAGCTTGAAGAAGCCAAAGCCTACCTGCGTCGCCTGTAAAGCCCGTCGCTCAATGAATTTACGCCTCTATCTACATCGAGTCGTGGTAGCATCCTCCCGTCCATAACTTCTCTCTTTTCAGGCAATGCCGGATAACCCTCCGTGTGCCTGATGCAGGCCCGGCAGCAAGGTTCAGGTCACAAAACTTCAATCCAAGGGGTATTTCACGATGCCGATGTACAAACGTGCAGCCGCAGAGTTCTTCGGTACCTTCTGGCTCGTCTTCGGAGGCTGCGGCAGCGCAGTTCTCGCAGCCGCATTTCCACAGCTTGGCATCGGCTTTGCCGGTGTCGCTCTCGCCTTCGGGCTTACCGTACTTACCATGGCATTCGCCATCGGACACATCTCAGGCTGCCATCTCAACCCTGCCGTCTCGATCGGCCTCGTCGCCGGCAAACGGTTTCCAGCCAGGGAACTTCCCGCTTATATCATTGCGCAGCTCGTTGGCGCAGTCGCCGCATCCAGCGTGCTCTACCTGATCGCGAGCGGCAAACCCGGCTTCTCGCTCGCAGGAGGCTTTGCCTCCAACGGCTACGGCGCTCACTCCCCCGGGGGTTATTCGCTCCTGGCCTGCTTCGTCGCCGAAACCGTCCTGACCGCCTTCTTTCTCCTCGTCATCCTCGGCTCCACCGATGAGCGCGCTCCGAAAGGCCTCGCCCCCATCGCCATTGGGCTCTGCCTCACTCTCATTCACCTCGTTGGCATCCCGGTCACCAACACCTCCGTCAATCCGGCCCGATCCACAGGACCGGCCCTGTTTGTTGGAGGCTGGGCCATCTCCCAGCTCTGGCTCTTCTGGGTGGCCCCCATCCTGGGAGCAATCATCGGCGGCCTCATCTCTAACTTCTTCTTCGCTGCTCCACAACCACCCGTACGCGAAGAACTCTCCCGTTAAAAAGCGAATGGCCCGGAAGCAGCTTTCAAAGCGCATCCGGGCCTTTGGTCTCTTCATTCTGAGCACAGCGAAGAATCTCTGTATTTATCTCCGCACAGCCGCGATCTCATGCTGAGCCTGGACATCGAAGCTAACTTCGCGCCTTTTCGACAATCTCGGGATCCCACTGCACATTCTTCGCCCGTGCCACCGCTACCAGGGCAATACCGGCCAAAATCGATCCCAATGCCGCCACCTGCGCATTGCTCATGCCCCAGTACAACTTCGGGTTGATCCGGACAAACTCCACCAGGAATCTCCCAATCCCACTCAGCACCAGGTACTCGCCTGTAATCACGCTCACCGGAGGCCGGTTCTTTACCCTGCGCCATAGCCACCACGCCAGCGCCAGCGAGTACATCAGTTCATACACCGGCGTTGGCTGCACGAGGTCCGGGGTCGGAACCAGCGCGTCCGGCCGCATGTGCACTCCCCATGGCAGCGTCGTCTTGATTCCATAATCTCCGTCGCCGGAGAGCAGGCAGCCGATCCGTCCCACTCCATACCCAACCGCTGCCGCCGGAGCCGCCAGGTCCAACATTCGCAACGCTCCAATAGGCTTGCCGGGTGCTCCTTCCAGCGAGCGAAATCGCGCAGAGCGCCCCATCCACATCAGCATCAGGATTCCCGCAACCATGCCGCCGAACCACGCAAATCCTGCCTGGAACCAGTGCAGGAATCCCACGACAATATCAAGCGGATGTGACCACCCCGGAGCAGCAATGCGGGCCATCGCCGTTCGCAACGCCACTGGGTCCTGCAGCTCATGCCACAGCTTCGCCCCGGCCACTCCGGTGATCACCACAACGGCAACAACATTCAGAGCGTCGGCATCAATGCCGTTTCGGACAAAATTCTTATGCAGCACAATCGTAGCGACAACGGCGGCCAGCCACAGCAACAACCCGAACGTACCCAGGTGCACCGGGCCAATATCGATATACGGATACATAATCCTCGCTTCTCATCCAGTGTACCGTCCGAAGCGCCTCTAAAAGTGCCGCGAAACCCCGGTTAAAACTTGGACTCCCGGCATCGCTTCGCGTACCTTTTTCTTATGCCCATCAGTACCACGCCTGCACCCACCGCGTTTTTTCCGGCCCCCGAAACCATGGAAGTCCTCATCACCCAAGATCAGATTCAGAAACGGGTCCGGGAGATCGGGGCTCAGATCTCTGCCGAATACGAAGGACAGTCCATCGTTCTCATCGGAGTCCTCAAAGGTGCAGCCATCTTCCTCGCCGACCTCGCCCGCGCCATTCAGGTCGACAATACCTTCGACTTCGTCGCCGTCTCCAGCTACGGACGCGCCCGTGTCTCCTCCGGCGCCGTCAAGCTCATCAAGGACATCGATAATCCCATCGAAGGCAGGCACGTCATCATCGTCGAAGACATCCTCGACACCGGACTCACCCTCAGCTTCCTGCGCCAGATGATGCTGCAGCACAAGCCCGCATCCCTCAAGATCGCCACCTGCCTCGATAAGCCCGACCGCCGGCTCGTCCCCATCGAGGCCGACTATGTCGCCTTCAAGATTCCCAACCAGTTCATCATCGGCTACGGCATGGACTACGCTGAACACTATCGGGGCGTAGAAGACATCCGCCTCTTCCCCGAGGATGCTGGGCATTGAGCTTTTGCAAATAGCCAGCATTTCGCAAGATGATTCACCCCACAACGTGTCATGCTGAGCGATCCCTCTCGCGGCCTCGTCGCGAGAGGCGAGGTCGAAGAATCTATGCCCCGACCCAGAACCATCTCACCCCAACCCCAACTCTCCCGCCATCTGCTCCAACCGCTACCCGCGCAATGCAACTTCTAGCGCCCCCTCTACGGGCTGCTCTTTCCTAGCTGAATCCTGTGCGGCAGCAATCTCACGCTCGCCAACAGGTACTCCACCTCCTCCTGGCTCTCCGCGCAGATTACTCAACAGCAAAAAGGCCTCCATCCAACGCTCCCCCAAAAACAGCGCCTGCACCCCAGCCAATCCTCCCTGATAAACTGGGCTTTACTTCTCTCATGTCCGACGCACAGAAAAAGTTCTACCTGACAACGCCGATTTACTACGTCAACGCGCGCCCCCACATCGGCCACGCCTATACCACCATTGCGGCTGACGTGATCGCCCGTCGCCAGCGCACCCTGCTCGGCGAGTCGAACGTCTGGTTCCTCACTGGAACCGACGAGCACGGACAGAAGGTACAGCGCTCCGCCCACGCCGCCGGAATAACGCCGCAGCAGTTCACAGATGAAGTCTCCGCCCAGTTCCGCGCCCTCTGGCAGCGCATGGGTATCACCTACGATGACTACATCCGCACCACCGAACCGCGTCATGTCCGCGGCGTTCAAAAGCTCTTCTCCGAGCTCTACTCCCGTGGCCACATCTATCTCGACACCTACACCGGCCAGTACTCGGTTGGAGAAGAGATGTTCGTCGACGGCCCCCCCGGAACCATAGGCCCCGACGGCAAACCTACCGAGACCGTCACCGAAGAGAACTTCTACTTCCGTCTTTCTGCCTTCCAGGGTCAACTCATTAACCTCATCGAATCCGGCGAGTTCTGCGTCGAGCCCGAAGCCCGCCGCAACGAGGTTCTCAGCTTCCTCCGCGGCAACGTCAATCAAGCCACCGATTCGGATGCCCCAGGTCCGGATCCTCAGACCTGGGTTGGAGCATCACAAAAATCCGCGGAGAACACGATCGCCTACTCCGCCAAAGGCACCTCCTACCTCCCTGGAGCCCTCAAAGACCTCTCCATCTCCCGCAGTTCCTTCGACTGGGGTATTCCCGTCCCCGAGCCCGCAGCCTCAACCTCGCAAAAGAAGCACGTCATCTATGTCTGGCTCGACGCCCTGGCCAACTACATGACCGCCCTCGGCTACGGCAGCGAAAATCCCGACGACATCGCCAGACTCCAGAAGTTCTGGCCCGCCGACCTCCACCTCGTCGGCAAAGAGATCATCCGCTTCCACTGCGTCTACTGGCCCGCGTTTTTACTTGCGGCTGGCCTTCCGCTCCCGAAGAAGGTCCAGGCCCACGGCTGGTTGCTCTTTGAAGAGTCGAAGATGTCGAAATCGCGCGGCAATATCGTCCGCACCGAGACCATCCTTGACGCCTTCGGTTCACTCAAGCCCAAACCTGTCGACTGGCCGGGCGCGCCGCTCTCCGACGAGTATTGGAAACACGAGCAGGACCTCTTCGCCTCCGACGTCCTCCGCTACTTCCTCCTGCGCGAGATTTCTTTCGGACAGGACGGCTCCTTCTCCTTCGACGCTCTCGTGCAGCGCTACAACTCCGACCTCGCCAACGGCTACGGCAATCTCGTCAGCCGTGCGCTGTCGATGATCGAAAAAAACCTCGAAGGCACGCATCCCGAGCTTCATCTGCCCGCAACGCCGACTCTTGCGGAGGCTGCGCAGAAGCTATGGAATTCTGCTTCCACACTGATCTCATCCATTGCCGATGACTTCACCGGAATCCGCCTTACACGCGTCCTCACCAGCATCTCTGCATTCATAACTGAGGTTGACGGCTTCTTTTCACTCAGCACTCCCTGGAAGCTTGCCAAGTCCGATGCCCCACAGGCCCGCGAAGACCTTCGCGCTGTTCTCGCTGTTACCGCTGAGTCCATCCGCATCATCACCGCGCTTCTCTACCCCATCCTCCCGTACTCCACCGCGAAGGTATGGGCGCAACTCGGTCTCGGCGACATCGAAGCCGCCGCAAAGAACGGCGGGCTGAATCATCTGACCTGGGGCGGTCTCAAACCTGGCACAAAGCTCGGCCCGCTCGGCCCCATCTTCCCCCGCGCCGACAAAGGACTTATCCAGATCATGACCAATGCCGAACAGAACCCGATAGCGCCCGCTCCTTCCAAACTCGTTGATGAGAAGACCACTCACACGGCTCCTCCGCCCTCCGAGTCCACGCATCCCGGAGCAGCTCCGCGCACCAGCAGCCTCCCACACGATAACCCCGGCACCCAGGTAGGAGCCTCCTCCGCTCCCGTGCCTGAGCTCGCCAAGCCCCCCGCGCCGCATCAGGAGGCTCCTGCCTCCGGCATCTTCGCCACTGCGGCAGCCGCTACTGATCCCTCGCAGGAGAACGCCTCGATCACCATCGACGACTTCGTCAAAATCGACCTGCGCGTCGCCAAGGTGCTCGTCGCCGAGCGCATCCCCAAGGCCGATAAGCTCCTCCGCCTCGAAGTCGACCTGGGTTACGAAAAGCGACAGATCCTCTCCGGCATCGCCCAGTGGTATACCCCCGAAGACCTCATCGGACGCCGCATCATCATCGTCGCCAACCTCGCACCCCGCAAGATGCGCGGCCTCGAGTCCCACGGCATGCTCCTCGCTGCCTCCCACGGCAAAGACGGCAAGCCGATCCTCGCCACCTTCGCTGAAACCGACGAGATCGAATTAGGCTCCAGGCTCAGCTAGCGAAAGTAGCCCGAAACGCAAAAATGGCGCACCATTGCGTGCGCCATTTTCTTACCATTCCCCCCGCTACCAGAATGTCATCCTGAGCGCAGCCGAAGTCGAAGGGATCTGCCCCGAGCGGAGTCGAAGGGATCTGCGATTTCAGACACTCGCACACACGTATCATCTCTAAAACAGCGCCTTCTCCCCTCGCTCCATCGCCAGCAAGTGGGCTTTTATGTCCATCCCGCCAGCAAATCCCGTCAGCTTTCCCGAACTCCCGATCACGCGATGACAGGGCACCACAATCGAGATCGGATTCTTTCCATTCGCCGCTCCCACAGCACGGCTCGCCGCCGGATTCCCCAACTGTCTCGCGAGATCCCCGTAACTCCTCGTCTCGCCAAACGGTATTCCAACCAGTGCGTCCCACACATCTTTTTGAAACTGCGTCCCACGCATATCCAACGGCAACTCAAACTCTCTTCGCTCGCCAGCGAAGTACTCCGTGAGCTGCTTCTCTGTCTCGACAAGCACTTTCTGTCCCGGCTCCTCCACCATCTCACCTAAAGGAACCCGTTTCGGCCTGTCGTTGTGCCACAAAATCGCCACCAGGCCCTTCGCGCTCGCCACCAGCTTCAGCTTTCCTACCGGCGAATCAATCTCTTTGTAAGACAGGCTCATTCCTCACTCCCTTCCCTGTCCATCAGATATCTCCCTCAGCACAGCCTTCAACAGCTCCGGAAACCGCGCATTCAGATCATCCCTGCGCAGCGTGTTCATCAACTGCTTCCCATCCTTCCGCGTCGTCACCACCCCAGACTCCCGCAGCACCCTGAAGTGATGCGACAGCGACGATTTCGGTCGATCGATCTCGAACACACCGCACGCCTGCTCTCCCCGCTCAGCCAGTTGACGCACAATTCCCAGCCGCACCTCATCGCTTAGCGCATACAACACTGCCGTCAGCTTCAGATCGTTTCTCTCAGGCTCCTTCGGCAAAAAGACCGGCATCTTACTCTCCGTACCACTCTGGGCAAGCATCTCTTGACAAGGCATCGCAACCTCATTCATAGTTCGATTGTACGATAGTTCGAATTTATTCGAACTGAATATCGAACTTAGAGGAACCAGACATGAAAGCATGGCAGCTTCAGGCCTTCGGACGAGAAAACCTCGTCCTCAATGACATCCCTCAGCCAACACCGGGCCCCGGCGAAGCTCTCATTCGCATCTCCTCCGTCGCACTCAACTATCGCGATAAGCTCCTCTACGACGGCAACTACAACCCGCACCTTGAATTCCCCATGACCCAGGTCGCCGATGCAGTCGGCGAGATTGTCGCTCTTGGTCCCGAAACATCGCGCTTCAAGACCGGCGACCGCGTCGTCACCAACTACTGCACTCGCTGGATCGACGGACCTCCCACCTCTAAGGAATCTCTTTACACGCTGGGCAATGTCATTCCCGGCGCCCTCGCCGAGTACCTCGTCCTCACTGAGCAGGCCCTCGCCCTCGCACCGTCCTACCTTACCAACGACGAGGCCGCCGCGCTTCCTTGCGCCGGGCTCACCGCCTGGTACTCCCTTGTCGAAAAAGGCGGCCTCAACGCCAAGCAGATCGTACTGCTTCAAGGCACTGGCGGAGTCTCCCTCTTCGGTCTCCAGATCGCCCACGCCTTTGGAGCCACCACCATCGTCACCTCATCCAGCGACGAAAAGCTCCAGCGCGCCAGGGCTCTCGGAGCTACTCACACCATCAACTACAAAACTCACCCCGACTGGGAAAAAGAAGCCCTCGCTATCACCAACAAGGAGGGCGTCGACCAGATCCTCGAGGTTGTCGGAGGTCCCAACCTCGCCCATTCCATCAAGGCCATCCGGCCCGAAGGCCAGATCTCCATCATCGGAATCATCGATGGCTTCGACGCTACCATCCCGCTCTTCGGCATGATTCAGAAGCTCGGAGTCCTGCGCGGCATTACCGTAGGCCCTCGCCGCGCGCTCGAAGACATGCTGCGCAAGTTCGACGAACTCAAGCTCCGCCCCGTCATCGACTCCGTCTACTCCTTCCACGACGCCCGCAAGGCCTTCGACCGGCTTGAGGAAGGAGCCTTCGGCAAAATCGTCATCCGCGTCCGCGACTAATCTATGCGCTACAACGCGACTAATCTATGCGCTACAAAACGGGTGCCCCATCTTCGCGACAGCTTCATCGTCGCTAAGGTGGGCCATTCGCGTGGAAGCGCGAATCCTCTCTCCTTGCGCCGTGGAATTGACGCCACTCCTGCAAATCTCTACGTTTTTTGAGCGTACTCAACAGGAGAATCCCTCATGCGTCGATTCCTCTTTGGCCTCGCCGCCCTTGTCGCTAAGGTGGAGCATTCGCACAAAAACCCGAACCGTCTCGCTTAGGGGCACGGCTTCAGCCTTGCCGTATCCCCGCGAGATCACACACAGATACCTGACTACTTCGCCCCACCCACCGGGGTCATCGCCATCGATTCCCTCCCGATCGCAATCACAAAATAATTCGCCGGAGTCGTCCCTACATTCTTCAGCCCGTGCATCACGTTCGAAGCCGCAAAGATCACACCGCCCGGTCCAACCCGTTCCGGCTTGCCGTCGTTCTGAAACTCCAGATCGCCCTCGCGGATAAACATGAACTCCGAGTGCCGATGCTTATGCGGAGGATGCGGCATCTGCCCCGCAGGCAGCGTCGTCTCATGCACCTCCACCGCTTCCCCGGTCGCCAGCACGCCCTGCACCACGGCTCGGCTCGCCCCGCCATTTGAGTTGTGCTTCACCGGCAACGCATCGAAGGTCCACGAGTGCGACTGCGACAGGACTTCGTTCGACCTCGCTTGCGCTTCCCCCTCCTGCGAAAAACTACCCACCGCTGCCAGAGCCGAAAGAGCGATACAGAGTTCACGACGATTGAGAGTATTCATGCCCGCCATCCTAACCGAAAACGCCGCTTCCGCGTACAGGTCACCACGCGTATAGCGCCTCAAGGCGCAAAGCCGGCAATTGACTCAGCATTTCAAGCCCATGTAAAAGCTGATGAACGGTAAAAACCGCAAATCTCTGCAATCTGCCGTAAGGAAGGGATAAGGCCGGCTTTGAATCTTGCGCCCGCAATCCTTAACACATCCGATCCGGCCTTGAAGCGAGCGGTCTCACGCACGGTTCGGCGGCTCACGCCCTTCCTGATGCTCATGTACATCGTGTCCTTTCTCGACCGCTCGAACATCGGCTTTGCCAAACAGGCTCTGGAGGCATCCGAGGGTATCTCCGAAAGTATCTACGCCTTAGGAGCGGGCCTGTTTTTCATCAGCTATTCGCTCTGCGGATTTCCCAGCAACCTCATCCTCCATAAAGTCGGGGCAAAGAAGTGGCTTGCCTTCCTCATGGTGGGTTGGGGAATCATCTCGATGGCCAACATCCTCATAAGCGGCGCCACCTCGTTTTACCTGCTTCGACTTCTGCTCGGCGTGCTGGAAGCAGGCTTTTTCCCTGGCGCGATTCTCTACCTGACTTACTGGTTTCCCGACAACGTTCGCGGCCGGGTTCTCGGGATGTTCTACCTGGGGGTGCCGCTTGCACTCATTCTCGGGGGCCCTCTCTCGGGCCTGCTGCTTGAGATACGTCCGTTGTTGGGTCTGCAAAGCTGGCAATGGATGTTTCTTGTAGAAGGTTTCATTGCTGTTGTTCTCGGCCTGTTCGCGTTCTGGTATCTGGACAACAGGCCATCCAACGCCTCCTGGCTTCCGGCTGATGAAAAACAGGCGCTGATCCATGCATTGGCAATCGAGGAGGAGAGTCGACGTTCCGCTGGCCCAGCGAAGATTCTTCCAATGCTTCGCGATGTTCAGGTCATGCACTTCCTGCTCATCTACGCACTTATTCAGATCAGTACTTATGGAGCGGTCTTCTACCTCCCGGTCGAGATATCGGCTCTCCTGCATAAGCCTGTTGGCCTCGAAGTGGGCCTGGTCTCCTCGATTCCCTGGATCTGCACGCTCGCCGCGGTCTACTTCCTTCCTCGCGTTGCCGATAAGTTCCACCGGCATCGTCAGTTGGCATCGCTGACCATGCTGGCGTCGGCCTGTGCAAGCTTCGTCTTCCCCTCAGCCGGACCACTCATGGGACTGCTCGCGCTTTCAATCGCTGTATCTGGTTTCATCGGCGTGCAACCGCTCTTTTGGATGTTTCCAACCAAATACCTGGCCGACCGTGCAGCCGCTGGCGGTATCGCCATCATAGGAATGGGCAATCTGGGAGGATTCCTAGCACCTAATCTAAAGGTCTGGGCCGATGAATACCTCGCCTCACCGCATGCAGGCCTGTACCTTCTGGCGGGCCTGACGCTTCTAAACGCAGTCTTGATCGCACGCGTGAAGATTCACCAAGCAACTGAAAGTACATCATTCACAATTGATTAATCCAAATAGTTCAACCACAACTTTAACAAACGCCATCTCCCGAAGGCATTGTCGAAAGCAAAGAGTTGTCGAATGGGGACCTTTAGGTCCTCATTGCCGCGCCCCGCGATAAATCCTCGTCAAGCCCGCTTATCCACTAACCATAATCCCTTCAATAACATCTCTACTGCCGACCAATTCCATCTCCTTCGGTAAACTTGAAGTAGAGAAATCACCGAAAAAACCAGACTCAGCACTAAACTCTATAACTTATTTGTTTCTAAGGCATTGCAGCAAAACTTCAAGAAATATGGGAAGGGGGCAGATCGAAGCGACTATGCTCATTGACTCGCACGCGCATCTCGACTTCTATACGACTTCTCCGACCGACCGCGACGAGGTCCTCAGCCGAGCCTGGGACGCTGGAGTTAAGACCATCCTCGCCATTGGCATCGGCGAGAATCCCTCCCAGATGCACGTCGCGCTCGATCTCGCCAACAGCGTCACCAGCAGCCACCAACCGAGCATCTTCGCCAGCGCCGGAATCCACCCCGAGCAGGCCCACAACGCCACCCCCGAAGCCCTGGCCGAACTCGCCCGTCTCGCCGCTCACCCTCGCTGCATCGCGGTCGGTGAGATCGGTCTCGATTACTACCACATCGAGAACCCCGACATCACCACACAGCAGCAGGCGTTCATCCAGCAGATGAAGATCGCTGCCGGCCTGAGCAAGCCCATCATCATCCACTGCCGCACCTCCGAACTCGCTACTCCTAAAGCAAAGGAAAAGTACGGCCCTGCTGACGCGGCAGCCGACACCTGCGACCTCATCGCCGAGCACTTCCAGTCCAGCGGGCTGTCCGGAATCATGCATTGCTTCTCCGGCTCGGTCGATGATGCCCGCCGCGCACTCGACCTCGGCTTCTATCTCTCCTTTGCCGGAAATCTGACTTACCCCAAAGCGCAGGGAATCCGCGATGCCGCCGCCTTTGCGCCCGCCGACCGCATCCTGGTCGAAACCGATGCTCCCTTCCTCGCTCCCATCCCCCTGCGCGGCCAGCGAAACGAACCAGCCTTCGTCGCTCACACGGCGGCAGCCCTCGCTGAGTTGCGGGGCATCTCACCAGAGGAGCTGGCTGAGCTTACGACGGAAAACTTCCACCAACTGTTCCCCTCCACACGTTCCTCGCAGTCCTGACATAATAGAACCGATTTAGATCAGAGAAGGAAAAGCACATGGCATCTGATAACAGCTTCGACGTAGTCAGCAAAGTAGAGCTTCAGGAGGTCAAGAACGCAATTGACCAGGCTTCCAAGGAGGTCGGCGCCCGCTTCGACCTGAAGGACTCCAAATCGAAGATCGAATTGGAAGGAACCGAGACGATCCAACTCGCCTCGCAGGACGAGTACAAGCTTGAGGCTGTCAAGGAGATCCTCTCCCAGAAGCTCGTCAAGCGTGGAATTTCGCTCAAGAATCTTGAGTACGAGAAGATCGAACCCGCCGCCAACTCCTCGGTCCGTCAGAAGATCAAGCTGAAGCAGGGCATCAACTCCGACGCCGCCAAAAAGATTGTTGCCGCCATCAAGGAGTCCAAGCTGAAGGCTCAGGCCAGCATCCAGGGCGACACCGTCCGTGTTGTTTCCAAGGACCGCGACGTGCTCCAGCAGATCATCTCCAAGCTCCGCGCCGGAGACTACGGGGTAGAGCTGCAGTTCAGCAACTATCGCACGAACTGATACTGTCGTCTGCACCAGCCTCTCGACAGGTGTCGTCTAGCATTGTGGCGTCTTTGTAAAAATCCGGAATGCTGCGTTTAGACTGATGGCTTGAACGATTTGAGAGAAAAGGAGCCACCGGCGATCACGGCGACGTTGCGCGAAAAAGCGGAGTTTGCAGCCGTGTGGGCCATGGTCAGGACGCTCGGCGCGTTGCCCCGTGGCCTGGCACGCGCTGCCGGAGCCGCTATTGGAGAACTGGCTTACTATGCTCTCGGTCGGCTCCGTAGCGTAGGGATGCGGAATCTGCAGCTTGCTTTTCCGGAGGTGCAGCGGCAGCGCAGAAAACAGCTCCTTAAAGAGCTTTACCGCAACCTGGGTTACCTTCTGGCCGAGTTCTGCCGGATGCAGCATTACACGCCGGAACAGGCCAGCCGCTTTATCCGCTACGAAGGGCTTGAGAATTATCTGAGGGCACGCGACCGCGGCAAAGGTGTCCTTGTCCTGACAGGTCACCTGGGAGCCTGGGAGCTGTCGAGCTTTTACCATTCGTTGATGGGTTACCCCATGGGGATGGTCATCCGGCGTCTGGATAATCCGCTGGTGGATCGCTTCGTCAATCGAATCCGTTGTCTGCACGGCAATCGGGTTCTCCACAAGGATGACTTCGCCCGCGGCCTGATCGCTTCAATGCGCGCAGGCGAGACCGTAGGTATTTTGATGGATACGAACATGACGCCTCCACAGGGGGTCTTTGTCCCCTTCTTTGGAACCCAGGCCTGCACGGCCAGCGGGATGGCGCGCGTGGCTGCCAGGACTGGAGCTGCTGTGGTTCCAGGGTTTCTCTTGTGGGAGAAGTCCGAGCAGCGTTATGTCCTTCACTTTGGCCCGGAGCTTCCGGTGAAGTGTACGGGAGACGCCGAAGCAGATGCGGTAAGCAACACGGCTATGTTTACGTCGGTAATTGAAAGCTATATCCGGCGTTATCCTGAACAGTGGTTATGGATGCACCGCCGATGGAAGACGAGGCCTGCCGGAGAAGAGGGAATCTATTGAGATGGCAAACCTGAGCGAGATCGCGTCGTGGATAGAAGTAACCGTGCAGAACCCTGACATTCCAACCGAGATCATCCGCGTTACCAGCATCGACGCCGCGACAAAAGAGAGTGCCGTCTTTGCCACGGACTCCATGACCCTACAGTCCGCCCTCTCTTCACATGCTGGACTGATCCTGGCCAGCGGCAAGCTGCAGAAGATCGTCCCGGAGCCTCACGACTCACGCTTGTTGTGGGTCCGCGATGCCAGGTATGCCTTTTCCGTACTCGCGCAGCGACTCGGCGGGAAGACATCTGCGCCCGGAGTCCACCCTACAGCTATCGTTGGTAGAGACGTCAGTATTGGGCCAGGCACCTGGATCGGTCCAGGTGTCGTCCTAGAGGACGGAATCTCGATCGGGAAGGATTGCCGCATCGATGCCAGGGTCACCATCTACTCCGGTGTCACGGTCGGCGATGAGGTTGTCGTACAGGCCGGATCTGTGCTGGGCTCCACGGGCTTCGGATATGCGCCGAATCCTGAGACAGGAGAGTACGTCTTATTTCCCCAGCAGGGCTGTCTTGTTATTGAAGACCGAGTCGAGATTGGGGCCAATACCACCATCGACCGGGGAGCCCTGGGCGAGACACGGATTGGGCACGGGACCAAGATCGACAATCTTGTGCACATCGGGCATAACTGCGTTATCGGAAGAAATGTTGTCATCGCCGCGCAAACAGGAATCTCCGGCTCCTCCGTTGTGGAGGACGGCGCAATTCTCGGCGGGCAGGTGGGAATCGGTGAGCACGCGACGGTGGGTGAGGGCGTGATTCTGGGGGGCGGAGCGGGCGTTCTGAGCGGCAAGAAGATGCATGGCAAGGGTGAAGTCTTCTGGGGCAGGCCGGCGCGGCCGCTCAAGGAATATCTCCGTGACCTGGCTCGCCTGAAGCGTGTTGGAGAACGCGCGTAGAGGAAGGTGCCGTATGGCGGTCGTCGTGGTTGGTGGGCACTCCCGGAACATCGGCAAGACCAGCGTGGTGGAGGGCATTATTCGTGGACTGCCGAAGATGCAGTGGACCGCCTTCAAAATCACCCAGTTTGGCCACGGAATGTGTTCCGCCAATGGCGAGCCCTGTGATTGTGTGACCGCCGAGCATACCCTTGCAATCACCGAGGAGCGCGATCGAACCAGCGGTACAGATTCCTCTCGCTACCTGAACGCAGGCGCAATCCGATCCCTGTGGGTAAGAACGAGGACCGGCGATCTTGCCGAAGCCATGCCCCGAATTCGCAGGGAGCTTGAACACACTGAGAATGCGATTCTCGAATCGAACAGCATCCTCAGGTTCATTCATCCTGACCTTTATCTCAGTGTCCTTGATCCGGCAGTGGTGGACTTTAAGGATTCTGCTCGTTTGTTCCTGGATCGGGCCGATGCTGTGCTGGTCGCCGAGGGAGCCCTGGGCAGGCCGGAATGGAAGGGGATTTCTCTGAAGCTCATCGCTGGAATCCCCATACTTGCGATGCGGCCGCCTGTGTATGTCACGGAGGCGATGCTGGAGTTTGTTCGAACTACCCTTCACAAATAGAAGACACGCATCTAAATTCACGCTTTGGATTTTCAAACACAGGGTATATGCTCGGCGTCCGGCAGTTTAATGAGCCTCACTGGGGGCCAGCTTCAATTGGGGGCCAACAAAGAGGAGAACATGGGGTCAGTCATTCTTCTTTACCTGAGAGAAGACCGAACAGGATCCGGGTGAATTGGCCCGGACGGCAGGTACGATGGACACGACGACGCTGGTTCTTGCGAATGTACTACTGTTTGCATTATGCGCAGGCGTAATGCTGTTGAATGCCAGGTCTGTGGGAGGGGTACGAGGGGCCGCATGGTTCGCCGGAGCGAACCTCTGCCGTGGCACAGCTATGCTCGTGCTCGGCATTGGGTGGCTACACTCTTCATCGGCAGCTCAAGTGGGAGTTATCGCCGGAATATTGTCCCTGACGGGACTTATGATGCTCCATCAAAGCTTCGCCGCTCTTCTGGAAAGCAAGATGCTGTTTCCGCGTCTTCAGGTGGCACTCGCAGTGGGTGTTACTGTGTGCCTGGTCTCTTTTCTTATCTTTCCAGTTCAGCCAAGCCTGCCGAAAACCGTCCTTCTGATCGCTCTTTCGATTTTGACGGTTTTTATTGCTCTCCTGATATTTCGATCCTCTGAGGAAGAGGGACGCGCCTTTGGGTGGTTTACGGGTTTCGTGCTCGTGGGCTACGCCATTCTGCTGCTTTTGCGAGGCCTGGCCAATGCGGCTGACGTCTGGACCGGAGGAATAGCAGACGCCGTCCGTAGTGCGTTACTCTGGCAATTAGCTTGCTTAATGACCACGACGGCAACTGCCTTCGGATTTATGTCGCTTTCGACAACGAAGTTGCGCGTGGAACTGCTGTGGAGAGCACAGGTCGATGATCTTACCGGTCTCCTGAACCGCTGGGCCCTCAAACGGACTGCCCTCAAAGAAATTCAGCACTGCCGCCGCATGAACTCGAGTCTGGCAGTAGTGATGCTGGACCTTGATGGCCTGAAGGGAGTGAATGACACCAAGGGGCATACATGCGGAGATATCGTCCTGCAGGCGATCGGCGGAATTCTGCAGGAGGCGGTTCGGGCGCGTGATTCGGTCGCCAGGATTGGAGGCGACGAGTTCTGCGTCGTGCTGCCGGACAGTTCCATCCACGATGCCGTGCACGTCGCCGAAAGGCTCCGGGAGGAGATCTACGATCTTGTCATCCGCTATCACGGAGAGATTATCCAGACGCGGGCCAGCCTCGGGGTCGCCTCCTCCGATGTCTCCGGTCTGAACTGGCAGAACCTGGTAGAGGACAGTGACTCGGCGTTATATCAGGCCAAGCGCTCAGGCAAGAACCGGGTCGCTGTGGCAGCGCCCGATTGGCCGGGCAACTACGGCACGTCAGAACCAGGCGGCAATAGAAGCGCCTCTGAGAGTTTCTAGCGCCAAAATGCAGAATCAGATCGACTGGACTGGAAGTTCCATCAGATCCGGGACGAGGCCCACTTCCTTCTGGACAAAGGGCTCGGCATAACGTACCCCGGCGAGCAGACCATAATGGCGTGCCGTGGCAAATGTTCGCTCGCGAATGTCTTCCTCAGGAACGAAGAGCCCACCTCCAGCCTGCTGATTTGCATACTGAGAGCGGTATGCGAGCAGCGACTGCAAGCGTTGTTCGATGTGCGGCGTGATGTCGACTACAAACGATGGGCGCACGTCTGCATAGAGCGAGGCATAGAGGATCTTATAAGGGCGGTGCGGCGGTAGATCGATTCCCGGAATCTCCAGCTTACTGAGACCGCTGACAAAGCATGCTTCGTAGCCCAGGGTTGCCGAGGTGTAGTGGTCCGGATGCCGCCCCGCCCAGTAAGGAAGAATGACAACGCGAGGTCGAAGCCGTCGAAGAACCGCGGCGATCTTGATGCGGTTTGCAAGCGTATTCTCCACGTTGCCATCGGGCAGGTCCAGCGCCTCGCGGTGGCTGACATGCAGAATCCTGGCCGCCTCTTCCGCCTCCGCACGTCGCTCCTCGGCCGTACCCCGCGTTCCGGCTTCACCCTGCGTCAGGTCGAGGATGCCCGTCTTCCAGCCGCGTTCGTGCATTGCCAGCAGGGTTCCTCCGCAGGTCTGCTCCACGTCGTCACGATGTGCGGCAATAGCGAGGATGTCGATCATAAAGTCCTCAAAGAAGGATGGGAGATCGAAGCCGATCTCCCATCCTTTTGTCTTCCCGGCCTGAGCGGTTAGTTCGCAGAATTAGTGGCTGCATCCATGAAGGCGACGTCAAGCGCCGTTCCCTGGACCGTAAACTGCTTATTGTTGATCTCCGATCCGTCAACAGTGTTGAAGGCATGTACCTGACCACCGTAGGCCGTGTACATCTTGTGCCAACCCTGCACCCAGCACAGGCCGGTCAGGTCGCCATAGTAGTACTTGTTTTCGTTGGCATTGGGGTACGGCACACTCGAATTCGAATCGTTCGGATTGACATCCGGAACGACCTTCGCGGACTTCGCGCCGATATCATATCGCGTCAGGCAGTTGTAGTTCTGTTTCAGCTTGGCCCGCTCTCCGGTAGCGCAGCCCTGCGACCCGATCCAAAGGGTGTTGTCATCGCCCAGAAGCATCTTGCTGTGATAACCATCGGAGATGGAATACTGCCCCGTGACGGTGTTGGTGTTGAGATCCAACGTTGATAGGACGCCCGCAAATAAGCCGTCCGGCTGCAATTGCTGCCCCGCTATATAGAGTGTTGTGCCATCGGCAAGGACACTGGTTACGCCTCCAGGCACGGCAATACTTCCTGTAACAGGGGAGTTGTAGGGCGTCGAAGTCGGGTAGTTATCCACGCGCAGCGCATCCTGCGGGATTGTGGTGAGGCCGGCGGTATTTCCGCCGCACTCCGGTCCGCAGTTCAGAACATAAGCTGTTGTGCCGTCGAGTGAGAAGTAGGCTCCTACAGGCCGGTCGAGGCTCGGCTTGCTGGCGCTGTCTTGCACTGGCACTACACACCATACGGGAACGGCATAAGGCTGACAGTCGACCGCTCCGGGTACCGCTGCCTGGTTCTGATTCAGACGCAGCAGCCGGTAGAGCGTATTCGAGTTCCGCACCATCGCCAGCACCACGGAGTCGCCCTGGTTGACCGCAACGCGATACACGTTCGGCAGATTCAGGTAGTACGTCTGCCCATTGGTGTTGTCGATGACGGTCAGGACACCAAGCGACGAGACCGCAGCGTACACATGTTTGAAGTTGATGGGAACCGCCACCGAATCTGCTTTTGCCGGCAATTTTCCGCCGTCACCGGCAACCGCCTCTTTGCCATAGTCGATCCGCGTAAGGCTTCCGTCGGAGTTGGAGTAGACATAGCCCAGCACCTGTTCCGGGAAGTTGAAGATCATGTTGGGATACCCCGAGGCATACCCGGAGATGGGAAAGGTCGAGTTCGGATTAAAGATGCTGTTGCGAATGTCTCTTTCGGCATCAATCATCTGCAGAGCGCCCTGGGCTCCGTTGACCGTGATGCTGACCAGAACACGGGTGCTCAGCTTGCTTGGCGGAACGGGACGGTTCGCGAAGGTATAGTCGCGGAACTTGTAGTACCGCGTCCCGCAGGAGGTAAGCCCCAGAGTGACAAAGGCGATTACGAGGCCGCAGAACAACTGCGCGCAGAACGACGGGGAAAAGGGACTTCTATTCTTCAACGGTGACTGGCTCCGAACTGCGCTAAAAGTGTGGGGTTAGCGGCCACAACTCTACGGCAAAGTATAACAAAGCGAAGGCCACTGAAGGCTGGCTACGCACGATTTGGAGTCGCCTGACGCAGTGCCTTAAGATAGATGGATTAGACCGGTATTCCGAATGAGTGAAAATATCCTGTACCCGACCCACGGTTCAAAGGCTGTAGAACGACTGTTCCAGGGAGCTCCTGTGCTCTGCGACGGGGCCATGGGCACCATGCTTTATGCCCGCGGCGTCTTTATCAACCGGTCGTACGATGAGCTGAACCTTACGCAGCCCGAACTGGTCCGCGAGATTCATCTGGAGTATCTGCAGGCAGGCGCCGAGGTGATCGAGACCAACACCTTCGGTGCAAATTCCTTCCGGCTGGAGCACTTTGGACTTCGTGACAAGGTGCGGGAGATCAATCTCTCCGGTGTGCGACTCGCACGCGAGGCCGTCAATCAGATTCGCGATAAGCAGGGCGTCGAAGCCTTTGTGGCCGGCGCCATTGGTCCGCTGGGGGTCCGGCTGGAGCCGCTTGGCAAAGTCGGCCTGGACGAAGCACGGGCTGCCTTTGCAGAGCAGATCATCGCCCTCACCGAGGGTGGTCCAGGAGTCGGCGTCGATCTCCTGTCCATCGAGACAATGACCTCCTTGATCGAGGCCGAGCAGGCGATCGCAGCCGCACGTGCCGTCGCTCCGGGTATTCCCGTCATCGTAATGGTCACCGTCGACGAAGAAGGAAATTGCCTTGACGGAGCTACCGCCGAGACGGCAGCACGACGCCTCTCTGCAGCTGGGGCAGAGGCAGTAGGCTGCAATTGCAGTGCCGGCCCGGCAACCGTGCTCAGCGTCATCGAGCGTATGCGCCCGATGACCGATCTTCCGCTGGTAGCCATGCCGAACGCCGGAATTCCGCGGGCAGTAGAGGGGCGAACCATCTATATGACTTCGCCGGAATACATGGCCAGTTTTACCCGCAAACTGGTGAAGGCGGGAGCCTCTTTGGTGGGCGGATGCTGCGGTACGACGCCTAGTTACACTCGCGCGATGCGGAGCGCTCTTCGCGCGATGGATGCAATGGAGACCGGCGCCCAGGTGATGGAGAGCCGGTCCGAGACTCCTTCCGCCCCCAAGGTGACGCCTCCTCCCCTGGCGCAGCGCTCAAAGGTAGGCGCGATGATCGCCGCAGGCGAGTTTATCTCGATGGTGGAGATCGTTCCGCCGCGTGGGATCGATTGCTCACGCGAGATCAGGGGAGCGGAACAGCTACATAAACTGGGCGTCGATGCGATCAACGTGCCTGACTCGCCACGCGCCAGCGCACGCATGAGCGCGCAGAGTCTCTGCGTTCAGATTCAGCAGAAGGTCGGAATTGAGACGATCCTGCACTACACCTGCAGGGATCGTAACGTGCTCAGTATCCAGAGCGATCTGCTGGGAGCATCGTCCATTGGGCTGAAGAATATTCTCTGCCTGACCGGCGATCCGCCGAAACTTGGAAATTATCCGGATGCAACGGCGGTCTTCGACGTCGATGCGATCGGGCTGGTCAACATTGTTCGCAATCTCAACTGCGGATTGGATATCGGGAAGAACTCCATCGGGGAGTCCACCGGTTTTGCCATCGCGGTCGCGGCGAATCCCGGTGTGCCTGACATCGACCAGGAGGTAAGGCGCTTCGCATACAAGGTCGAGGCCGGTGCGGAGTTCGCCATTACCCAGCCGGTATTTGACCTTCGTGTGCTCGAGGAGTTCCTCAGGCGCGTCGAAGGATTCCGCATTCCCGTCATCGCGGGGATCTGGCCGCTGACCAGTCTCAGGAACGCCGAGTTCATGAAGAACGATCTGCGCGTCAGCATGCCTGACGAGATCATGGCCAGGATGGCCAGGACCAGTTCGCCTGAAGCCGCGCGCGCTGAAGGAATTCGCATCGCCCAGGAGATGCTGGCCGAAGCAAGGCCGATGGTGCAGGGCGTTCAGGTCAGCGCGCCGTTCGGAAAAGGAAAGTATCTGGCCGCGGCGCAGGTGCTGGGACTGACGG
Source organism: Edaphobacter sp. 12200R-103 (assembly GCF_010093025.1). GTDB lineage: Bacteria > Acidobacteriota > Terriglobia > Terriglobales > Acidobacteriaceae > Edaphobacter. The sequence goes on along the minus strand of NZ_CP048114.1, from coordinate 453,996 downwards.
AAGGCGTGGAGGTTCCGCGTGGCTGACTTCGAGCGCAAGCTGACAGATCTGGAGGCAGTGGTCGGGAAGCTGGAACAGGGAGATCTTTCTCTCGAAGAGTCGGTGCGCCTGTTTGAGGAGGGTATGAAGCTCTCCGAGAGCTGTCGGCAGGAGCTCGAAGCCGCCGAGGGACGGATTCAGATTCTGATGCGTCAGGCGGATGGAAAACTGCAGCCACGTGACTTTGCCGTTGAGACCGATCTGGATGAGGAGATCGTCGACGATACGGAAGACGAATAGCTCGCTGGCCCCCGCTGGCGGTTTTGTCTGTTTAGCGGTCGCGGCTGGTGACGAAGCCAGGAACCCACAGCAGGGCCCGCTTGGCATCTGAGGGTGGCAGGTCGGCGATCGACTGGCGGGCGGCCTCGGCATAGGCGCAGGCAGTGTCCATCGCATATTCGATGGAGCCATGACGACGGAGGACCTCTATGATCTGGCTATGCGAGACGCGGGCGAAGCTGCGGTCCGCAAGCACGGTGCGGATAGCTTCGCGGTCGGCTCCTGTACCGCGCTCCAGGGCGTGAATGACGGCAAGAGTGGCCTTGCCTTCTCGAAGATCGCTGGCGACAGGCTTGCCCAGGACCTCCTCGGCGGCAGTCAGATCGAGGACGTCGTCGACGATCTGGAAGGCAAGCCCGAGATTGCGACCGTATTCTCCGAGCTGCGCTTCAATCACATTGGCGTCGCCGAAGTCGTGCGGCGTAATGGCCGCGCCAAGCTGCATGGAGACTTTGAAGAGACAGGCCGTCTTGCGATAGATCAGGTCGAAGTACTCTTCTTCGTTGATCAGGTGTCCAAGCTTTTCGATCTGCAACAGCTCGCCTTCGACCATCTGCTGGGTGAGCGAGATGAGCAGGTCCAGAACGTGGAAATTGCGCTCCTCGAGCGCCGAGGAGAAGGCCTGCATATAGAGCCAGTCTCCTGCGAGCACGCACTTGGAATTTCCCCAGGTCGTATTCGACGATGGGCGTCCGCGGCGCGTATCAGCCTCGTCGATGATGTCGTCGTGGACGAGGGTCGCGGTGTGCAGCATCTCAACCACTGCGCCGAGGCGAATACGGCTGTGGCCTGTAGAGCCAAGCGATTTCGCAGCAAGCAGCAGCAGTAGCGGACGGATGCGTTTGCCTCCGCCGGCGATCAGGTATTGCGCAATGTCAGTAATAACGGCGACGTTGGAGGCCGATTGTTTTGAAAACTCCTGCTCGATGGCAGCAAGGTCTTCGCGAAGAAGATCGAAGACTTCGGCAGCGGTCGCAATGGAGAGAGTGCTCACTCTGGATTCAGAGTAACAGGATGTCTATCGAACCGTTGAGCCGGCTCGAAAATCGCACGAAGATTTTCGAGCCGGACGCGTGGAGGGGGTTCGAGCTCCTCTCTGCTCTATGAGCGTTCTATTTGTCTGAGCGGGAGGCGACAAAGTACTTCGCTACGGTGCGAACGAATGGGCGCGCTACCTCAGGAGTAGCCTGGTTGCCTTTGAGGATCGTCTCGAATGGAATCGCATTGCCGTACATCACCCGCGTGTCGTCCTCATTCTGTGAGAGGACCGTACCATCCAGATCAATACCAGCAAAAAGCCCCTTGCTGCGTGAGTAGGTGAGCAACTCGGCGTTCATCTTCCAGTCCGTTCCGGCCTGCGCATTGCGTCCCACGGGGCCTGCAGAGGCAGCGGCATCGGCCCCGATCTTGAACTTGTTCTTCAGCATGTCCTGCATGCCTCGATCATTCATTGCCACAATGATCAGATCGGTCGCCTGGCCGCCGATCTGGAACCCGAAGCTCCCACCGGCAAGCTGAACGAAGACAGGGGCGCTCCAGCCGCGCGAGGTGCGACATGTCGCGACGCCCTGGCCATACTGGGCCCCGACGACAAAGGCAGCCTTCTTGAAGCTGGGAATCACCGCCACGCAGTTTGCGCCAGACAGAATACCCTCAGGGATACCCTTGTCAGGAGCAGCCATGATCTGGGTAATGACCGCCTGGGCGTCCTGGAGTCTTTCCGTCAGCTTAGTCCTGTCGCTTGCGGCGTATCCGACTGCCGAACTGGCCATCATTGCAACTCCGCACACAGCCACAGACCAATGCTTCATCCATCGTTCCATCATTCAAAAACCTTTCTTTTTTCGAGCTATACGAATAAATCGCCTGTTTCCAGTAGGATATTGGACGGATCCAACCCAGACAGCGTTGCTTTTCCACACCTTCCCACCAAAAACAAAAAAATGGGGGTTGTAGAGAAGTCGCCTGAATCGTCAGGCGCGCTCTCTACAACCCCTCTCCCAGGTCTGTGTTGCTTGTAGAAAGATTGCCTCAGCTGCCCGGTATCTACAACGGTACGGAGGTATGTAGACCTTCGCTTCCCAAGTTACCGGTAACCCATTGCATTGGTCTTACTTACGGACGAGGTTACGATTGACTGCCTGTACGCTGAGAGCGATTCGATTCTCCACGCCCATCTTCCGCATGAGCCGTCCTACGTGGGCCTTTACCGTGGCGGCGTCGATTCCAAGCGCCTCCGCAATGTCGCGATTCGGCCGTCCTGCAACCAGCAACTCGAGAACCTGCGTCTCGCGTTCGGTGAATTTCGGTTCCGGAAGTGGGCCTCTCCTCTCCCCTGCACTGGCTTCGAGCAGCCGCGCAAGAACCTTGCGCGGGGCCCAGACCGATCCGTCCAGCACAATCTCGATTGCCATGCGAATCTCGTTCTCGCGTGCGGTGTGGGAGAGGTATCCTTTGGCTCCTGCACCAATAACCTTCTGGATATAATCATGGTCTTCTTCAAGTCCGATGACGATAAGCCGGAGGTGAGGCCGGGAGCGGCGGAAGGTCTCAAGCAGCTCAAAAAGGTGGTCCGTGCAGGCAGCATCCACCAGAACGAGAGACACGCCAGAGGCATCCAGTGCGCCGGGACTGGCTACGGTCACCACTTCGGCGCCCCCCTGCTCGGATATGATGGTCTGCAACCCCACGACGCGCAAGGGATCGGTGGCGATCAGCCCGATACGGAAAGGCTCGTCTTGCTTGGTCTCAGTCATGGCCTCGAACGAATCGACAAGTCAAAAGCTAAAAACGTGCTGACGTGAAGAAGATCGTCTTCCGAAGAGACAGCACCTGGCGGGGCCCATGTTTCTAAAGCTTTGGCAGTACGATGCCCTGCTGCTTCTGATATTTGCCGCTGCGGTCCGCATAGCTGACCTCGCAAGGCTCATCAGACTGGAAGAAGAGGATCTGGCAAAGCCCTTCATTGGCGTAAACCTTTGCAGGCAAAGGAGTTGTATTGGAGATTTCGAGAGTGACAAAGCCCTCCCACTCCGGCTCGAAAGGGGTCACATTAACGATAATCCCACAACGGGCATAGGTGGACTTGCCCACGCAGATCGTCAGAACATCGCGCGGAATCTTGAAATATTCGATCGAACGGGCCAGAGCAAACGAATTTGGGGGAACAATAACGCTATCGGCGACCACCGTGACAAACGACCGCTCGTCAAAGGCCTTCGGATCGATGATGGCGTTGTTCACGTTAGTAAAGATCTTGAATTCGTCGGAGACGCGAAGATCATATCCATACGAAGAAAGACCGTAGGAGATGACGCCTTCTCGAACCTGCTTTTCACTGAACGGGGAGATCATTCCGTTTTCCTTCGCCTGCTGGCGAATCCAACGGTCGCTTTTGATGGCCACGCGGCTCTACTTCCCTTCTGCTTGAGTCTTAAAGATTACCTAGTATAAAAACGTTCGCTTAACAATTTATCGCGAGTTCAGCCTGCTTTATGGCAAAATAGGCCCCGGCGGTCCGCAGGTGTAGATTGCTTCATTAGATTCTTCATCTTACGGTAGCGTTCCGTCGTTGACAACGGGATTTCAACCTTTCTACTATCACGTTATTCGAACCAGGTCGTACAAGGTCTCAAACTTAAACAGTAAAAATTTACAGCCCTAAAGGACGGCGGCCCATACATGATCAAGCAGGATTTAGTACAAAGGGTTGTTGAACGCACCGGCCTTCCACGCACAAAAGCAGAGGCTGCGGTGGATGCTATTTTCGAGAGCATGAAGCAGACGCTGGTCGCTGGCGACCGCATCGAACTCCGTGGTTTTGGCGTGTTTACCGTCAAACCGCGCAAGACCGGTATCGGACGCAATCCGCGTACCGGAGCGGAAGTTACGATTGCCCCGGGCAAGGCAGTGCGGTTCAAGCCCGGCAAAGAGCTTCATCTGCTCAACTAACCCTGCCAAGGATCTCTGGCGCCGCCGAGCAACGAAAGAGTCCGCCGCATGGAAAGGTCTGACAATCAGTCTGTGCCTTTGGCATGGAGGTGGTTTTTCTGTGTCATCTGGCTCGATAGGTGACGAGAAGATCCATCTCTTATGCCATGAACAGCCGATGCCCGCCTCCTGCTACATCAGGTGTAGAGCGTCTACATCGACGACGAGACTCCGTCGTGGGATCTCGCGCGTCCCCGCAAACCGAAGCATCCCACGGAGAGCCTCACTCAACGCACTTCTGGTCTCGCCCTTGACGACAAAGTGGAAGCGATAAATTCGCTTAATACGCGAGATCGGGGCAGCTGCGGGGCCGAGCACCCTGACCTTGCCCAGGGTGGCTCCCCGGAACCATCGTCCCAGCTCTGCCGACCACCCCGTCGCTTCTTCGAATCGTTCGCTCTGAATCACCACATTGGCGAGCACACCGAACGGCGGATAGTGCATCCAGCGGCGGTACTGCATCTCTTTTGCTACGAAGCCGGGGTAATCGTGTTCCGCCGCAAACTTCACGGCGTAGTGATCCGGATGATACGTCTGCACCAGAACCTTGCCTGGAAGCTCTCCCCTGCCCGACCTGCCTGAGACCTGCGTCAGGAGCTGGAAGACCCGCTCGGCGGCGCGGAAGTCTGGCAGCCCCAGCGCGAAGTCCGCTCCCACGACTCCCACCAATGTCACCCCGTGAATGTCATGCCCTTTGGCAATCATCTGGGTGCCGACCAGCAGGTTGATCTCGCCCGCATGGAGACGGGCCAGCAACCGCTCCATGTCGCTTCGACCACGCACTGTATCGCGGTCCATTCGGCCGATGCGAGCATGGGGAAAGATTCCCTGCAGGCGCTCTTCTCCCTGCTGCGATCCCGCCCCCAGAAAATAGAGGTGCTCGCTCTGACACTTCGGGCACTCCCTCGGAACGCCCCGCCGGAAGCCGCAATAATGACACTCCAGCCGCTGCCCGGGCTGTGCAATCGCATCATCGCCGCCTACCGGCTTGTGATAAGTCATCGAGATTGCGCAGTTCTCGCACTCGATCTTCTCACCGCAGCCCCGGCACATCACAACAAACGAATATCCCCGGCGGTTCAAAAGAATGATCACCTGCTCACCGCGCGCAATAGTGGCTTCAGTCTCCTCGATCAGCCGTCGCGAAAACAGCTGCTCCTGGCCTGTCTCGCGAAACTCATTGCGCATATCCACCAGCTCAACCGCCGGCAGGGGCCTGTCGGCTACTCGCTTCCGCATCTCGATCCGCGTATAACGACCATTTTCTGCATTCGCCCAACTCTCAAGTGAAGGTGTCGCAGAACCCAGCACGACGACAGCGCCGTTCAGCTTGGCGCGCATCACGGCAACGTCGCGTCCGTGATAGCGCGGCGTCTCCTCCTGCTTGTAGCTCCCATCGTGCTCTTCATCCACGATAATCAGGCCAAGGTCGCGCACCGGCGCAAAGACTGCCGACCGTGTTCCAACCACCACGCGAGCTTCCCCTCGCCGGATACGATGCCACTGCTCCGCCCGCTCGTCCGGCGTCAACTGTGAGTGCAGCAGAGCCACCTCATCTCCGAACGCTGCCACCAGCTGTCCGGTCATCGCCGGCGTCAGCCCAATTTCAGGAACCATCAGCAGCGCCGATTTGCCTGCATCCAGCGCCCGGCGCATAGCAGCGAAATAGACGGCGGTCTTTCCACTCCCTGTCACCCCATACAGCAGATGCGGCTTGAAACCTTCCTGCGTCATGGCAATCGCAACTGAGCTGAGCGCCTCTGTCTGGACCTCGTTCAGGGTATGCTCATGGGCGTGTTTCTTGCCGTGCGCTGCTACACCACCGAAGTGAAACTCCTCAGCTGCATCCTCGATGCACACTAAGCCGCGTTTCACCAGGGTTCCCAAGGTCGACTCGGGAACGCCTTTACGCCCCAGCGATTCCTTGAGATCGCGAACCTGGATCCGTCCGCCTATAGCAGCCAGCTCAGCCAAGATGGCTGTCTGATTCGCATTGAGCTTCGGTAGACGGGCATCTTCGACAAGCACAGCCACCTTCACCAGACGTCGGGCATCCCGCTCTTCCGCTATGGCCTGGCGCAGCAGCCACTTCTTGCGGACCATGCCGTCCAGCAAAGCCTTATTGGCTCCAGTAGCCGAGCGCAGCGCCGACATCTTCGCAGCCTCGCCATTATCCAAATAATTCAGCACAGAATACTCGCGGTTTTGTTCCTCCGGACTTAGCCGGGAGCGCCGCGAGGCTCCACGCTCCGCGCCATCGTACAGAACCTTGCGACCGATCTCCGTGATGCTGTAAATGAAGTGTCGCCGGACCTCCGCACCCAGGGGAAGCATCCCTCGCAACACCTCGCCTAACGGAGCAAGGTAATACTGCGAGATCCATCTAGCCAATTCCATCAATTCATCAGGCAGCAAAGCTGCGTCATCGAGCACTTGCTGGATCGGCTTTATCTCGATGTCCTCCGCAGGAGTCTCTGTGTGCACTCGAATGACCACCCCCATCAGCTTTTGTCCGCTGAAAGGAACCAGTACGCGCGCGCCCACGAGAGGAACAGTTCCGTTGACCATGTAGGTGAAGGTCTGATCCAGCGGAACCGGGAGGGCAACTTCGCAAAACTGAGGCATCTTTCCAGCTTATCCGGTTCGAATCACGAGTGCGTATCGACCATTATTTCCTTTGAATTCAATACCGGGCTACTTCAGACTGCTTCTTTGCATCCATAAAGACATTCACCCCGGCGCCCTATACCGGGTTTCCTTTTTGGCAGATTGCTTGGGTTACTTATTCCAGTTCTATTGCCTGCCCGGCTTATTTATACCGGCGCGCGACCTTCGCGTTGGTGCCTTCACACGATGACGCGAAGGAGGCATCCATTATGAAAATGAAATTCATCGGTTCAAACAGTTTGATTAAATTCTCCTGTGTCGCTCTGACGTTGCTACCATCCTCGGGCAGAATCTATGCCAAGCCTTTTGGTAATACATTCAATTCCTGGCCATCGACGTTCAGTTTGCTCTCCGTGAAGACGGACTCTCCTTTGGAGATAGAGTCTCTCGAGCACTTCGACACCTTGCATACATCGGAGGTACTCCTTGCACGGAACGCAGACAGCGATTCCGGAGCGGATGTGACAGGGCTCCTGCTGTCGCCCTATAGTATGGGCGTGATTCAGGATGAGAGTGGGTCGCTGGAGCTGGGCTCACCGTTGAATGGCATGCTCCTGGCTCAAGTCGAGGCCGTTCCAGCACCGGAATCTTCTACCCTGTTTCTGCTTGGCCTGGGCCTGCTGGGGCTCGCGCAGGTTCCGATTCGAAGGCTCGCCAAAAGGTCCAGGGACCGGATAGAGCGTACCGAAGATGTTGGAGTAGAGCTCCGCGTGAGCGAGACTCCATTGACGGCACAGAATGCGCGCACCACGCAAGAGCATCCGTTCAATGCGTAAAGCGATCTCACCGCGAAAGGTGGAGAAGAGAAACAAAATGGGACGGCCCGCCATATAGGCGAGCCGTCTCTTCGATCTGCTGAAGCGCTGCTTACCAGCCGAATGGACTATCCTGGCCATGACCGAAGACGCCGCCCAGACCGGACAGTGGGCCTCCATGACCTTCCGGCTCATACTTCGATCCGCCGAGATCCGAGTCCGTGAATCCGAAGACAAAGAACTGGTTCGGATTTGAGCCAGCGCCACCGTCGTAGTCCTGCAGGAAGTCATTGTCGTTGGCTACCCACAAGGTGTGAACAGCCTTGCCATTCTGATGAAGATCCGGGCCGAATGCGAGACCTTCAATCTTGGCAGGCACCTGTGCCGAAGTGACACCGTTGTCTCCAAGCACCTTGACGATGTCTAAAAAGAGCGTCTTCGGAACCGCCACCGTGGCCGCGGTGTTGCCATCCATTCCGGCAATGTCCGTGGCTTTGTCTATATCGATCTTGAAGAGCTGTTTTACCTTTGCTTTGCTTCCGTCTCCAAGGCCCTTGCCATCACGTTCATCGACCAGGAACTCATGATTGTTCAGAGCCACGATATCGCTTACGCCGCTTCCGGTCGTGAGGAGATAGCCGTACTCGTGCACGGTCCTGCCACTGGCGATATCGATGAGCGCCATGCGCAGAAGGTTTGCGCCTGGCCCACCCGCATTGGTGTCCTCAATTGTGGCGGTCTGCAGAATCCCCAGCAGATGACGCCCGTCCGGGGTCAACGCCAGGCCCTCCATCCCCTTGTTTGGAACCCGTCCCGTCGAATTTGTTGCCTTCTCGTTATCCGTGGTTGTGCCGGGATGCGCGACGGCGAAGGCCCTAGGTAGGTCGAAGGTTCGGATGCGCTCCCCTGTGCGGCGCAGAAACTGGTATACATAGGGTCCGTACTCGTCGGAGATGAAGACAGTCAGGCCATCGTTCGAGACGCGAATGCTCTCCGGGTCGAGGCGAGCGTCGCGCACATAATCGGAGCTCTGTGAAGGATCGAAGTTGTCGGAGCGGCCTGTAAAATAGTGCCTCAAAAACGTGTTCTGCTTTGGCGCTCCTGCCGGCACGCCATACGCTGTGCCGTTGCCATAGACCAGAGGAAGCATGCTCCACAGCAGGGTCGTGTCTTCCAGCTTCGGCGTGATCATGTACGGCAACCCTGCCCCTTTATTCTTCGCCAGGTTCATCCGAATCGTCTGGATACGAGGAATGTAGGTCACAGTGTCATCGATCAGCGAGTTGTACGACACGGCGTTCGGGCCTCGATCCGGTACCGCTACAAACCTGTCGCCCGAGACATAGGCGATACCCGATCCCAGACCTCCCAGCAGATTCGCCGGTGCTCCATTTTCCAGAGTTCCGTTCAAACCCGAGAGATCCTTGTAATCACCTGCCGCCGAGCTGGTCAGGGTTCCCTTTGCAAGCAGCGAAACCTGTGCCTGCGCTGGAACCAGAGCCGCGCCACATACCAATGCCATAGACATCTGCAAGACTGTTTTTTTCATTAAGTCGCTCTCCTGAATTCTGACGAAGACTAAGAACAACCCAATGCAGCCAGGTAAACAGAGTGTGAAAATGCTTTAAATGCAAAAGACTGCGCATGGGAGCGCAGTCTTTTTCGTATCTCGCGGCTAAAGACTTATGCCGGTGTCTGGGATGAGATCAGCAGCAGGCTCACACTGCCTTCAGTGGAGCGCTTATGCGGTGTCATACGCGGGACAAAGAGATAGTCGCCTTTTTTGAGGATCACGGTCTTCGCGCCGTCACTCTCAGGCGCCAGCCACTCGCCTGGCTTGGTCTGATGCGCACCTTTGGGCGCTCCGCCGAGTTCGTACTTAGTTTCGCCGTCCAGTATCTGAAAGACGTGGTCACGCGTCGCGTGCCACTCAAACTCCTTGGCCGCCTTCTTCGTCTCTTGTGTGAGGATCATCAGCGTTCCGGGGGTGGTCAGGATATTTTTCGTTTCGTGGTTTACCGAAACACTTTTCACCTCGCTCGCCATCTTTGCAGCGGTGAATACTTCTATGCCACTCGCATCTGCGGTCTGTCCCATGGCGGAGCCTGCGGCAGAGGCATGTAGCATCGTGTCAGCAAAGGGAGAGACAGCGGCGGCAGCAATGGGAGCCGTCAGCAGAAAATTGCGGCGAGTCTGTTTATTAGCCATGCCCAGAAGTGAAACATATCTTTACAGCGATGCGCTACTGGGAATTGACGCCCAGTCCATAGCGGCCTGCTATCCTTCCCGCATGCAGAAGCAGATCATATCTCTCGCCTGCACCCTCGTCTTTGTGCTTCTCACCGGCTGCAACGCCCAACAGCCGATAGAGCATCCCGCTCAAGCTCCCCGCAGCACGGCAGATTCTTCCGTCGCAGCCCCAGCTCCGACAGGCCCACAGAACTTCGACTACTACCTGCTGAACCTCTCCTGGTCGCCGGAGTTCTGCCACTCGCACCCATCGGATATCCAATGCTCCCAGCATTCCACCTTTGTGCTGCACGGCCTCTGGCCCGAGAACAACGACGGAAGCTATCCCGAGAGCTGCAGCAGAGCGCCCGGACCTTCGGATCCATCGCAGTATAGCGACATCTACCCGGACGCCAGCCTCCTGCAGCACGAATGGAAGACTCATGGCACCTGCTCCGGTCTCACCCCAGATGCCTTCTTTCATCTCGCGCGAAGGGCGGTCCACTCCGTCGCCGTTCCGCAGACCTTTGCCTCTCTGGACAAACAGATCTCTCTTCCACCGGCGAAGATCCTCGGACTCTTCACTGAAGCCAATCCTGCGATTCCTGCCACAAGTCTCGCCATGACCTGCGGAAGCAATTACCTGACTGCCGTCGAGGTCTGCCTGGACAAATCACTGCGTGCGGTTGCCTGTAGCGGTATCCGATCCTGCCGTGCAAATACCGTACGCATTCCTCCGCCCCGATAACTTTGCACAAAAAACATAGGGGGAAGGTATCAGCCCTTCCCGGGAGCTTTCAGCCCCATCTCCTTCATGACCATCTGAAGGTCCTTCCACGCCTCGCCCTTCTGACGCGGGTCACGCAATAGAAACGCCGGATGATACGTGACAGCCAGCTTTGCTCCGCGACAGCTATGCCATATCCCGCGAAGTCCAGCGAGTGACTGCTTCCTGCCGAGAAGGTAGGTTGCCGCCGTCGATCCTAAGGCCACGATGATCTGAGGCTGCACGACGTCGATCTGGCGAAGCAGAAACTGGCTGCACGTGTTCGCCTCGACAGGCTCAGGGACTCGGTTTGCCGGTGGACGGCATTTGACGATATTGGCGATATAGACCTGCTCGCGCTTGAGTCCCATAGCCGTGATCATGTTGTTCAGCAATTGTCCTGCTTTGCCGACAAACGGAAGCCCCTGAGCGTCCTCATCGGCTCCCGGTCCTTCGCCGACAAACATCAGCCGCGCATTGGGGTCGCCGTCTGCAAAGACGATCTTGTGCCGGCCCGCATATGCAAGAGGACAGCGCGTACAGTCGCCTATCTCCTCCCGGATCGCCTCCAGAGCTGCGGACTTGGCGGCAGGCTCGTGGCGAACCTCTGGCAGAGGGGCAAGGTCGTTAAAACTGATGAGCTTTGGAATCTCGGGCTCCGAAGATGCTCTCAAAGTGAGCGGAGTTGCAGGGGTAGGCTGAGCAGGTTGAGGAATTGTCCTCATGGAAGACGCGGTTAGTACAGGCGCCTGCACCGGCGCAACCGTTACCTGCTCTGAAGCGTGGGCAGCCGCGGAGGCAGTCGCTACCGGCTGCTCCTGCTCCGCTTTTTCGAAGACTGGATCGCCTCGACGATACAGATTGTAGACACCCAGGTCGCGAAGATATTCGACATAGGCGCGCAGCTGCTGCTCTGCCTCTCCTGTCATAGCTCTATGCTACCGCGCGGAAGCGTGACCTTAGTGAGAGTCGGGACGCTTAGCGAGCGTGAACTTTACAAATCCCTGCTTGATCTCGTCCTGGGCAACCCGGCAGGCTTTGCTGGATTTTGCCACGATCAGAGCCGGTGCTCCTGACTGTAATTGCCGTGCGCGCCGCGCTGCGCCTTTTACCAGGCTGTACTTGTTGTGGAATGCAGATTCTTCCGTCATGGGTACTTGGCCCTCCTTATGTCGTCTGAGGGTACCTCAGGCGAAAAGCCGGAGCCAGCAAAATAACGGTGGAAATCCGGTCACTTTTCTCCGAAGGCTTCGAGAACGGCCTTCAACTTCGGCGAGGCGGCATCGGTCCTGCAGCTGAGGGCCGTCGCCTCATACTCCGGCTCTCCCCGCTCATAGAGGACGATGGCGCGCATCTCCTCTACCGCAGTTTCCAGAATGTCATTGACCAGAGCGTACTTATACTCCCACACGCGTTTCAGCTCATTGCAGGCGCCTGCCAGGCGTTTCTGGATCACCGCCTCATCGGACATCTTCTCGGCGGCGCTGCGGTTCCGCAGCCGCTTCTCCAGAATCTCAGGGCCGGGAGGGAGGATAAAGATCGAAACTGCCTCAGGCATTCTTTGAATGACCTGCAAGGCTCCTTGAACATCGATGTCGAGCAGCAGGTCTTTGCCAAGATCTTTCGCATGCTGGAGAGCCGATCTGGCGGTTCCGTAGTAGTTTCCGAAGACTTCGGCCCACTCCAGGAAGTCGTCTGCCGCGACCATTCGCTCAAACTGTGCTCGCGTAGTGAAATGATACTCGCGCCCATTCTCCTCGGAACCGCGCGGTGCCCTGGTCGTGTAAGAGATGGAAAAGTCCAATCCCTCTACCAGGGTTCGCAGCTGCGTGACCAGCGTCGACTTCCCTGAGCCGGAGGGTGCTGAGATGATAAAGAGGATTCCCGCCATCGACTCCCTGATTGCTCTTCTGTTCGAATATGAGCCAGTGTAAACGGAACTACTCGAGATTCTGAACCTGCTCGCGCGCTTTCTCAATCTCGGCCTTGATCTCGAGTCCGAGTTCAGTGATTCGAAGGCTGTTCTCTCCCGAGGCTGCGCTGGTCTTTGACAGCATCGTATTTGCTTCGCGGTTCAGCTCCTGCAGCAGGAAATCCATCCGCTTGCCCAGTTCGCCTCCGGCGTCCAGCATGGCTACGAAGCGATCGATATGCGTTCTAAGACGCACGATCTCCTCCTCGATATCGCTCTTTTCGGCCAACACGGCAGCTTCGGAGAGCAGACGCTCTTCGGTGACCGGAACCCCGGACGTCAGCTCACTGAGGCGGGCACGCAGACGCTCGAACTGGGCCTCTCGTACACCGTTACGCAGCGTGGCCATCTTGTCGGCGAAGTCTCTCAGGCGTTTCATGGAGGCTCGCAGCTCATCCGCCAGGACAGCTCCTTCCTGTGCACGCGCCTCGTTCAGCTTCTCGATCAATGAGGGCATCAGAGCCAGAACGGCTTCATCAAGCTCAGGGACCCCTTCGATTCCGGCGCTACTCTCCGCACTCATCACGCCGGGGATGCGCAGCAAGGAGTTGAGGTCCGGCTGGCTGGACAGGTCGAAGAGCGTGGCGGCCTTCTGAAAGGCTGCGAGATAGCTGCCGAGCACCTCAGCGTTCAGCTCGACCTGCGAGCTGCTCTTGCGCTCTACCTGCAGGGTTACTTCGACGTGGCCGCGCTTCAAACGCTCCTTGAGGAGACGACGTAGTTGGATCTCGAGCGAATCGCAGTAGGAGGGCAGACGGAGATGCAGATCGAGAAAACGGTGATTCACGCTCTTGACGGCGATGGAAAAGCCGATGTCTGCATCCGGGGCACTGTGCACGCTGGCAAAGCCCGTCATCGAATAGATTTGTGAATAGATCTGGCTCAAGAAAATCCCTCCAATTCGGCTGCTTCTGGCGGAGACTCACTTTCTATGATGGCGACGACTTCTTCGCCAAACTGCATATCGTAGAGTCTGCGGTAGGTTCCTGACTTCTTCATTAGCTCGTCATGGGAGCCGACTTCCGTAATTTTTCCCGCCTCGAGAACTACAATCTTTGTAGCGCGGCGTACCGTCGAAAGACGGTGCGCGATAACGAAGACCGTTCGTCCCTGCATCAGATTGGCAAGCGCTGCCTGCACGTACTGCTCGCTCTCGGTGTCCAGGGCGCTGGTCGCTTCATCCAGAATGAGAATGGGGGCATTCTTGAGGATGGCGCGCGCAATGGCGAGTCTCTGCCGTTCGCCTCCACTAAGCCTCAGGCCTTTTTCGCCGATGCGGGTGTTGTAGCCGTCCGGCATCTTCAGGATGAAATCGTGAGCCAGTGCCATACGCGCCGCCTCCTCGACTCTACTGAGTGGGACATCGGGCTGGCCGTAGGCGATGTTGTTGCGGACGGTATCGTTAAAGAGAACCGTCTCCTGCGTGACTTTGCCGATCTGCTGGCGCAACGACGCAATCGTAACGTCGCGAACATCGTGGCCGTCAACGATGATGCACCCCTGATTGACGTCGAAGAATCGCGGGATCAGATTGACGAGCGATGACTTACCAGCACCGCTTGGCCCGACAAACGCAATAACCTCACCGGGTTTCACATCAAGGTTGATGTCGTGGAGTATCTGGGTTGTGGTTCCATCTTCTCCGGCGTAACCGAAGCCAACATGGTCAAACCGGATTCCCTCACGAAAGCCCTTCAGGACATGGGCCCGGCGTTTTTCGCGAACATCGTCCTGCGCATCCATGAACTTGAAGATATCTTCGCTAGCGCCGAGCGCTTGCTGGAAGCTGTTGTAGAAAAGAGCGAACTTCCGGACAGGATCGTAGAGCGTGAAGACGGCCACGAGAAACGCGATGAAGGAACCCGCCGTCATCTCGTGATGCTGGATTCGCCCCCTGCCAAGCAAAAGCAACAGCGCGATGCCGACGGAGCCGAGGGCGTCCATCAGTGGCGAACTGATCGCCTGCACGCTGACAGACTTCAAGTTGGCCCGGAAGAGCCTGCGCGCCGCTCTGCGGAAGCGATTCATCTCCCAGAGTTCCATGCCGAAGGCCTTGACGATCCGGTTGCCGGTGATGGTCTCGTGCAGGATGTTCTGAATCTCAGCCAGCTTGTCCTGCCCCTTGCGAGTGGTCTGCCGAACGCGGCGACCAATACGCCGCGCCGAAGAGATAACAACCGGAACGAAGAGGAGAAGGACCCAGGCGAGCTTTCCACCCACCACGATAACGACGCCTGCCGTAAACAACAGCGTAAAGAGTTGCTGCAGGAAGTCGCCAAGAACACTGGACATGGCGTACTGCACCCGCTCGATGTCGTTGATGAGGGTGGACAGCAGCGTGCCGGTGGTGTGCTTCTGGAAGAAGGCGACCGAGCGGCGGAGCACGGCGTCGTAAAGATCGTTCCGGAGATCGGTAATCATGCCGAAGCCGGCATAGTTGACCAGGTATGTCCCCAGGTAATCGCACACCGATTTGAGGAGAGCAGAGACGATCAGAGCATAGGCGACGACGGTCCAGGCGTTGTGGAAGTGGCTAGGAACCAGGAACTGAAGATTCAGCTCGTGGTTAATATGCGGCAAATGGAACTTGAGTACATCGTGCGAGGGCGCGTCCGGGCTGAGGACGTTGTCGAAGATCGGTTTTACCAGCAGGATGCGGAACGCCGCCATCGCGCCGACAGTTGCCATCAAGAAGACGGAGGCGATGACGTGCAGGAGATACGGCCTCACGTAGAGCAGCAATCGCCACAGACGCTTCATGCTGCTTCTCTCCTGTCTTCTGAATTCCAGGGCATCTTTTTATTCTATTCGCCTGCAATCGGGACGGCTGCTTCGTGACTAACGGGGCATGTCCCGATGCGATGTCTTGACGCGGTAGCCGGCGGCGGCGAGCCGCTTCTTCATCTCCTCGGCGATAAAGACAGAGCGGTGCTGGCCGCCGGTACAGCCAAAAGCGACGGTGAGGTAGCTCTTCCCTTCCTTGATGTAATGGGGCAGAAGAAACTTCAGCATATCCATGGTTCGATCGAGAAACTCGGCCGTCTGAGGAAAGTCGCGTACATACTTGGCCACCTTGGGGTGCTTGCCGGTGAGCTTACGAAACTCCGGAACAAAGTGGGGATTAGGAAGAAAACGAACATCGAAGACGAGATCGGCTTCGGCCGGTACACCATTTTTGAAGCCGAAGCTGTTGGAAGAGATCGTCAGGTTGCGATCGCTCTCGTCGCGCTCAAACTGTGCGCCGATGTGGGCCCGCAGGTCGTGGACGGTGAACTTGGTGGTATCGAGGATGATGTCGGCGACGTTGCGGATTGGATCGAGCCGCTTGCGCTCTGCACGGATGGACTGGACGACGGTATCTGTGCGGCCCATCGGATGGGGGCGGCGGGTCTCAGAGAATCTCCGGATCAAAGCTTCGTCACTGGCTTCGAGATAGAGCACACGGGTGGGGAGAACCCTGCGAACTTTCTTGAGGATAGCGGGGAATTCGTCCAGACGTATTCCCTCCCGCACGTCGACGACCAGGGCCGCACGTTCGATCTCAGCCGACTGACGGACGAGGTCGGCAAACTGAGGAACGAGCTCCAGAGGAAGATTGTCGACGGAGTAAAAGCCGAGGTCTTCGAAGGTCTTGAGTGCCGAGAGCTTTCCGGAACCGGAGAGACCGGTCAGAATCACCAGCTCCTTGTTTGTGGGCCGGGTCATTTTCGACTTCGACGTTTTTTTTGCTTGCTTCCGGGGCATGACTGGAATCCTAGCACCAGTCATGCCCTCTGAAAGCATAGGAATGGAAGGATTTACGGAACTTCAATTACTTCCGTCTTGCCGTCCCGTTTGCGGTGCAGAACCAGCGCCTGACCATCATGGTCCCGAAATACAAAGACCTCTCGATCTCGGAAGGCAGCTTCTTTCACTGCTTCTTCGAGCGACATTGGACGGATCGCCACACCATCGCTGGAGCGCACGAGGTGGGGTTCCGCCAAAGGAGTCTCCGAGGGGAAGGAATGTACCAGCATCGCCACGGCTGTATGCGAAGACCCGTTCTGAGAACTGGTGGCCTTCTGGACTTTTCTTACCTCTACGACGCCGTCCTCAGGCGACGCCAGAGCGACCTGTCGGACACCCTCTCGGGATTTACGTTTGATGGTGGTCTTTTTCTTCTTCTGCCGGATCGCCTGCTTTTCGAGAGCGGCGAGAGCGTCTCGAAGGGCTGTCTCCATGTCGGTCGCCTCACAGGCGGCGACGAGTTTGAGGCTCGGAGTCTGCACGGTCAATTCCGCCATATGGCGATATTTTTCCGTGGTTAGGATTACGTGCACGCTGCCCGCATCTCCAAGGATCTTCTCAATGCGAGCGATTCCTGCTTCGGTCTGGGCCTTGATCTTTTTTGTGATGGTTGTCTGTCTACCGGTGTAATCCAGATTCATCGGGGTACCTCGTGTGGACATCTTACGCCGGTTCAGCGGACACGGCGTTGGTGGGTACTGGGAATCTGCATATCTTCACGGTACTTCGCTACGGTTCGCCTGGTGACCTGAATTCCCTGCCGCTGCAGCTCCGCTGCGAGCTGATCGTCTGTCAGCGGCTTACGAGGATCTTCTTCTTCAATCAGCTTTTTGACCTTACGCTTGAGCAGGACGAGAGGAAGATCGCCTCCCTCGGGTCCGTTGACTCCCTCAGAGAAGAAGAAGCGAAGCTCATAAACACCCTGTGGAGTATGGACGTATTTATTGGCGACGGCGCGGCTTACGGTGGAGGGATGGACCCCGATCTCCTCGGCGACTTCTTTGATCATCATCGGCTTCAAAGCGTCGACTCCCCGCTCCAGAAACTCCGTCTGGCGCCGGACAATCACCTCGCAGGTGCGCACAATCGTGTTCTTCCTCTGCTCGATGTTTCGAAGCAACTGGATAGCGGATTTGTAGCGCTCCTTGACATACTCCTTGACCTCTTTGTCCGTCTGTTTTTCCTGCAACATCCGCCGGTAGTTGTGGTTCAGCCGCAGGGCGGGCATGTCTTCATCATTGACGAGGACCACGTACTGATCGTCTCTCTTTACAAAGGCCACATCCGGCTCAATGAGGCGCGTCTCAGTATGGTTGTAGCGCTGTCCCGGCCTGGGATCGAGAGAGCGGATAAATTCGACAGCAGCCTGCACGTCCTCGCTGGAGCGGCCACAACTGCGCGTAAGTTCGCGCATATCCTTCTTCTGAAGGAGGGCCAGACAGTTTTCGACAATAAATGCCGCTGCGGTGAAGACATCGCCCCTATCACCAGCGATGGCGTCGGCAGAGACGGCAGAACTAACGTGTCCGTTGCTTGCCGGATGCTCCTGACGACGGCGAAGCATCATAGCAGCTTCATTGCGCTGCGCTGCAATCTGTATCAGCAGGCACTCACGCAGGTCCCGGGCACCCACGCCGACGGGATCTAAATGATTGACGACGGAACGCGCCTGCCGCACGACTTCTAAGAGCGAATCCTGATTCTGCGTAGATGCAGAAGCGGCAAGATCGATGTGCGATGCCGTCTCCTCTTCCTGATCTTCAACGTCTGCCACAGTAGGGCTGGAAAAATGAAAGGGTATGGTCTGAGCCGGAGAGCGCAGTTGCAGAAGCGCCTCGACCAGCTCTTCATCAGTCGATGTCAGGTATCCGTTCTCGTTTAGATTTCCAATGACGAGCTCGGCTGCTGCACGAATCTCAGATTCAAGGTTGAGCGACCCAAGCTGCCAGAGAAGATGATCGCTAAGCGTACTCGGCTTAGAGAGGAAACTTTCGAGAGACGGCTTGTCATACTCCTCAAAATTAGAGGATGTCCGGAAGCCAGGGTCCAGATACTCCTGGAAGTAGCTGCCGAAATCAATCTCTTCAAAAGGGTCTTTCTCTCCGCGCTCTCCTTCTGCGGCGACATCCTCAGCCGATCGCTCCCTGTCCCCCTCAAGGCCGGCCCGTTCATCCAGGGAAAGGCCGCTCTCCTCGATCTCCTCCAGGACAGGATTTTCGATGATTTCGGTGTTGATCATCTCCTTAAGCTCGAGCTTGTTGAGAGCAAGCACACTGACCATCTGCACCAGCCCAGGAGTGAGCACCTGGCGTTGCGAGACTTTCAGGTTGAGCTTAGGTTGCAGAAGCACGTCTGTTGATCCTCGGTATAGCCTGTCAGATTTTGAGATATGGGATGGGCCGCTTCGACATCCACGTGGATCATGATGATCGGTTCGAACGCGTCCAGATCACTAGTCTACACGCTGCATCATTCATTGCTGTAAGTCTAACCCGGTCCGTGTTTTCCCGCGTCCCACGGCG
Organism: Edaphobacter sp. 12200R-103; assembly: GCF_010093025.1. GTDB lineage: Bacteria > Acidobacteriota > Terriglobia > Terriglobales > Acidobacteriaceae > Edaphobacter. The sequence continues at coordinate 434,991 of NZ_CP048114.1, read as the reverse complement.
GACAGCCATCTTACAACGGAAGTTGTACATAGCTCAGTCCATTGAAAATTTTTCTCCCAGATAGACCTTTCGCACCTCGGGATCTCTCCCCAGATCGCCAGGGGTTCCTGCGCGGAAGATCTTCCCTTCATTGATGATGTAGGCGCGATCGGTAACCGACAGGGTCTCGCGAACATTATGATCCGTAATCAGAACTCCGATTCCTGACCGCTTCAAGCCGAAGATGATCTCCTGCAGATCGATGACGGCAATGGGATCGATGCCGGAAAAAGGCTCGTCCAGCAGAATAAAAGCAGGGTTAATAGCAAGACAGCGGGCGATCTCGACCCGACGGCGTTCACCTCCGCTCAGAGCATAACCACGCGTCTTGCGAACGTGTGCAAGATTCAACTGCTCGATGAGCCTTTCCGTTCGAGTCCTGCGCGCCTCCCAGCTGAGCGGCTGGGTTTCAAGCACCGCGAGAATGTTGTCCTCGACCGTAAGCTTGCGGAAGATCGAGGGCTCCTGTGGAAGGTAGCTGATGCCGTGCTGTCGCGCGCGGAGATACATCGGCAACCGAGTGATGTCATTGCCATCTGCCAGCACGCGTCCGCTGTCCGGCCGCACCAGGCCCACAATCATGTAAAAGCTTGTGGTCTTTCCGGCACCATTGGGCCCGAGAAGACCGACCACTTCGCCCTGCTCAATTTTGAGGCTTACGTCTTTTACTACCTGGCGGCCGCCGTACGACTTGCCAAGCTCCTCCGTCGATAGCGTCCTCATGGCTCTTTCTTCACCCGCGTCTCCGTGCGCACCCTGGGGCCCGTCTCGTTTGCATCTCCATTAGAAATTACAACGCTGGCATCCTGCTCGCGGAAGCGCAACTCTCTTCCGGTGATGGTACCGCGCATAGCGTCCATCACCTTTGGCGGATGCTGTGCTGTTCCTGTAAGGACGAAGGTACCATCGTTGGCGGTGTAGACCAGCTGATTGCCTGTGGCCTGCCGCTCGTGCTGCCTGATTACGATGTCTCCATTGACCACAACACGTTCCACGCCAGATTGCAGAAAACCAGGCTTCTGCGCTGACTTATTATTTTGCTTGTCCTGCAGTGAAGAAGAAAAGTACGCAATAGCTTGCTTTCCGTGCATGGTCCCATCGGTACTATCGACCTTCACACCGCCGGTAAAATCCGCCGTGTGCTTCTCATTGGAATAGTCCATCTCCTGGCTGGTGATGCGAATGACCGCAGGCTCGCGATGTCGGGTTCGGTCTCCGGTGCTGACGAGAACAGTCTGAACCGCAGCTCCAGTGGCTGAGCGTGTACCACGCGCGATGAGGCGCTGCCTGGCACGGTCAAACTGCAGCACAGGGGCCTCAATCTGAGAGGCTCCTTCCCAAAGCCGCGCAGGGTGAGCAGCGCCGTAGAAGATCGCCGTGTCATTCGATTTTTTGAGGTCTGCGCGATCTGCAAGGACATGAACTGGCTCGCTTGACGAGTTTTGCTGAAAGTTCGCTTTTACCTTACCCGCTGCTGAGGCATCTCCCGTCCCCTGGTTGAGAGAGACTCGGTCCGCCCAAAGGACGCTTTGCTGATCTCTCAATTCGACAGCACCCGTCAGGAGAACGCGGCCGGTGCGCGCGTCATAGCTGGCCCTTTGTGCTATCGCCCGATCCGCTGATGCAGAGTCCTCAGGCTGCTGCTTCCCACGCGGAAGGTTCGTGAGTACGACATGGCCGGAGAGGGAGGCCGTATCAAGCGTCTCTCGACCGTCAGAATACGACGTCGCCGTTGCCTGATCCGTGCTGACGCGACGAAACGTCGCATCGAGGAGGTCGGCAGAGCTGGTCTTCACGGAACCATCAGGCCGCCGCTGCTCCAGCGATGCAGAGCCTTGACCGTGGACCGACGCAAGATTTTCCTTGCCATCCTGCGATACAAACTGAGCAGTGAGGAGATCTCCGCGAATCGCGCTCTGACGCATACCCGCGGATTCCTTTTCAGGTTCGGAGATGCGCAGCCGGGCATCGCCGGTTGCTACCGCCTTGCGCAGCCACGACCGTTTGCCCAACTCAGTCGCCATCTCCAGCTCAACTTTGGCCGCAGTCAGCTCACGCTCAGTAGCTCCTTGCGAGATCTTTGAAGGGGAAACATGTTCCAGCAGATGCACTGCGCCCTGAAGAACTACCTTTGCCGGATGCCCCTGGGGATCGAAGCTGGTCCGCATCGTCGAGGCCTCTCCTGTTACATCTCTATCTGGCTCCTTGAAGCTGTAGCGTACGTTACCGGCCATCCACATGGACGCAGGCTTACTTACACCCGTCAGCAACATCTCGCCATGCTGAGATGCGATTCTGGAGCCATCCCCTGAAGTGAGGATGACGGCATCGCCTGAAATTTTTTCAACAGCTCCGTCCGTGCGAAGAAGTGCGGTTGCTTGCCTCGCTTCTACGGTTTGCCTGGATGCTGGATCGCTATTTTCAGCGTCGCTGGTGACAAATCGGGCCTGGGCGAGAACGATCCGACGGTCCCTGCGGTCCAGTTCACCGTGAGTTGCGCTCAGGAGAATCGGTTTGCCATTGTTGATTCCGCTGACCTTCACCGCTGAGTGCAATAACAGAACGCCGGTGTCAGCGTTGTAATCGGCGCCCGTGGCATGTCCGGTCAGACCGTTGTATTCGAATTCGATCTCCTGATCGGTCGTCGCAATGCCCTGCTTTTGTTGATACACAAGATTACTGGTCTTGACGTGGATCAACTTTGCATTCTTGTGGTCTTCGTCCTGCACCGCAACAGGATCTATCGGCTGGATCGCGTTGCTGCCGGATGCCGGTGCCTGGAGATCGAGATGGACCTCTCCCGTGGCCCTGACGATGCCCTCCGCCTGATCCAGCTCGAACTCGTTTCCGGAGATACGATCGACCCGGCTGGCCTGCCCCTCTCCCTTTCCATAGACGACGATTCCAACGTCGTGCATGGTGTACTTGCCATTCTTATGCTGAATCGCTTTTGCGGCGTGGATGGTGAAGATCGTCTTTCCTTTTACGGTCTGAGACCAGGTGAAAGAGTTTGTCTCCTGCCGGATATCAGCGCCCAATTTGCTAGGGAGTTCTTTCAGAAAGCGGTGGGTGCGGTAATGCGCGTACGTCAGAAAGCCGCCGATTACCAAAAGCAGAAGGCCCGCACCTGCGAGCAACCCCTTCCGTAGCCGATCTACCGAAACCCGCATCGTGAACCGTTCCCTACTATCTTCTCATCTCTGTCTGCTGCCGCATTTTGACGGGCCTGTACACTATAGAGATGGCAGACCAGCTCTACCTCAGCCTGTGGTTCCCGAACTTTCGCTTCGAGGCGCTTCCCGGCGCTCTTGTCTCCATCCTGCGCCAGTTTTCAAAGGTAAGTGGTGAGACACGCGTCTCTGCCGCCACGGTTTATCCCCTCAGCTTTACCGAATCTCCTGTCTTCCAGCGCGTCTATGTTAATGACGATCGCTCCGAGACTGGAGAGGATTCCATTATCGAGAACGCAGTGGCCGAAGCTACAGAACAGCTCCACGACGATATGGCCTACGAGTTCGAGATGAAATGGAGGCTCTGGGCGCCGGAGCCGAACGAGGCTCCCATCTCAGAGGCTGCGCTCGACACTTTGTGGCGTCGCGAGCCATTCACCGTCAAAATCATCGGCTTCGGACCACAATTCGATCAGGCCGCCTATGAGCAGAACGGGCATATCCGAGTCGATTTTGGCCTGGATACCCCCTGGATCATGGATGAAGAGCAGGAGGAGGTTCTCGACTTCGAGACTCAGAAGCACGTCCAGCAGAACATCGAGGTGCTGTTGGCCTTCACGCTCTCAGTCGAGAAACACTGCGGCATCTCCAGCCGCCTGCTATGGACCGAATCCGGCGAACCGCTGGCCGAGAAACTGATCGCCAGACTACAGCGGTTGAATTGAAGTCATCCTTCGAAGCAGAGGCTGAAGCGAGTCGAGTCGACTCACTCGGCCTTAGCCGGTGGTAACGATCTCTGAGAAATCTGCGATGCCGGAGAAGCTCTTAAGGATGGAGGTCAGCAGGACTAGTCTGCTGCGGCGAATCTTCTCATCGGGATCCATCACCATCACCTGGTCGAAGAATGCATCGACCTGAGGACGCAGGGTAGCCACGGCCTCAAGCGCAGGAATGTATCGGTGCTCGGCACGAAGCTGTTCCACCTTGCGTTGAAGCACCTGGGCTGCCTGCCTGAGATTTGCCTGGGTAGGATGCGCATTCTCCACATCAGTCTCCCGGGCATCCAGGTCGACGTATCCTTTTTCTCTAGCCTGACCAAGAATATTTTTCATCCGCTTGAAGGCGGCGCTTACAGCCTCGAAGTCCGCAGACGCACGAACGGCGGTGACTGCCTGTGCGCGGGCGATCGCATCGCGCACATCGTCGCTTCCCGCCGCCAGGACGGCTGCGACAACATCGTAGGCCTCTCCACGAACCTCACGAAGATAGAACTCCAAACGCTCAACCAGGAAGGCTCGAACACGGATTTCAACCGCTTCGTTCGGCGTGGCCCGCCCGGCAACTTCACCCAGGGTGAGCGGCAGAGGAGTAGGGCTCTCTGCGAGGATTTTGACGATTCCGTTGGCGGCGCGGCGAAGAGCAAAGGGATCCTTGGACCCGGTGGGCTCCATGCCAAGCCCGAACATTCCGGCGATCGTGTCCGCTCGATCGGCGATGGCAAGTAAAGATCCTTCCACCGTTCGCGGCACGCTGTCTTCCATCGAAGCGGGAAGATACTGGTCGTATATCGCATCCGCCGCTGCAGCCGAGATGCCCTGTGCTTGGGCATAGAGTCCACCTATAACCCCCTGAAGCTCGGTGAACTCCTTGACCAGCTCTGTCGTCAGGTCGGTCTTGGCCAGAAGCGCGGCCTCGTCCAGAGCGACAGCGTCTACCTGAGAAGCGCGTGAGACCGCCAGTTCTGCCAGTTCAAGAGCAAGTTCGCGTACTCGAGCGGACTTGTCCGCATAGCTTCCCAGCTCTTTCTGGAAGGTGACATTCTCGAGCAGACTGGTCCGCTCCTTCAGCGGAATACGTTGATCAAACTCCCAGAAAAAACGAGCATCGTTAAAACGGGCTCGCAGCACACGCTCGTTGCCGTGCCGAATCACAGCAAGGCCCGCTTCTGCAGCTTCGGTGTTCAGGACGGCCAAAAAGTGTGGCATCAACTTGCCGGATTCATCCTCCAATGCGAAGTACTTCTGGTGGCCCCGCATGACAGTGACCAAAACCTCTTCGGGCAGAACGAGATATTCCGATTCGAAGTTGCCGAGGACTACCGAGCGATCTGAGGCCCATTCGGTCAGATGGGTCAAGGTGTCGATCAGACCATGGTCTTCTCGCCAACGCGCACCGGGAACAGTGCGGGTGACGTGATCGAGGGCTTTGCGAATCTTCTGACGGCGGACCTCGACATCTGCAATTACATTTGCGTCGAGAAGGGCCGACTCATAGTCTGTCAGCGATTTGACCGCGATGCCGTCTTCTCCAAAAAGGATGCGGTGCCCGTAGGTCACCTTGCCTGCGGTCTTGCCGCCAAACTCAAAAGGCACGATCTGTTCGCCCAGAAGCGCAAGCATCCAGCGAATCGGCCTTACGAATCGCTCCGGCTTGCCGGGACGCCAGTACATATTCTTAGCCCAGTAGATAGCGGCGATCTCCCTGGGAAGCTCTTCGGAGAGAACTTCTGATGCGCGCCTGCCATGTTTAAGGATGGAGGCCGCAAGATACTCCCCCTTTGGGGTCGTTACGACCTTGAGAGCTTCAACTTCCACACCAGCTTTTTTAGCAAAGGCGAGAGCAGCGGGGGTTGGGACTCCGTCTTTATAGGCCACCTTGACCGAGGGGCCCGTCAGCTCTTCGCGAGTGTCTTCCTGACGGTCGGCTACGTTCGAGATGAACACCGCGAGTCTTCGGGGCGTCGAAAAGCTCTTGGCAGACCCATCTTCCTGCACCAGGTGCTCCCGCTCCAACAGAGCAAGCACGCGACGCTTCAGCTCTGCTTCGGCCCCTGCGACCATTCGTGCAGGAACCTCTTCCATACCAATCTCTAACAGGAAATCAGCCATCTATATAACTCATCTTTCGTGGGCCGGGGTGAATATGCTTCCGTGCCCTTCTACCGCTTTCAAAAAGGCCAACTGGAGCTACCCAACGACAACGGAATTCACTTCCTTCGACAGAAGTTCTCCCTGTGCGGCATACGCCCTAGCCACCCCAACAACGAGCGAACGGATTCTCGCCATAACACCGACGCGCTCCGTTACAGAGATCGCGCCACGCGCATCCAGCAGATTGAAGACGTGAGAGCACTTCAACGCCAACTCATAGGCTCCGAGAACGGGAAAGCGCTTGAGTGCAAGCGGGTCCATCTCATCCATCTTCCTGCTTTTTTCAAGTAGTTCAAGGCACTCCGACTCGTAAAGTTTAAGGTGCTCCCACAATTTGGGAACGTCAGCATAGTCAAAGCTGTAAGCCGAGAACTGCTCTTCCTCTGCCAGGCGCATCTCGCCATAAGTTACCCGCCGGCCGGTGTCGGGTTCAACGGCCCAGACGATGTCATAGATGGAATCCACGTCCTGCAGGAAGCCTGCGATGCGTTCGAGGCCATAGGTAATCTCGCCACAGATAGGGTCCAGATCCATTCCGCCGCACTGCTGGAAGTAGGTAAACTGTGTGATCTCGAGACCGTCGAGCATGACCTGCCAGCCAACCCCCCAGGCGCCGCCTACCGGCCACTCCCAGTTATCCTCTTCAAACTTAATGTCATGTTCCCGCAGGTCGATTCCAATCGCCTCCAGAGATTCAAGATAGAGATCCTGGATTCTCTCCGGAGGCGGCTTGAGGATGACCTGAAGCTGCGTGTGGCGGAAGAGGCGGTTGGGATTCTCGCCATATCTGCCGTCTGCCGGACGGCGGGATGGCTGCGCATAGGCAATCCGAACTGGCTTTGGGCCAAGCACACGGAGGAAGGTATCCGGCGACATGGTGCCGGCGCCTACCTCGACATCATAAGGTTGTTGAAGCACACACCCCTGGTCCGCCCAGAATCGTTGAAGCCTGAATAAGAGCTCCTGGAAGGTAAGAGCCTTTTTTTTCTCAGTGATGGCCGTCATGCACGTCTCTTTTTAGTTTTCAGCAGTTTCTTGATTCTAAATGCACAGGCCCAGGAGCGGCAGAAAGACATTGGCGTACTCACAGGACGCATAATTTCGTCGCCGCCTTTTCTGTTTTCGGCTGCCTTTATCCATTTTTTGGAAGAGCACCCGAAAGAAAATCAGAAAAAAATGAAGAGGAGGAAACTCCCTGAAAACACAGAAAATAAGTGGCTTACGCCAATATTTCGTCATTTGATATCTTCCGGAACAAAAAAAAATCTATGGTGCCCCATATTTTCAGGATTCGATTTTCCATTTTGTGGTATATTTTCTTTACGGGATGATCGGTCCCGGACAGATTTCAGCTTTGAGTGCTCGATCCTCGGCTGACACAAGTTGCGTCACTGGCCTCCCGGCACGAACTTTCGTTCGTGCCGTCTTTTTTTGCTCCCACGTTTTAGCTGCTTTGCCTAGAATGGGATCATGAAGCGGATTCTTGGTCTTTTTGTGTTGGGCCTGATAACAGTTGCAGCATCGGCGCAATGGAGCAATCCTGCCGTGGAGATTCCGGCTTACAACGCCAAGCCGCCTGTGAAACCGCTTCCCCCAATCATGAGCGGGAATCAATTAACGGGGCCTTACTTCTCGCATTCCTATCAGGTGACTGCCTATAAAATGGCAGCAAAGATTCCGGCGGTCTTACATCAGATGCCATGTTACTGCCGCTGTGATCGAGCCATGGGACACAACAGCCTGCATAGCTGCTTCGAAGGAACCCATGGAGCGGCATGCTCGACCTGCATGCGCGAAGCCGTTTACGCTTATCAACAGACCAAGGCCGGGAAAACGCCGACACAGATTCGGAAGGGGATCGAGCGTGGAGACTGGCAGGATGTAAACCTGGAAGGCGCATCTCTCTAGCTACTACGCTCGCTCTTCACCCATCGAGGAGAAGAGGGCTAGGCTTCAAGTCTATGGGCTGGTTTTTCTGGGCGATGCTCTCGGCGTTTTTTGCTGCAGCCACTGCGCTGTTGGCAAAGGTTGGGGTCGCCGGGATCGATCCGAATCTGGCTACTGCCATACGGACAACAGTGATCGTCGTCTTCACCTGGGCGATCGCCCTGACCTTTGAAGCCCCTCATGGAATTGCCCAGATACCACCGCGAAGCTGGCTCTTTCTAGGAATCTCTGGCATAGCGACCGGGCTCTCGTGGCTGTGCTATTTTCGTGCGCTTCAACTTGGTCCGGCCTCCAGCGTAGCTCCCGTGGATAAGTTAAGCGTCGTTCTTGTGATCCTGGGAGCCTGGCTGTTTCTCGGGGAGAAGCTCACTCCTCTGAAGATCGGCGGAGCATCGCTGATCGCAATCGGAGCAGTCATCCTGGCCTTCGCCTGATACGCGCGCGCACCCTCGCTGCGGCCGGCGGCGTATACTATAAACAGTTCTTTGCAGGGCCCAATGCAATGTTGGTGCCAGCTCCAGATGGGGGCGTCACGGCTTCGACGGGATTGCTTGCGGCAGAGAGGCATGCCGGGGTGTGGACACCCGTAATCGCTCACAAAACTATAAGTGCCGAACCTCAATTCGCACTTGCTGCTTAATTAACTAAGTAGCCGATCGCTCGGGCTTCGCCTATGGGCCCGTACCGATCGTCGCACAGTAGGCTGGCTCTTCCCTGCACCGCCTGAGCGGGGAAAGCGAGATCGATCAGGCTGGTCAGCGGCGCATCTTTGTCCGTTCTAAGCGCGGTTGACGAGACTTTAGAACAGGAAAAAGCATGAAAGCTCTCTGACGAAGGTTTTTTCGGACGCGGGTTCGACTCCCGCCGCCTCCACCAATCTATCTATTGATCTCATTTAGTTTAAAAAATGGTGATCAAAAGCGTTCATGGACTTCAGTGTACTTTCGCGTCAGCGAAGCAAAGCCTTTCGCATGCCCCCCCTATTTCATGATTCTTTGACGGGGAAACTGCCTTGCGTTTTGAGCCGTATGGTAGTCGTTTTGGAGTCCCTTACAGGGCTTTATTTCGATTGACGGTATCTTCACAAGACAAAATTAAAGTAAGAAAAGAAATAGATCATTAAGCTATGCATGCTCTGGAGTCATCGCCGAGGAGTAGGACGGGGGACTTCTCCCTGCGACCGGACGCACCCACGAGCAGCCGTGAAGACGATCCACGCTGGCAACTTGCCGAGCGCATTGCAGCCAGTAGCAGCCTGGGGCGTTCGCGCCTTATGGTGGACTTCCTGCTCTACGTGGTCGATCGCCACATTCACAATCGCAGCGACGAGATTACGGAGCAGCAGATTGGAGTTCTCGTTTTTGGTCGACCGGAAGGTTACGACACCAACGAGGACAATATCGTCCGCAGCTATGCCCGCAATCTGCGCAAACGCATTGAAGAATACTTTGTAAAAGAGGGAAAGAGAGAGGAGCTTCTGCTACAGATTCCGCGCGGAGGCTATACCCCTGTCTTTTCGCCCGGGCATAGGAAGCAGATCTCCGATGTTGCGCAACTAGAGGTTCCCCGCGATCTACAGTTTATTGAAAACGTCGAAACAGTGGATATTCCTGATTTGGCAGATAGCATGATTACGGAACAGGAACCCACGACGCAAGAGTTGACAGTGGAGGAATCCGAAGCGACCGGTACGAACGAGACCCTCGGGTTTGCAAGACTTGTTCGTAAGTATGCAGCGGTTCTCCTGCTGATCGCGGGGTTTCTGCTGGGTTCTCTGTTCACTGTTTTCTTCCCACCAATATGGCTGAAACGTCTTACCGCTTCTCCTGCGGAGATTGCGTCGAAGGACCTGTGGGCACAACTCTTCAGCAGCAAGCGCGATACGTTTGTTGTGCCCTCGGACGATGGACTAGTGATTATGCAGCGGCTTACGGAGCGACCGGTACCGTTGGCCAGTTATCTCGATGGAAGTTATCGCACAAAGATTCAGACGGTGGGCGACTCGGACGCTGCCGAGATTATGAAGCTGGGATCACGACGCTATACCAGCGTGGTAGATCTGGACCTGGCCTCGCACCTTGGACAGTTGAGTGAGGTGAATCCTCAACGCATGATCGTTCGCTATGCGCGCGATCTGAGGATGGATGATCTTCGCGATGGCAATGCAATTCTGATTGGCTCCATTGAAGCGAATCCGTGGACGGAGCTGTTTCAGGCACATATGAATTTTCGTTTCAGCATCCATGCCGATAACGAGAAACCTTCGGGGATTGTGAATGTGCATCCTCGTCCGGGCGAGGAACCAATCTATGGCGCACCGGGGGTTCAAAACCATACGTACGGCTTGATTGCTTACCTTCCCAATCTCAATGCCACTGGCCATGTGCTGATTGTGGAGGGTTTGAATACAGCAGGTACACAAGCCGCCGAGACATTTTTGCTGACACCGTCGTTGCTGGAACCGACTCTGCGCCGCGCGCGACTGCCCAGCGGAGGATTCCAACCGTTCGAGGTATTGATTGGCGCTGGAAATGTAGCCTCCAATGCAGCCGCTCCGCAGATGGTGCTGGAACGAATTGGTTCCTTCTAAAGCATCTCGCAATACAGCTTTGAAACGTATGAGTACGTACCTGTTCTTCTTTTCAGGGAAGGGCATACGTTTTTTATATCTGCTCTATCCTCGGCACGATATGCGCTGATTTCCTGCTCTCAACTGAGGGCATTTACCTTTTTGGGGATGCGATCGTGATCGCCGTTTTATTTCTTCTGAAGATGACTGTGAAGCAGGAGTGGAGAGCCTTTTACCCGTGTGCGCGGTTCTTGAGGACTTTGTAAATCTTGCAAGAAAGGGTGGGGGTAAGCCTTTTGTCTGCAGCGTTTACACGCCGGGTGTGCTGATCGTACACGGTTCAAAACACCTTGTTTGGATCATTGCCGTTGCCCATGATCGACCAAGCCCCAAGCGCAGTCGGACTTTGTATTTCAGTTGAACCCTCTGCGTTTGCGTGGATTCCATCTTGAGGCAAAAAAATCCTATGAAGAATTTCAAGTGTTCCTTTTCGTTCGCCCAGCGAAAGTGGCTCCTCCCCATTTCGCTGGCGGCATGCATTCTTTTCTCAGGGGCTGTATCAGGCTATGCCCAGTCCGACCTCTCCGGTGTCTCCGGCACCATTACCGATTCGTCGGGCGCAGTAGTTCGCGGAGCCACTGTAACCGTGACCGACGAAGCGACAGGAGTCGTTCATACGGCAGCAACAAACGACTCCGGTTATTACACGATCCCTAGTCTTTCACCGGGCCTTTACACCATCAGCGTAACCGCAACCAACTTCCAGAAGACGACTAGTAACGGCAACAACCTTGATCCCAATGTGTCCACAACTGCGAACCTGCAGCTTACAGTGGGAAGCACGAGCGATGTTATGGAGGTTTCGGCGCAGGAGACGGCAATTCAAACGGAGAGCACCGTTCTTGGCCGTGTGATTACGAGCAAACAGGCAGAGATGCTGCCACTGAGCGGACGTAACCCCATCACCCTGGCACTGCTGAAGGCCGGCGTAACCAGCACCAGCGGCAACGTGTCCAACTTTCAGTTCAGCACCGGCCTTGGCGGACTGAACATTAACGGCGCTCGTGAACGCGATAATCTAGTGACTTATGACGGCGCTGTTGCTGTGCGTGTTCGTGCCAATGGCGACTCGACTGGCGTAGTCGATCTGGAAAACGTGCAGGAAGTCCAGGTGCTTGCTACAAACTATCCTGCCGAGTACGGACGTTCGGTCGGCGGACAGGTTCGTATCATCACAAAAGCCGGTACGGACAAGTTTCACGGTTCGATCTACGAGTATCTGCAGAATCCGATCTTCAACGCCAACACTTGGGTTCGTAACCACGCTGCCAACAACAATGATCCAACACTCCCGCAAAGCGTGAAGTCGAACTACGTTGCGCCATTTACTTATAACCAGTTCGGCTTCAGCGTGAATGGGCCCCTGTATGTTCCGCACGTGATTCCCAAGGGCAAGGTCTTCTTCCTGTACTCGGAGGCTTTTGTTCGCTATCCGGGCACGGATACGAAGCCTGTGACGGTGCCCAATCCAGCCTTTCGTAGCGGTGACTTCTCTTCGATTGCGACGCATATCCGCGACCCGAAGGCAGCGGGTACCTGCGATCCTGTAAGCGGCGGGCCTGCCTGCTTCCCCGGCAACATTATTCCCAAGGATCGCCTGAGCCCAAACGGTGTTGGTCTGCTCTCGATCTTCCCCACGCCGACTCCGGGCTTCCTCGTCGGCACGCAGAATCTGTTGCAGATTGCGAAGCATCCGCAGACGCAGCAGATCGACACCGGGAACCTGGACATCATTCCGACGGACAAGGACTATATCCGTTTCCGTCTGACACACTTCTACTACTACGAAAACAATCCGTTCTCGGCAGCCTACAGCCTTGTACCGCGTGTGTTTAATCGTCCGGCCCAGACGGCTTCGCTCGACTGGGTTCGTAGCTTCAGCCCGAATACGATGAATGAAGTCCTGATCACTGTGGCGCACAGTGCGGACCGTCTGTTCATCGACACCAGCAGCGGCCTCTATAACCGTACGAAGTACGGCGTGAACTACCCGTTCCTCTTTCCCGACGGCAAGGATCTCCCCAACAAGATTCCGACCGTATCGTTCCTGAGCAGCACCTATGTTACCGGCATGGACGGCAGCGCGTATCCCTCACATTCGCAGGGAGCCACCTTCGACTATGCCGATACCTTTACGCACATTATGGGCAACCACACTTTGCGTGCGGGTGCGTTGTATGAGCGTGTGCAGTACAACGACTATGACCAGATCTCCGGCCAGAACAGCGTGCCGGGACAGACCAACAACCAGAACGGCAAGTTCGAATTCACCAACGCAAACCGTGCTGGTACGGGACTCGATCTGGCCGATGCTGCGCTGGGCCTCTTCTCCAGCTACGCCGAGGTTGGCGCCCGTGCGGAGACTCCCTATCGCTCGAACATGTTTGAGTTCTTCGCGCAGGACTCGTGGAAAGCGACTCCGAAGCTGCATGTGGACTACGGCATGCGTTACTCGATCGTGCGTCCTTTCTATAGTCTCTGGAATAATATCGGCACCTTTGATCCTGCTTTCTACAATGCAGCAAATGCAGTGAAGCTCGACGTCAATGGCAATCCCATTCCGGGCTCGGGCGATCCGTTGAACGGTACGGTTCTGTTCGGCAATGGCTTTACCGAGAGCGCCAAGGCGCACGTTGCACTGGCAAATACCGGTGCGGCGAACGACCTGTTCCATAACCTGCCGCGCGGCTATATGGATGTGCATTACACGACCTTTCAGCCGCGTATCGGACTCTCGTATGCGGTGAACCAGAAGACGGTTCTTCGTTCGGGATTTGGCCGTTACATGAGCCGGCAGGGTGTTTCGGACGGTGTCTTCGAAGGCGGCGCGCCACCGTTGCAATCGTACGCTGGCATCAGTGGCGGTAGCGCGGACAATCCCGGCGGCGGCGCGCAAGGGTCGTTCCCGACGATCTCCGGCCGCGTGGATCGAAGCTCGCCACAGCCTGAATCGTACGTATGGAACCTGTCAGTGGAGCGCGAGCTTCCCCTCCATACCGTGCTTGGTGTGGCTTATGTGGGACGCCGCGGTCTGCATGGACAGTTCCAGGCAAACATGAACCAGGCTCCGGTTGGCTCTGTTGCGGCTGCAAAAGCAGCTGGTCTCAACATCAACTCCTATCGTCCGTATGCAGGCTATGGTCCGATCACGATCGTGTGGCAGGGCTCTGGCTCTACCTACAACGGTTTGCAACTTGACCTGAATCATCGCTTCCAGAAGGGTGTGAGCTTTGGCCTCGCGTATACCTATGCTCACGCAAATGACTGCGGGTCATTCCAGAAGAACTTTCTGCCGAACTTCTACGATCCGAAGTTTCTGTGCGGCGCCTCGGATTATGATATTCGTCAGGCCTTTACGATGAACTCGATCACCGAGATTCCGTTCCACAGCGGAAGCCGTCTTGCTAACCAAGTCCTCGGCGGATGGCAGATCTCGCAGATCTACAACTTCCAGACAGGCGTTCCTCTTTCGGTTACGACCGGAACGGATATCGCAGGTGTGGGTGCAGGTGGAGGAGCGCAGTTCTACTCCACGGTGGACGGCGCTCGCCTGGGTGCGGATGGAAAATTTTCTGCTGGAACCTCGGACCAGAACTTCTGGTTCAATCCGAAGGCTTTTGCCGCTCCCGCAGCCAACACCTTCACCTCGCAGCACACCCGCAATATTCTTCGGGCACCTGGTGTGATGAACTTCAACGCCGGGTTGCAAAAAAAGTTCCAGACCTTTGAGAACCAGTTCCTCACCTTCCGTTTCGAGGCCTTCAACTTCCCGAATCACCCGAACCTGTCGGCTCCGGATACAAACCCCACCAGCTCAACCTTCGGACGTGTAACCAGCAAGACTGGCCAGCGTTCCATGCAGGCAAGTCTGCGCTACACCTTCTAGGTTTGCACAGAAGAATAAACCGGATGGGAGTGGAGACGCTGATCTCACTCCCGTTTGTTTTAGGAGTGGGCTTCACAGAAGACTCATCACTCAAGTAAGACAGATACAACCGCACAGAAAGGCAAACTCTCTCAATGCGTCAACGACGTTTTCTCCTTCATGCTCTTTCCATACTGTTTATGCTGCCCCCGGCATGGTTTCCATGTGCGATTGCACAAGCAGCAGTCAGCAGTAAACCCGACGGTGTAGATTACACGCGCAATGTAGATCCCTTTATCGGTGTTGATTGGGGAGGCAATACCTTTGTCGGATCGACTGTTCCATTCGGCATGCTCAAGGTGGGTCCTGATATGGAGACCTTTGACGGACGCCGCTCGGGATTCGGTTATTCAAGCCACGGCGTCATTCTCGGCTTCTCTCACCTGCACCTCAGCGGAGCGCAAGGTAAGTACGGCAACATTCTTGTTGCTCCTGTCACCGGCACGCTCAATATTACCGATATCAAGTCTCCTCGCACGGATGAGGTCGCTAAACCCGGTTACTACGCATCCACACTCAATCGCTACAACGTGCGCGTGGAACTTACCAGCAGCCGCCGGGTGGGTTTTCATCGCTACACCTTCATCAAGGGAGGAGATTCGCACATCACGGTCAACCTCGCACATGCCCTGGGACTTGGCACTGGACGTGAATCGCAGAACTTTGTCGGAGCCGAAGCGCACGTTCTCTCGAACCGCGAGATTCAGGGTGTAGCGCGCTTCCGCGGAGGATGGAATATGGGAGGCGAGTATCGCGTGTACTTCAGTATGATGCTCGATACTCCTGCAACGACTGTGCAGACATGGACAGGCGCCTCTCTGTCTTCAGATCATGATGCCACCGTTGCCGAGAACAAACCCATTGGCGCTACCTTCAATCTTCACACGCATCCGGGACAGGTGGTGCAGGCGAAGGTCGGTATCTCTTTCATCAGCGCAGAGCAAGCTCGCAAGAACATTCAGTCCGAGGTTCCCGCGTGGAGCTTTGAGGCTGTGCGTCACGCGAACAATGCTCTGTGGAACGCGGAGCTGGGCAAGCTGCAACTCAGCGGTGAGACAGACAAGCAGAGACGTGAGCTTTATACTGCGATGTATCACATCATGATGATGCCGGTGGATCGTACCGGAGAGAATCCGCTCTGGACATCGAGTGAGCCCTATTATGATGATTTCCAGGCGATCTGGGACACCTATCGTACATCGAACCCTTTGCTGGGAATGATTTCTCCTGATCGTGAGCGCGACATTGTCCGTTCGCTGATCGATGTCTATCGCTATACCGGCTACATGCCTGACGCACGTGTCGGCAATGACAATGGACGCACGCAGGGTGGCTCGAACGCAAACGTCGTCGTGGCCGATGCATACATGAAAGGCATCACCGGCATCGACTACAAGACCGCTCTGGAAGCGATGATTCATGATGCCGAAGTACCTCCGAAGAATGCGCAGAAAGAAGGCCGCGGAGGTCTGAAGGATTACAACGAACATGGCTACATCACCACAGCGGATGAACGTGCGGGCTCGCGTATCGTGGAATATTCCTACGACGATTTTGCGATTGCCGAGGTGGCCTGCGGTCTTGGAGAGAAGGAGCAGGCTGCGCGTGCACTGGCTCGCACACACAACTTCGAAAACCTGTGGGACCCGGATATGCAGGTGATGGGCTTCAAAGGCTTTCTCCGCCCGCGCAATCCCGACGGTTCGTGGGCTGCACCGTATCTTGTTGTGCGCGGCACTTGGCCTGACTTTATGTACGAAGGAGATATCTGGACTTACTCGCTCTATGCCCCGCAGGACATGAAGCATCTGATCGAGATGGCGGGTGGGCCGAAGCAGTTCAACAGTCGTCTGGACTTCATCTTCAGCCGTGGCCACTTCGACATTGCGAACGAGCCCGGCTTCCTGATGCCACTTCTTTACAACTACAGCGGGCGGCCGGACAAAAGTGCGGATATCGTGCATCTCCTGCTGGAAAAGGCCTTCAGCGATACACGCTCCGGCATTCCGGGCAACGATGATTCAGGCGCCATGTCGAGCTGGCTGCTCTTCCAGACGCTGGGCATCTTTCCAGTAGCAGGACAGGACGTATATCTCATCAGCTCGCCCTCTGTACCGACTACCTCGTTATCGCTGGGTAATGGAAAGCGCCTTCGTATTGAGGCTAAAAACTTTGATCCAAGCGGCCTGAACCGATATGTTCAATCGGCGACGCTCAATGGGCAGGAGCTGAAGACGAACTGGTTCCGTCATGCGCAGATCAAAGACGGAGGCACGCTCGTACTGACACTTGGCTCTGCTCCTTCAGTGTGGGGAACGACAACACCTCCACCTTCACTGAGCGATGAAGGTGCAAGAATGTGCGTGGCGATCCCTGCAAGCAAACCGAACCGTCCGAACAACTAATCGTCCAAGACAAAAAGCAGAAGCGCCACGGGTAGAACATTCGTGGCGCTTCTGCTTTAAGTGCTGGTTTTTACGTTAGTTCTAACCGTCCGTTCTTGTATTGAAACTCATAGATAGGCGCTGCTGAGTTTTCAATCTTCTTTATGCCCGTAGCATTGCCGCCAGGGATAAAGAGCGTGTGGCCATCGGGAGTCCAGGTCATGCCGAGCCACACCGTCTTGAGATCGATGTGCTGAATCTCTTTTTGCGTCCTGGTGTCGATGACGACAAGACCATGCGGTTGATAGCCAGAATGGCTGGCAATAACAACCCTCCCGTCAGGCGATGTGGTTGCATCCCGAAGATCAAAGCCGCCGGAGATGGCGTGCGGTCGTTCCTTGGTGACCTCTCCGATCTTGCGTTGCGCTGGTCGTGCCGGCGGTCTATCGGTGGAAGGCCAAACATGCATGTCTTGAGGTAGATCAGTTCGTCAAATGACTCCGTCCATTGCGTTGGCATCCTTGTTCCATCCATGAAATTGCGAGGTATCACCAGAGTCCCAGGCCTCCCGTAATCCAGGAGCACTCAGATCCCAGTCGGGCCGTATCTCACGGGTTACGACGCGCAGGTCGCGCCACAGATCTGAGATCGATGGGCGACCCCAAAACCAATACCCATTGTAGACACTATGGACCACGAGGCCCGGCTTTAGCACCAGCGTATGCGGAATCATCGGGTTATGCTCGGGGTCCGTATATTCTTCAATTTCGAGATCTTTTTGCACTGTGCGGCCAGGATCGGAAAGAAACGTCCACTGTGCGCCAATAGAAGCACGAAACTCCTGCAGCGTGTGATGGTCGTCTGTCGAGATCGTTACGATCTGCGTATACCCAACAGCGATCTTCGGATAGAAAGCTGCAAGATCCAGATGCTGCTGGTGCTCCTTCGGACAGTAGTGGCCACGCGCCAATGTGAGGATCATTGGATCGCGGTCCTGCAACTGACTGAGCTTGCGCGGCGTGTTCGTATGGTCGGGAAGCTCGTAGTCAGGAAATACGCCTCCAGAAATGATGTCAGAGCGCATGCGATAAACTCCTTTGATTCGATTTTGGCTGCGAATACCAACGATGAGCTACAGATCGATCTCGATCTCTGTAACAGGAGCTGAACAACAAATCAAAAGATTACCTGCCGCCGGACGGTCGAGCGGCTCAGGCGAGTAAGCAATTTGTCCATCAATCAGTCCTGACTCGCAGGTGTGGCAAACCCCTGCGCGGCATGCCCACCGGACAGGTACATCGCAGGCTTCAGCAAACGCAAGCAAGTTACCGTACTTTGCATCCCATGGCACAGAGAGACCGCTGCGGCTGAAGAAGACCTTCGGCCCGGTTCCGATTTCTCCTTGAGGCGAATGTGCACGCGGAAGGACCGCGTTCGCAATTCCAGGCGTAATCGCGGAAACTGTACTGAAGATCTCCGAATGAATCCGCGCATCGGGAATTCCCCAGGCTCGGAGTGCCGCGGTGAATTCCGTTAGAAAAGCGGAAGGGCCGCATAGATAAAAATTAGACGACTGCGGTACGTTGCGGTCTTGTAGCAGCTCGCAATGGAGTCGACCCCGCACATCATAATCCTCACCCAGACGGTCCCCATCGCCAGGTCGACTGTAAGCAATCAGCGAATGCGCACCAGCCAGATTGCCCAGCAAACTCCGAACCTCCATAGCGAACGGATGTTCTTTTCCATTGCGCGCCCCATAGCACCACCATATCTCGCGCTGTGCGGATTGCGCAGAGAGTGCATGAAGCATAGCGAGTACAGGAGTCGCGCCGATTCCCGCACTCAAGAAAACAACAGGATCATTCTTCTGCTCGAGCAGAAAGCTGCCTCGCGGTGCGCTGACCGACACCAGATCGCCCACACCAAGATGCTCATGAAAAAACCGGCTCCCCTCTCCACCGGCAAGCTTTACGCTGATGCGGTACTTGCCCAGGTCTTCGCCGCCCGACAAGGAATAGCTCCGGAGGGTGGGAGACTCATCCCTCTCAGGCTGCAGTTTGAAGACAAGAAACTGTCCTGCATGAAATGCGGGCAGCGGCACTCCCTCTTCAGACTCGAAGATCAAAGAGACTACGTCCACGCTTTCGCGTTTTTTTTCAGATACGCGCAATGCGCGGAATCCGCTCCATGCAAGCGGCGGCGCCGGCGCAGCAAGACCAGGATTCCCGCTCTGATCGTCTGCATGCAACAATGCTTCGAACGACGTCTTCCACCCTTGACTGAGCGCCGGAATTCTGATTGCCCTGTTCAACGATTCACGGGAGTGCCCCGGCAGATAAAGCAAACCATCCACCTCCGCTACCGTAAGTCTCTCTGGCCCGTCCGCGACCTTTACGATCTCATCCCCAGCTGCGACCTCTCCCTCTTCAAGCACACGAAAATAAAACCCAGGTCGTTTCCCGGAGACCACCAGTGCTGGCATCTGCGGATTCTGCATGCGTATGCCAAGCCGGTAACAGGTCACTCTCGGCTGCGTGACCTCGAACAGCGCGGTGCCAATTCGGTAACGGTCTCCAATACAAACCTGATCATCCCCGAGGCCGTCGACCGTAAAGTTCTCTCCGAACTGACCATACTCAAGCTCGCCTAGTTGAAGCTGCGCCTGCCAGTAGCGATACGAGTCAAGCTGATATACCATCACGGCGCGTTGTTCTCCGCCGTGCCCCGCAAGATCGCCTTGCCCATCTCCATCCAAATTCAGACGACGTGCCGTCACCTTACCGCGAACAGGCATCTTCCATATTCCGGTCCGCACGATCCTGCCTTGCCACGCAACATCGTGGGGCATACCGACATTCACTGAGACAAGAGTGGCCATAGAAAGACCCCTGTGGTTTATCTAACCGACGGAATAAATCCAGGTACGCCCGTCTGGACCACCCGATTGAGCCTCTGTCGGGTCTGGATCCGGTTGATCTCTTCGAACGCATCTTGGGGAAGAGGAGCAATATTGAAGTTCTCCCTCGCACGTTCCGCACTCTTGGGCGTCGTCAGCACGGCGGTGCCGCGCTGCACTGCCCACGCCAGCAACACCTGGGCAGGTGTCTTCGCAACCTGTGACGCAACCGATAGAACCACCGGGTCCTCAAGCAGCCCCGGCCTTATCCCATGCCCAAGCGGCGC
Source organism: Edaphobacter sp. 12200R-103 (assembly GCF_010093025.1). Taxonomy (GTDB): domain Bacteria; phylum Acidobacteriota; class Terriglobia; order Terriglobales; family Acidobacteriaceae; genus Edaphobacter. Next base: position 414,784 of record NZ_CP048114.1, on the reverse strand, counting down.
AAAGGCGAGAAGCACAATCCCCTCCTCCTTGCAGAACTCGAAGAGTTCTGTCTCGGGAAGATAAGGATGCGACTCCACCTGGACGACAGCGGGTTTGATAGCCGCTGCTTCGTAGAGCGGCAGCAACTCCTTTCAACGTGATGTCCGACAACCCGATAGCGCCGCATCTTCCGCCTTCCAAAAGCTGCTCCAGTGCTCTCCACGTATCGAGCAGAGTTACCCCATTGTCGTATATGACATCTCCATTGGAGTCGCGCGGATCCGGGTTATCTCCCGGTTGAAAGGCAAACGGAGTATGGATGAGATAAAGATCAAGATACTCGAGCCCCAGCTTCTTAAGACTCCCATCGAAGGCTGGCTGAACGCGTTCCGGCCTGTGATTGGTGTTCCACAACTTTGTCGTGACAAAGATGTCCTCGCGGGAAATCTTCCGCGATCCCAGCGCCATGCGCAGGGCTTCACCGACTTCTCGCTCGTTGAGATAGCGCTCGGCGCAGTCAAAGTGTCGGAACCCAGCCTCAATGGCGTTCTCCGTCGCAGCAACGGTCGCGGGAAGATCCGCAATCAAAGTACCGAAACCGAGAGCGGGTATCTTGCCAGTTCCATGGTTCAGTGGAAATCTCATCTCTTGCAGGTCGATAACTTCGCTCATAAGCGATCTACCTCCGCGGCCCCGCAATGTCACATCTACTCACCATCATAGTCGAACCCGGGAGTTGGCCAGCAGCGGTAGACCGGCTCGCAAGAAGCAGTAGTATGTGGCCCCTAAGGAGTATGGGCAGGATGCACAGGCGGGCCGCAACCATCAAGCCGCCACATATAACCTTTTATTTGAACGTAAACCGCTGCAAACTGCAGTTGCCGACGACCCTGCATCCGAGGCCATTCCTCTACTTAGTCCAACGCCGAAGGCAACGGGGCAATCCACACACGCGCCGAGGGCCTTCAAGGTTGGACGTTGGGGATTCTGGGAAACGCCGTACAATGAGCACGCCCATAGAGAAGCTAACCTTCAGCCTTTTGTTACCCCAAGTCCAAGTCAGGTTTTCGTCCAATTACCAATGCGTCTCTCCAACCACGCAAGGTCTAGGACGTAAAACCGCGTATGTAAGGAGTATTCGGCGGACGAGGCCCAGAATTAAAGAGCGGCCCGTGTGTGGAACGATATTTCATGTCCATGAATGGAGTCTCAATGCGTCGTCCGATGGCAGAGTAACGGCCATTCTCCCAGTTGGAGTCCATGTAGTTGTTCACAATCCCAGTGGACACAAGGAGCCTCTCCGCGTTGAATGGTTCCTTGCCGGTCAGCATCATCTCGATAAGCCAGTGTTCGTGCGCATTTGCAGCGTGATACTGCGAGATAGGTCCAGGCCAGCCCAGCATGGAAATGATCGTCGGGTCTTTCTGTCCTTCGATTTCGCCGGCGTAAGTCCACCCCACGCCCCGGCCCGGAATCACAGCTGCGTTGGTCCCGTCACGATACTCCACGATACAGAGGTTGGGTCGAAGTGGCCGCCGCTGCGGATCTTGCCCACCGCCCTCCTGAAAGTATCCCGGCTTCAGCTCGAATTTTTTTCGCACTGCTTCCAGCAGATTGTTGGCCCAGGGAGTACGTTGGACCCAGTTCCATGTTTCAGGCCCGCGAATAGACTGCACCGACTTGACGCCCGTCTCGCCACCTTTGCGGCGATCATGAAATGCCTGAAGCACGTCAACACAATGGAAAGTGGCTCCCTCATCCGCCGTGTCTCCCACCACGATCGAGTTCTTAATCGGTGTATCGGTAGCGAGTTCTGTCTCGGGACTCCGAAAGTAAATCGGTATGGAAGATCCCCCGGTCAGTGGGAAGTTCAGCTCACGGGATTTGTCGAACATCCACTTGGCGTCGTCCCAGTTGTAGGAAAGGTGTTTGTCGTTAAATACAGGCACGGAGCGTTTGCTCTGCTCGAAAACTCGAATCACCTGCTGGTAGATCCACCAACGCGGCAAGAGCCAGTGCCCCTTGAGATCGGTCGGATAGCTCCCATGTTCGCAGACGATGACAACACCATCCACAGCGAGTTCCTTGCCACCCAACGTTACGGCTTCCCCTACCGTTTTAAAGATGGGGATGTTTTTCGCTTTGCATACTTTCTGGCCCAATAAGCTGGTGTCGAGCTGATTGATGTAAACAGACACCACGTCCACGCGCGACGGGGTGTAGGCACCCTTCCACCAATAACCGTCCAGCAGCTTGTTTACGATCCAGTCAGCATGGGAAGTCGGGAGTCCCCAATAGCTAACGAGACAGGCGATACGAGGCCGTCTTTGCGTAGACTGGGCAACAGCATCGGGTCCGATACCGGTAAAAGTCGCTAAACCTGCCATCCCGGCCATTCCCAGCATTTCACGCCGACTGAAGAGAACGTTCGATTCTATCGTTTCGGTGATTGAGGATGAATCCGTTGCCACGGCTGCAATTTCGATTTGTTTCATAATGATTATTAGATCCTATTGGTTACAACTTATTCTGTCTAAAAGTCTTCGATGACGCTAGTTAGATTTTGTGAAAGATAATGGCCTGGTATGGTTTTCCGGGTAGGCTAATCCTGCTTTTCCCAGCGAAGGTACCGTCCATCGTTTTTCTGGTCATCTCCCATGGATCAACCAATTCCGCTCTGAACCTTGCGTTCTCGGGAAGAGTGAAGTCGTAGTAACTGGGCTGATGGAAGTCGAAATACCAGAGAATCGCTTCGTTGCCATTTCGCCTTGCTGAGAGGTAATACACCGGTTCTGTAGCTTCAAACCCGATGCGTCCGCCACCTTGAGCGCCGATTTCTTCCAGCAACTTACGCAAGAACGCGATCCGCTCCGGGCTTGACCCTTTGAGGGTACCCCCGTGCGACCACCAGAGAATCGCCTTATCGTTCTCGATCTCGTCATGGCTAACATAAGTCTCTCCATGCCCTCCATAGGCACCGGCAACAACACATAGCCAGAATCGGCGGGTCATCTCCTCGCCTGACAGATTGCCCCAGCGAGAGTTTATATTTCCCTCATACATACACTCATCGAAAATGACTGGCTTGCGCCATTCCATTCTCCACTGCGCAGCTTTATCAAAAGCGTAGTCCTGCACACCAGCGTGTGTACACCAAACACGTGAATAATCATAAGGTGCGTGGCTATAGTGAATCGACCGTAGGTGCGCGTAGGAATCGGTCTCGGTCACGATGCGAGCGTAGCGGTCCCAATCGGCATTGGTCTTTTTTCGCATCAAGTCAAACTCATTTGCCAGAGACCACCAGACATTTCGATAAGCAGCAAACCGCGCGATCACATATCTTAGATAGCGATCATCTACATCGGGAGGCATCGCCTGAAAGCCCCAATGATCGTAGGGGTGAAACAAGATCAGATCCGCTTCAACATGAATGGCGCGCAATTGTTGAATGCAACTTTCGATATGCCTAAAGAAATCCACGTTGAAATGGGTATAGTCATTGGCCTCGCCATTACGAGGAAATGGGAAGCGTGGAGGAACTCCGTGATTGTACTGATACCACTTTGGGAAGATACACATGCGGATCTTGTTGAAAGGCCCGGTCTTTAGAGACTCAATCGTCTGACGCTGCAACTCCTCTGTCTGGTGCACCCATGCATAACATGTGGTTCCAAATGGAAAGTACGGAGTTCCATCTGCATAGCCGAAATGGTAGGAATCGCGCACGTGGACGGGACCATGGTTATCGCCCTGGGCAGCCGTGCACTCGAAGAGACCTTTTTTACCCTTCAATTCTGCAGCATTGCTATCGGTTACGAAGCTCCACATGCCTGGCTCATCCGGCATGAAACGAATCTTATAGGTGCCGTTGCCGTCATAAAAGCCATCTACTGAAACTTCACGGTTCCCCTTGCGGAAGACTGCGCGCGTCCATATATCCAAAAATGGATTCCCACCTTGCGGTCCAGAGAACGACTGCTCAAAAAGATCCCACCGTTCTACTCGTGCGGATGAATGCGAGCTCGGTTGGGCTCCCTCCATTCGATTTGTCGCCGTACTAACCAACGCTGCTCCTCCCACCTTCAGCATCTCTCTGCGGTTCATAATCTCTCCAGAAAATTTGCAATATATAGATGTAACTGATCAACACTGCAGGCCATATTGCCTTTAATGTCATGTCTTCGCATCGAGCACAGATCTCACGGCAGCTCGATCGGCGACAAGGATGTTGATCCAACGGCCTGCGAATGCCTCTCGAATGCCGGCAATCTTGCGCCTGCCGCCAGCCTATAACGTTCTTCACTCGCTTTAGTTGAGAAAGTTTGATACCAATGACTCTTTCTGTAAGTGGAGTAGGAATGTTATAACCTTCGGTCTTGAAGTACTGCAGGCAGATGTCGCCGATAGCGCCTTTAGAAGCAAGGGTCGAACGCTCCGCTGCAGAGAAGACGTTTCCACTGTTCAGCAGGGGACGGGAAGGCTCGAGTGCGCTGATCCCGACGAGCACGGTGTCGAGTCGATCAAAGAGTTTGACAGCATCGCGAGCATAGGGTTCGCGCATCAATACGCGCTGAGCCTCGGGGGATAGGGGGATATCATAATGCCCGGAGCAGGAAGCAGAACCGGGGAGCCTCCGATGAGGGCCGAGATGCCTCTGCGCGAGGTATGTGGCATGAGTCTGGGGCAGGATTGCCAAGACCACCGAGGATTTGTACGACAAGCATACCCTGACCATCCCGAGAGGGATGCATGTGGTTGATCATCTCGAGCAGAGCTCCGCTCCAGGACGAGATGCCGATAAGTTGGCCCGCTTTGATGAAGGATTCGAGCAGAAATGCGGCGGCCGACCCAAAATCGCGCGAGATCTGCTCTTCATTGCCGGAGAAGGAATGGACGACTATGCTTTGCTTGAGATCGAATCGTGGTCCTAGAGCTTCTTCTAGATCAGGATAGATTTACTACATCAGATAAATTAGCAATGGATTCGGAAAATGAATCTATTTCCGAATCCATGCTTTTTACCAAGATGTGTTTTCTGAATCGATCATGGGTATCTAACAATATCCCACCTCCGAACTTTCTCTTTGGGGGCAGGAGATTCTTATTTGAGGCGAAAAACGATACCCGAACTGACCTGAAGATGGTTCTGTGCATTGGAAGTGCTGTTAGGCAGCTGTGTACGAATCCAATTGCCTTCAAATACCCTTACTCCAAAATGCGAGCTTACCCTGTAGTTGAAGCCTCCGCCAATTTTGAGCGCCATGCTATTAGAGCTGTCCGTAGCACCATCCAGCGCCGGAAAAACCCCATGAAGAGCATTCGCTTCACCAATAAGGCTTTGCCCGAAGAGGGCCACTCTCCGGCTTGCAGGTTGCCACGTATACCGTGGACCGAAGGTAGCCATCACCAGGTCTAACCCAATTTCGGATGTGCCTATTCTCCCACTGTGCTCACCCGTGACATCGGCAATGACTCCCAGTCCATGCCAGAATTGCCCATGCAGCTGTACCGTACCGCCCTGCATCCAGAAGCCCTCGCCCGGAATCCGATTGCTACTGTCGGCGGTATACAACACTGCCACATCAACCAGGTTCTGTCTCGCTGAGGCACCTTGCCCCCATACCGGTACTGTCATCATCATGCATGCACTCACAAAAATTGCCCGGATTCTTCCTCTACTCGGTTTCATCTCAGTCTTTCCTTACCTTCCTCCATCGACATGATGAGGTTGCTGCTCGGTGCCAAATGCTCCTGGAGCCACAGTCATAGTGCCGTTAGACCATTGTGACCATCCAAAGATCTCCAGTGCTTGCCATATCTCACGCAGGCCTCATCGTCGCCACAGGTTTCCAGCCCAAAAGAATAGGCATTACACGGTCCCGCCGGAGAGGCGGAAGGGAAATCGCCGCGATTGTTGCAAGAAGAGCGAACACTCGCGTGACCGCAAGCACAGTCGTTCAACTGAAGTCTCGTAAACCTAGAAAATATATGGGGGGCATCTCAGGGCAGCAATACAACTTCCGAGGAGTGATGACATCCGTATAAAACTCGATGCTCATTCCGTCTCATTCGACTTTACCGAGGACTGGTAATCGAAAACTGTGTAGAGCAAGTTCTCGATGATGCTGGGAGAAGCTGGACACTGCCAAAATCTGCGTGGTTCGGCCCAAGCCTATTCGCAAATGAGCCGTTTATATTCCAATAGCATGCAGACTCTCCAGCTCAAAATCATTCCGAATGCCAAGACAAAAAACAGGCCGGCCGTTTGTTCCAGGGTGATTACTTTGTTCACATAATTGCGTGCGGCCAGGCGGATAAGCGCTAACACAGCCATGACCGCAAAGAATGCCTTCGAGCGACGCATCATGATTGCCTCTCCTTCACGGGTCAGCTTCGATGTCCGAACGAGAGGGTAGGCCAAAACCAGCGCTCCTATCAGAAAAGCGCCAAGAGCCCAATCCCAGGGAACCCTGAAGACCGGGACCAAAAACATAGAAAAGCCGGTTGCCATCCCAACAGGCGGGATAATAACTTTCTTAACGGTTACTGGAGTTCGTCCCTCACGAATTCGCCATGCCAGTACTGCGAAAAACCCCAAAACACCTGCGCCGATCGTAGATCCTGGTAACGCAACCATATATAAAATCGTACTCCACCATCGTCTTCCAAACCAAGTCCGCTTCAAGCCACAGGCATGGAAAGCGAATGGCGAATAGGGCCTTTCCCAATATTACAGACGGAGAGATTGAGATCCGGTCAGAGCTGATCCGGCGATCTCCGATCACTTACTGCGTAAGAATGCGATCAGGTCAGTAATATCTTTATCGGTTAGATTTGGATGGGGCGGCATTGGAGGTTTTGCATCTGGAATACCAGTACGCGCGACGGTGCGGACACGCGTCTCTCCAACCCGGTCCACGATGCCCAGCAGGGATGGAAAAATTGGAGGCATGCCGGCTCGCGTTGGTTGATGGCATACGGCGCAATTCTCCATATAAATTTTCTTCCCCTTCCCCGCATCTCCGTTCGCTTCTTTGGCTGCCACTTGAGCAGGTGCAGCTGTCTGATGGCCGCCATTCTCACCAGAAGGTAACGTCTTCAGGCTGGCTGAAGATGGCGCAAATCCGGCCATGGAAGGCTCCGAGGAAGCCGAAATTGATTGAACCGGCGAACCCGTCCATGAATCGAGAAAATTTGCGGGCAAACCGGATTGCTCAGAAACGGAATCTATCGGCGATACTGTCTTGCCTGGAGGAACATCCTGCTGAGTGGCGCTCTGGCTTAACTGGAGCGCACGGATATATGCTGCGACGGCCCAACGGTCTTGAGGGGAAAGCTGGGCTGCATAATCGGGCATTGCCCCGTATCCATTTGTAATAACGGAGAAAAAATGGCCGAGAGGGGCGCGCCTCAAACGATCGGAATGAAAACTGGTCGCCTGATAATAGCCGCGCTCAACAATCCTCCCTTTTCCATTTCCAACTCTAGAGTGGCACGGCGAACAATAGACGTTGTAACGCTCCTGCCCACGCCGCAATACAGTCTCTGTCACGGGAAATGGCATGCCATCGCCTTCCACTCCGTCCTGCATCCCCGTAGTGAAGTAGTCCGCTCCCGTCTGGGAACGCGCAACTGTGCCCTGTGGCTGAGGTCGGACAGAGCGGCCATCCGGGAATAAAGTGGTTGATCTCAGCGGAAACATCTTTGGCTGGTCATGCATATCCTGTCTGCAGCCAGTCAGGAGGCCGAGCAACATCAAAGATGCACCGACAAGAGCCGGGCAGGTCGATGGAGAACGAAAGCGCGATGGCATTAAGCTCCGTGCGGCATGGAAGATGCGTCTGAAAAACGAACTACATGCCCTATGTTAATCAATTTATTTCAAGGTCCGTAGATATCGAACTACGTTCGTGATCTCATCCTTATTGAGAGATCCCTTGAAGGGGGGCATGTTGTTCTTTCCCTCGGAAATCACATGGATCAGTTCGGCATCCGATTGTGACTGGACTTCCTTCGAGGTCAGGTCTACCACCTTGAGTGATTTTCCCATCTCGGAGCCATGACCATCCGCACCATGACACATCGCACAGCGAGAGTTAAAGAGAGCCTTCGAATCGGCGGACGCGCTGCCATGATCCTGACCGATCGCCGTATTAGCGCAAAGACCTAACCCCAGCCCCACCGTGACCAACAGTAACCGAGTGCAACCCCGGAATTCTTTCCTCATACTCACCCAAAACCTCGTCGCGATAAATTCAAAAATGGCTTTCAGCGAATGACAGATCGCATCGACTCGTCACAAAAACTGTATACCACACGCCTCACCTCGCATGGAATCCAGCCTCAGAAAGAGATTATTTCGCTTTTAATGTACGTCTGGCAAATTTCATCAGACGCCCTAATCCTGCATGGGCGGAACATCGCTCATTTCATAGATCAATTCCCCGCCTTGCATCATCTGCTTATAGGGCAGCTTCCAGTCGGAAATCGCTTTTCCATTCAGAGAGATTCTCTTGATATAGCGTCTTCCGGACTCGGCCCCTATCGCTAGAATCCGCAAGTTTCGCCCCTTGGGAAGGTGAATCTCCACGTGGTCAAAAGACGGAGAGCCAATCCAGTATTCGGGAATTCCTGGACAGACCTGATACCACCCCAGAGCGCTCAGCACATACCATGCGCTCATTTGACCTGCATCGTCATTGCCTGCCAAACCGCCGGGGCCATCTCTGTATTCCGACTTCATCAGAGAGCGCACCTGTCGCTGCGTCTTCCATGGGACGCCTGCTGCATTGTAGAGATAGGCGATGTGATGGCTAGGCTCGTTACCGTGCTCATAAAGCTCTTCACCAAAGAGCTGATCCAGCCTGGCCTCAAACTTTCTCGGGCCTCCTTCCCGTTCGATGAGCCCCGAAACATCCTGCGGAACAAAGAATGTGTATTGCCACGGAAGTCCCTCCGTTATCCAGGTATATTTGCCCGCCGGATTAAAAGGTGTCACCCATGAGCCATCTTCATGTCTCCCCCGCGCAAAGCCTGTCTGCGGATCGATGACATTTTTCCAGTTCTGTCCATGCGCCGCAAATAGCTTTTCATCATCCGTCTTGCCCAGTTCCGCCGCGAATTTCGCCAGGATGGCATCGTCATAGGCATATTCCAGTGTTCGCGAGACCTGTTCATTCTTATGGAAGGCATCGTCAATATGGTCTTCGAGAGGAATGTATCCGTATTTCAGGTAAGATGTGAGTCCCCGACGTCCCTTTCCTTCCAGATATTCCTCACGCGAGGCCGGAATCTCGGTCGCATTTTTACGCATAAGCTGATACGCCATTGGAACATTAAAGCTCCGGATGCCCTTGTTGTATGCATCGATCAGAGCTACCGATGCATGATCGCCAACCATCTCCGAGGTATAGCTGTTCCATGCAGGAAAGATGGGGAGAAAGCCGCCCTGAACTCCCTTCAATACGAGTGACTGCATCATCTCTGCATCGCGCTCAGGGTCAAGAATCGTCAGCAGTGGCAATTGAGCGCGAAAAATATCCCACAGCGAAAAGTCATCATAGACTGTTCCGCCACGCGACCGTTCCACTTCCCCGTGTGCAGCAAATCGAGGGTACGTACCGTCGATGTCACTATATATACGAGGCGCCAACATGGCATGATACAGAGCCGTATAAAAGATAGTTCGGTCGGAGGAGTTTCCCTGAATCTCGATCTTGCTTAGTTGCTGATGCCATTGGAAGCGCGCTTTCTCTCGAACCGATTCGTAACGCCAGTTCGGAATCTCTGCTCTTAGATTTTTTCGAGCCTCATCCACGCTCACGAAGGATGTCCCAATTCGGACTTTTATTGTTTGACCGCTATGAACTTCACCAAAGTCAACATAGGTCCCGAATCCTCCTCGTGGGTTCCCTACAGGCACACGGACAGAGGCTGCAGAGGCGCCTCCCGTCGAAGTCATCACTGCAGGGACTCGAATCACACCGGGGGTCTTGCCGTCTCCATTCTGCTCTGACTCTCCCGGCGTGGACTTTCTGCCGATCCACGTACCACTTGTTACAAAAGGCCGATCAAACTGAATTACAAAAAAAGAGCTAAAACCAGCGAGCTTACCGCTTCCTGCATATTCCCGCCTTACAGGCACACGGCCCGTAATTTCCATCTTCGACGGATCGATTCGTACCCATCCATCCCCACCGCGGGAGTTATTTTCAATGACGATCCAGCTTTGCTTCGAATCCTTCTGGAACTGAAAGAGCATAAAGCCAGACCTCGCAACGCCGGTGATCTTAGCTCTGATGCGGTAATCGGCTAAATCCACCCTATATTCATAAGGACTCGCTTTCTCAGAGGATCGATCGAACGAGGACGACCTCTCTGTTGCCTCCGTTCGCAAATTTCCTGTCCCTGGCATCAGGGTCATACTGCCGTATTCTGGAACGCAGCTCCCACTCAAAAAATGAGACCCTCGAAACCCCTGAATCCTGGTATCGGTGAAATAGTAAGGAGCAACACATTTGACCTCGCCTGCACGGGTCTGGGGCGTCCAATTCGTCATCGCAAAGGGATAGCCAACCGCAGGATACGTCTGGCCCTCCCGCTCTGTCCCAACTAGAGGATGAACCAGATCCTCAACCTTCTGAGCGTGCAAAGAACAGACGGAGATGAAGACGCACAGAATCAGCAAAGCCGATTTAGCCATAAATCCCTCGAAAGTCCAGATTAGCTTTATCATTTTCAATCGTTTACCAGCTGACCAAGTATAAAGCTTGACCAGTACCGAAAGGCTCAAAGTCCTTACCGTAGTCTTCAAACCGGCCAATAAACACAAAAAGGTGCTGGCCATCGTTAGGATAGCCAGCACTTTCAGATACTGAAAGATTGGTTCTCGATAGTACTTTGTGCGCGATCTGGGGGCCTTATCGGGCTAGCTCGAAACACGGACCGCGTAGGAGGTCCCTAAAAATCATCGTGAAACGCAACCTCTCCCTCCACGGCCACCTGATAAGCAGAGACGCGTCTTTCGAAGAAGTTTGTCAGCTCCTGAACATCTTGCAATTCCATAAAGGCAAACGGATTTTTCGATCCAAAGATCGGCTCCATTCCCAACCGTTCCACGCGAGCATCTGCCACGTACTCCAGATACTGACGCATCTCGCGGACCGAAAGTCCGGCGACACCGCCTGACAGCAGATCTTCTGCAAACTGAAGCTCACATTCGACTGCATCCTTCATCATCTCTACGATCTCCGCTTCGAGATCATCATCAAAAAGAGAAGGCTCTTCAGAACGAACGACATTCACGACTGCAAAGGCAAATTCCAGATGGCAGCTTTCATCACGAAAGACCCAGTTAGTTCCAGCGGCCAATCCATTTAACAGTCCCCTGGATCGCAGGAAATAGACATAAGCAAATGCTGCAAAGAAGAACAAACCCTCGATGCAACCGGCAAAACAAATAAGGTTGAGCAGAAATTGCCTGCGCTCTTCTTGCGTACGAAGTTCATCGAGCTTCTGGATAGAATCCATCCACCGCATGCAGAACTGGGCCTTCTTTGTGATGGACGGAATGTTCTCCACTGCCGCAAAGGCTGCGGCACGGGCCTCTGGGTCGGCAACATAGTTATCGAGCAATGTCAAATAAAACTGAACATGCACCGCCTCTTCAAAGAGCTGACGCGAAAGATAAAGACGCGCTTCAGGCGAGTTAATGTGTTTGTAAAGATTCAATACCAGATTGTTCGAAACGATAGAATCGCCGGTCGCAAAGAACGCCACCAGTCTTTGAATCAGGTGCGTTTCCGCAGGTGTCAATCTTGAACGCAGATCAACAAGGTCGGTAGAAAAATCGACCTCCTCAACTGTCCACGTATTCCGAATACCATCTTTAAACATCTCAAAGAAGGTCGGATAACGCATGGGCCTGAGCGTGAGAGAAAGGCCAGGATCGAGAATGGCATTTGACGTAGACATTTTGAAATTCTCCATTATTGGCAGGCTTCGCACACACCGGGATTATCGAGAGAGCAGGCGACCTTTTCTGTAGCGGTCATAGTGGTCGCTTGACTTTGCTGGGAATGGGTAGAAACTGTCGTCTTGGCAATCTTTGTTGCAGGCCGCGACCGAAGATAATAAGTAGTCTTGATTCCGCGCTTCCACGCATACATATACATGGAGCTCAATCGGCCAATGTTCGGTGATTCCACAAATAGATTCAGAGATTGACTCTGGTCGATGAATGGTCCTCGATCTGCTGCCATATCGATCAGAGACCGCATTGGAATCTCCCAGGCAGTGCGATAGACCAGCTTCAAATCATCTGGAATCTCTGCAATCCCCTGGATAGATCCCTCTGCCAGCTTGACACGGGTTCTCAGCGCCTCCGACCAGAGTCCCAACCCCTTCAGCTCTTGAACAAGATAGCGATTGATCTGCATAAACTCGCCTGATAGCGTCTCCCTCTTGAACAGATTGGAGACCTGAGGCTCGATGCATTCATAGCAACCGACGATGGATGCAATGGTTGCTGTCGGTGCAATCGCGATCATCAGGGAGTTACGCAGACCATGCTTTCCGATCCGCTCTCGCAGCAACCCCCACCGTTCGCTGGCTTGCGGTTTTACGCCCCATAGGTCAAATTGAAGAACTCCGTCTCCAGCGCGAGATTCGCGAAATGCCAGATAGGGGCCATTCTGTTCCGCCAGATCACACGAAACACTTAGAGCATGAAAATAAATCTCTTCTTGAATCCTGCTGGAAAGCTCCTTCGCCTCTAAGGAATCAAATGGGATGCGCAAGCGGAAGAAGACATCCTGCAACCCCATTACGCCAAGTCCAACAGGGCGCCACCGGCTGTTCGCGGCTGCAGCTTCCGATACCGGGTAATAATTGATATCGATAACGCGATCGAGCATGGGAACAGCCTGGCGCACCGTGGCACCAAGTTTGTCAAAATCGAAGATGCCGTCCGTTACATGCCGAGCGAGATTGATCGATCCCAGATTACATACGGCAATTTCGGAGGATGACGTAACCTCGGTGATTTCGGTACATAGATTCGAGAGATGCACAACATTTCCCGCGCACCCCGTCTGATTGCACTTTCGGTTACAGGCATCTTTGAAGACCATCCATCCATTTCCTGTTTCCGCAAGCGTCCTCATCATGCGCGCATAGAGATCTCGTGCCTTTATCTGCTTTACATATTTTTCATCGCTCTCAGCCCTGCAATAAGCGTCTTCAAAAGCCTCACCATATAAGTCCGTCAATTCGGGAACGATCTTGGGATCAAACAGAGACCACACACCATCCTGTTCGACACGTTGCATAAACAGATCGGGTACCCAATTGGCTATATTCAGGTTGTAGGTTCTCCGCGCCTGGTCGCCTGTGTTATCTCGCAACTCCAGATAGGACTCAACATCTGCATGCCAAGGCTCCAGGTAGACGCAGCATGCGCCCTTCCGCTTACCGCCTTGATTCACGGCTGCTACCGATGCGTCCAGCGTGCGAAGCCATGGCAGAATGCCGTTTGAAAGCCCATTCGTCGCGCGGATGAGAGACCCTTCCGAACGCACCCGGTGAAACGCCAGCCCAATTCCACCGGAGAACTTTGAAAGCATGGCGATCCGCTTGTAAGTGTCGTAAATAGATTCCAGAGAGTCACTTGGAGAATCCAGCAGGTAACAGGACGACATCTGAGAGTGCCTGGTACCGCTATTGAAAAGTGTCGGTGAGCTGGGCAGATAGTCGTGCGATGCCATCAAACGATAGAAATCGATCGCCTCATTCACACGCGTGGAGAGTCCCGACGATACTCGCATGAAAAAATATTGGGGAGTTTCAATCACATGGCGTGTAATGGGATGACGCAGGAGATAACGGTCGTAGACTGTGCGAAGCCCGAAGTATTCAAACCGGTCGGAGAATTCATTATCAATGGCGTTATTCAGTTTGCGCGCATTGGATGCGGCAAACTCCCAGACGTCTTCAGCGATCAGTCCTTCTCGGCATCCCGTCTCTACCGATTGCGAAAATGAATAGATATTTTGTCCGGCAACCTCCTTTTCTATCGTCGCCAGTAATAGTCGCGCGGCCAGACGAGAATATTCCGGTTCTTCGGCGATAAGAGCTGCCGCGGTCTGGATGGAAAGCGCATCGAGTTCGCGGGTGGTAGCTCCGTCAAATAGGCCCCCGATCGTTTTGATGGCCACCCTCATCACATCGACATGCTGAAGCCCATAACAGCATCTTTCAATCGCACGAACGATCTTATTGACGTCAACGGGCTCAAATTCCCCGCTACGTTTGCGCACCTGCATCTGTGGAATTGATTCAGCCGAAGGGAAAGTTGGGTTGAGTTCCTTCAACGTCGCCTGCGCCGCCATGGATCACGTCCTAATCCCGCGAGTGGATGGAACGGAGTCGCAGAAGACAAACCGCGGCCACCGCACCTTCCCCTCGAAGGTGTGTGAGATTCGTGCCTAAGCACGAACTTCAGGCAGGTCTTCGGACTCTGCAGGCGACCTATTAACTCCGGCTTCCCAGCGCTATCGCCAGTGCCTTTTTGGAGTGTTCGTTCCTGCTTACCGCTGCGGGGCAGTTCCGGATTCGCACCGGATTCCCTTTTCAGCCTCGATCTCAGATCGAAGCACCGTGAAGTAGGACGACTATATCAAGGGCCAAAATGGAGGTCAACACCTATATATTGGGCCACCTGTGCAAAACCAGGGTCGTTTCCTCCACTACGTTCCAAATGCACATTCGGGTTGGAATCGATTCCACGTGGATCGCATTCAACAGTCCTTAACGATCCCCTGACCTCGAGGATGCGATATGTGTTTGCTGCGATTTTCTGAATAAAGCTGCAGAGCCTTGAAATCCATAATCGTTACAGAGCGGGCCTTTAGCTTAACCATTCCATCGTGTTGGAGTCGCGTGAGTGCACGAGAAACGACATCCCGTACAGAGCCGATACGAATGGCAATTTCATGATTGGAAAGCACGAGCCTGAATGTCGGGCGACCATATCCGTCAGTTCCGCCATTCTTTGCCTCATTCAATAGAAACAAGGCAAGTCTTTGACCAACTTCGTGGAAAGACAGAGCATCAACCAGTTGCGCATGTCTTCTAACTCGTTCCGCCATCAGCTTTAGCGCTTTGAGAGCGAAAGTCGGATGCTCCAGACAAAAGGCATAAATGTCTCTCTTGTGGAGGAAGAGGACTTCTGTAGCCTGTTCGGCGACCGCAGATGCAGGGTACGGCCCATCATCGAACACAGGAACCTCTCCAATCGTTGCACCAGCAGTATCCATATGCATTACTTGTTCACGCCCTGCAGCATTGTGCCGGAAGACACGTACCTTCCCTTTTATGACTGCAAACAACCCCTTTGCCGAATCACCTGAGAAGAACAACATCTCTCCAGGCTGAAATTGCATTTCCGTGGCTCTCTGTGCGAGCTTTGCAAGTCCTTCGGAGCTTTCTTCACTGAATAATCTCGTGCGCTGCAAGGCAGCGATTCTTTCCATTGCCGACTCCAAACATCGCTTTCTGTGTACGACTCAAGTCATAGCACATCTGATAGCAGGGGAGTAAGTTCGAGGCAAGAGGGGACTTTAAGAGAGGAAACGATGCTTAAATACCGTCTCAATGAATTGATCGAATTCGATGACCGCAGATTCAACCCCAAAGTGCTGGTCAATGATCCGGGCTACCGTATGGTGCTCTTGAATATCAAAGCGAATCAATCTGTTCCCGAACACGCGACATCGGGAAAGGTCACCATATACGTCATGCGCGGCCACGTCACATTTTATGAGCAGGATGTCCCTTGCGAGCTGCGTTCTGAAGAAGTTATTAGTGTTGCGTCTGGGGTCAAGCATCGTGTTGACGCACACGAAGATTCGGCTCTTCTGGTGCTCGCAACAGGAACCGCCAAGGAAGAACATCCTGATTTAAACGACGAAATCGATATTCGCGCAGTACCACGTCCCCAACGTCATCCGCTGATCTTCGCGAAATTTGATTCGTTGCCGGTGGGGAGTTCCGTCTTACTGGTTAATGATCACGATCCCGTGCCCCTGAGCCAGCAGTTCGAGAGCTTCCGGCCTGGCCAGGCAGCGTGGGAGTATCTTGAACGGGGACCAAATATCTTTCGCATAAGAATTACGAAGGTCTCGGCTCATAACGAACAGGAAGCTCTATCTGGAATCAGGTTATCGCCGGGTCAGACACAGAGTGGTTCGACAAAGCTTTGAGATTAAGAGCAGGAAGAGGGAGTCATGGGAACGATACCAGCACTGGTCCCCACTTTACCCGAAAGGACCTATCTCAACAACGAATACGGGCTTAAGTCGTGGCTGCTGACACAGGACCACAAGCGGATCGCTATTCTCTACATGCTCACGACGAGTTTTTTCTTCGTCATTGGCGGTTTGGCTGCGGCCTTCATACGGTTGGAATTACTGACTCCTGCTGGCGATCTTGTTGCCTCTGACACCTATAACAAGCTCTTCACCATCCACGGAATCATTATGGTCTTTTTCTTCCTGGTTCCGGTAGCTCCCGCGGTACTGGGAAATTTCCTCATTCCTCTCATGATTGGCGCTCGCGATGTCGCGTTTCCAAAGCTCAATCTTTTGAGTTGGTACCTCTTCATTACCGGAGGCAGCCTTGAGCTATATTCGATGATCTTTGGCGGCGTGGATACCGGATGGACGTTCACTACTCCGCTAAGCACACATTACCTGAACACGAATGTTGTTAGCGCGGCAATGGGCATTTTTGTCGCCGGATTCTCCTCAATATTGACGGGAGTCAACTTCATCGTCACTATCCATAGGATGCGGGCCCCGGGAATGACCTGGTTCCGGCTCCCTCTCTTTATCTGGTCCTACTACGCGACGTCGATTATCTTCGTTCTCGCAACTCCCGCTGTCGCTATCTCTCTTGTGCTGGTTGCCTTGGAACGCGTTTTAGGACTTGGATTTTTCGATCCTCGGCTGGGTGGAGACCCACTTCTTTTTCAACACCTCTTCTGGTTCTATTCCCATCCTGCCGTCTACATAATGATCTTGCCTGGAATGGGAATCATATCTGAGGTAATTGCATGTTTTAGCAGAAAGCGAGTCTTCGGCTATACCGCAGTTGCCTTTTCATCTGTCGCTATCGCCATTTTCAGCTTTTTCGTTTGGGCCCACCATATGTTCATCATGGGCATATCCAACTATGCGGCTCTCATGTTTTCGCTCATGAGCATGCTGGTTGCCATTCCGTCCGCAATCAAGGTTTTCAACTGGTCGGCGACGATGTACCGTGGCTCCATACACTTTACGACCCCCATGCTATATGCCTTTGGTTTTATTGGGCTTTTCACGATGGGTGGCATGACGGGTGTAATGCTCGCCTCTTTAGGAATGGACATCCAGATGACAGAGACCTATTTCATCGTGGCGCACTTCCATTACGTCATGGTGGGTGGCATGATCAGCGCCTATATGGCTGGATTGCATTTCTGGTGGCCGAAGATTACTGGAAGGATGTACTCAGAGTCTTTGGGAAAACTTGCGGCTTGCACTCTCTTTATTGGCTTCAACCTTACATTCTTTCCGCAATTTGTACTTGGCTACCTTGGTATGCCGCGACGTTATCATGCCTACCCTCCAGAATTTCAGGTGTTGAATGCCCTTTCAACAGCCGGCGCCTCTGTTCTTGCCATCGGCTATCTTCTCCCGGCCGTCTATCTGCTCTGGTCTTTGAAGTATGGAGAAATCGCCGGTAATAATCCATGGCGCGCCGCAGGATTGGAGTGGACAACTCAATCGCCTCCTATCACCGAAAACTTTACTGAAATTCAAGATGTAACCGAAGAAGCTTACAACTATGCGAAGATCGACAATCCGGTCACGGTAGGCAATGAATCCATTGCGGCGTCCTAAAGAATGAACGTCAGGCAGCGAATAGGAGAAAGGATTCATCCATGGCATACGTTATTGCCGAACCATGCATTGGGACGAAGGATACCGCTTGTGTTGACGCTTGCCCAGTAGACTGCATTCACCCTAAGAGAAACGAAGGCGATTTCGACTCTAGCTCGATGCTCTTCATCAATCCTATGGAATGTATTGATTGTGGCGCATGTGTTCCGGTGTGCCCTGTGGCTGCGATTTATGCAGAAGGCGACCTTCCTGAAAAATGGGATAAATACGTACAAATAAATGCCGAGCATTATGCAAAGAAAGTTACGGAGTAAAGCGAATGCTCACACAGATAGGTGCAAAACCTGAGAGTGACTTCAGTGATCCGTTAGGCATGTTAACGGACTGCCATCAACGGATACGACAATTTTTAAGCATACTTATTACCGTTTGCGAGGAAGCCGCTGAGAAGCAGCTCACTCCAGACCAGCGAATTGTCCTGGAGAAGGCCCTCTGGTACTTCCGCGAAGCTGGCCCGAGGCACACGGCAGATGAAGAAGAGTCTTTATTTCCCCGGCTTCGGGCAAAGGATGTCCCCAGGGTTCATAGGGCTTTTGAAAAAATCGCAAGGCTTGAGGCGGATCATAGGCAGGCAGAAGGCGATCATGATGACGTCGATATTATTGGTCATCGATGGTTATCAGATGGATCTCTCTCGAAAGAAGACCTCCGGCAGATGAAGGTGCTTTTGACCGATCTAACAAGGCTTTATAAGCGCCATCTTGTCATGGAGGAGGCTGAAATCTTTGCGCTCGCTGATGGGGTATTGTCACGCAATGAAAAGGATCTGGTTGGCCGGGAGATGGCTGCCCGTCGCGGTATTTTGCGGAGATGAATCATCTGCACCGGATTTTATGCCGCTCTGGGCTCTGGCGCCGCACTCTGCAACGAGACGTCCTTCCATGGGTGCTCGATGGGGTGGAGCTTGGAGATGATGTGCTTGAGATCGGTCCAGGGCCTGGACTGACAACGGACCTGCTGAAAGCTCGCGTAAAGAGGCTAACCGCTATTGAAATCGATCGGCCATTGGCAACGGCTCTTGGTCGTCGACTGGAGGGAACTAACGTCGCTGTCCTGAACCAGGATGCAACGGAGATACAAATAACCGATGCAAGCTTTGATAGTGCTGTCTGCCTAATGATGCTTCATCATGTGGCCTCTTTAGAACTTCAAGATAAGTTGCTTCATGAAGTAGCGAGGGTCCTTCGCCCCGGGGGATATTTTATTGGCTGCGATCTGACTTTTTTGTCCCGCTTCGATCCCATTCATCTGTTCGACACGAAAGTTCCTGTTCCACCGGAAACATTTCCTATGAGGCTTAATGCTGCAGGGTTTCAAGACATCAACATCCATATCCGATCTCGCGCATTTCGCTTTCAGGCCCGCACTTAATGAAACATAGAATCAGGACAGCTCTCGATGAATGCATCACAAAACTACGACAGATGACGGTTGAGAACGAAGATGAGCTGGCGGAAGCAGCAAGGTCACCGCAAGATTCAGAGCGAATAGAGCAACCGCCGCCAGTTCCATAAGCGCAGAGAATGGAAGCACCCTCCACGCAAATTCCCAGTAACTCTCATAGGCGAGCGCTTCGAAGATCACCCGCAGAGCGCATCCCAGATTTAACAGGAGTAATGACCAGAACATCAACCTCGCGCTCCACAATACACGCATCCCGCAAAATGCCGGAAGCACTCGTTGGCCGATCGCAAATACCATTCCTGCAATAAAGCCAACGGATAGCGCATGGCGGCTGGCGCCCCAGATACCCCCTGAATGGTCGTAAAGCACCGCCAACATATGAAGGATGCAGGAGATGACAAGCCAAATATAAGCCATGCGCAGAAAGAGTGGGAAGCAGCGATGGACATGCAACAGTTTGGCCGGCTGCACGGCCGGTTCCCAAACGTGGAGGGCCTCCACGACCAAAAGAGCTGAGAATAAAAATGCGACAGCAGATATGGACTGCCACTGTAGAAAGAGCGCCCAAAGAGCCACGACAATAAGAGCGTATGCTGCAAAAAACGAAGCCCAACTCGGCTGGCGTAATCCCGCAAAAAGTGATAGCCAACGCGAATTAAACGCAAATATCGTCGGAACGACAATCCCCCACAGCGATAATAATGCCATCTGCTGGTCAAGCACATGAGGCAACGCTGGAGAATCTCCCGTTCGAGCAAGATGGATCAGAATCATGAGATTTATGACCAGCACAGCCAAAAAACCGAATGTAGAAGCGATAACTGCTTTTAGCCAATGCTCCTTGGGTTTGCTGTTGTGGCGTGGGCGGCGCTGCCTCAAAGAGCGACCAAACAGCCAGAAAGCAATAAGTTCCATCACGGCAGAGAGCGGAAGTAAAACCCTCCAATGCCAGCCAGTTGTTCCGCCAACCCACCGGGACGTAACTCCCAACGTCCATAGAGTCCACGCCACCCAACCCGCTTGAACAGGAAATTTCTTCGTTCCCTGCATCTTGGTCAGAGAATAAAAGCCAATTCCTATGATGAAAGAGCCTATCCACCCAAAGATCTGCGCCTGTCCATGAGCCTGGAGCCATGCAGGATTCAGACTATTTACCGTATGTTCTCTGGAAATGTCGACAAGCTTCCACACCCCAAGAAACGTTCCAGGCAACAACATAAAAAACAATCCGCTTACAATGAACGCTATAGTAAGCCTCTGGCTATGCCGCTCTATCGCAATGCGATCGATATTCGCATATTGTTCCGGTGGCTGCGCTTCTTTATCCATGCATTCTGCCTGGAACGGATTTGAATAATCAGCCATAGCCTCTTCGCGCATTACATACAGTTGCGCAGCCCGATGCTATAGCAACAGGTAACTGAACCTCTATGACTTCAGTCTTTCCCGGACATCTGAATATCGACACCCGATACGGCGAAGAGACGTCAGCTTAGAAACTCCCAACGCATAATTGAACTTGCTTTCGGCATGGATCGAGAACTCCATCCAGCTGCTCGAGATGAAGGTCGAACGTCGACTCTCTCTCTCCATGTTTTTCCCTGCAGGAAAGTACAGGTGGTGGTTCATAAGTTTTCGTAGGGCCTTACGAGAAATTGTCGTGGATCATCGAATGAACTGTTTGACCGTATAACGACGGTGCGTCCAGTTTCAAAAATGAATAGCAGGAGATAAACGATATGGCTCTGGAACACTCTGCCCCACCAGACAATGCGATCCCCGACAAGCTCCGAACTAACGATGCGAGACTTTTGGCTCTTGCCAAAGCGGGGGATGAGGGCGCTTATCAGGAGCTGATCAAGCAGGCTTCTCCGGTTGCTCTCCGAGCAGTCCGCAGGATCCTTAGAACGGAGGCCGACGCCGAAGACGCCCTGCAGGAAGCGCTCATTCGTTCGTATCTTAAGCTATACACCTTCGACGGCAGAGCAAAATTCTCAACCTGGTTTACCCGGATAGCCATCAATTCGGCACTCATGATTCGACGTCAGTACATCAGAAGCTCTGAAGTGCTTCTTATCGCTGGCCAAGAGATGAACGATTGGATGGTCTCGAACTTAGCCGATCCTCACCCAGGTCCTTTTGAGATGTTGAGGATCAGCCAGGAGTACAAGGTTCTTCATCACGCAATTGATTCCTTACCACTCACTCAGAAGGAAGTACTGCGGGTTTGGTGCGGCGATGATGCTTCAATGAATGACATTGCACTTCGATTACAGCTCTCAGTACCGGCAGCCAAGACACGCTTGTTGCGTGCTAGACGCGCTGTGGTAGCCGAGGCAAAAGCGGGCCTAAAACCCTCTTGAGCTTCGCCTAAACGGCCTAAAGAGGACAACAGTAGTCACGTTGCACCGTTTGAGATTACAACTTTGTTCTTTGCTGTTGATATTTCTCATGATGGACTCCGGTCTTTGGTCATTCGAAAGTGCCGAACCCGATCCGTTCCATCGACACAATTTGAATCTGGTGCTATGCAGTTGATCCATTTCCCTCCCCGAACGAACACTCTAGAACTTGCGTAGCCCTTTCGGATTCCCAAAAATCGCAATGCTTTATGGGAAGAATCTGTAGTTTTCAATAGGTCGATTGAAAGTAATCTGTGGCACGATCAAGCGTTGGTGCCATTAGCACAATCCAATCTGGAGATCTATCCCGATGCGTACAGAAGCGAAGTCACTCATCAACTGATCATCGAGGACTTTTACCAAAAGTTGGACGATCTCGAGACGAGATTGTTCAATCAAGAGAGGTATCCTCACATTGTCGCTCATCTCGTCTCTGCTCAACAGAGCCTGCGACGGAGTCTCAGGCCGGCCGAAGGATGCTTGGTCGACGCCGGTGAACAGCGGGGTTAGTATGGCGACAGCCACGGTAATCGGTTCTGGGCCAAACGGACTAGCGGCGTCTATCGTGCTGGCCTCGGCCGGTTACCACACGACGGTGTTCGAACGGAATAAAGGGATCGGCGGTGCTTGTGCGACGGCTGAAACCACCCTGCCAGGATACAGACAAGACCTCGGGTCTTCCGTCTATCCGCTTGGTAAAGCGAGTCCTTTCTTCAGCTCACTTCCCATTGATATCCCTTGGATTCAGCCTGATGTCTCCTGCGCTCACCCGCTCGATGATGGTACCGCCGTTCTTTTGGAGCATTCGATTGATGCAACTTTGGAGCACCTTGATGCCGGCGACCGTGAAAACTACCGATCCATCATCGAGCCCCTGGCTTCCAACTTTACATATCTTGTCGAAGAGATTCTTCAACCAATTCAACACCTGCCTCACCATCCATTATTGATGGCTCGCTTTGGAACGCACGCGATCCTATCAGCTGAAAGATTTGTCCAGTACCATTTCCGGGGAAAGCGCGCGCGAGCCCTCTTCGCAGGAGTATCCACTCACGCCGTCCTGCCGTTCGATAGTTTTGCCTCGGCTGCGGTCGGGATGATCTTCCTGGCCGCAGGTCACGTAGGTGGTTGGCCAATTCTTCGAAGCGGTGCCCAGTCGCTCTCCGATGCGCTGGCAGCTTATCTGACGACTCTCGGTGGGGTGATTCATTGCAATCACGAGGTCCGAGAAATTCCGTCCGCCAATCTTGTCTTGGCCGATGTCAGCCCGCGGCAGTTGATCGGAATTGCCAAAGAGGCATTGCCCTCTTCATTCCAAAAACAACTGAACCGATTTCGCTATGGACCTGCGGCCTTCAAGGTTGACTTCGCTCTTAGCTCTCCGATCCCATGGCGAGCTTCAGAGTGTTCTCGAGCCGCGACCGTTCACGTTGGAGGTTCATTTGAAGAGATTGCGGAGGCCGAGAAGACACTGAATTCCAATCGGCCGTTTGTACTTGTCGGGCAGCCCTCGCTCTTCGACCCCAGCCGTGCGCCAGCGGGTCGGCACACTGCATGGGCATATTGTCACGTTCCTAACGGAAGTACAGTCGATTACACCGATACGATCGAAAATCAGATTTCCCGATTCGCACCAGAATTTCGAGACTGCATCTTGGCTCGAGCAGTATCGGGGCCTGCAGATTTACAGAATTGGAACCCCAATCTCATCGGCGGCGACATTCTCAGCGGTCGAATGGACTTTCGACAACTCCTTCTACGTCCAACCCGCTCGCTTTATCGAACTCCGAAGGCTGGCCTCTATTTGTGCGGCGCGTCGACTCCGCCAGGCGGAGGAGTGCACGGAATGTGCGGCTACCACGCGGCCCGACAAGCCATAACAGATGGCCTTCGGAAATGAAGAAACGTACAGCTAAGTACAGTCAGGGGAAAGATGACCTTGTAGTTTATGCGCGTTGCCTCTTTAGTACGAAATGGAATGCAAAACAACAGAGGAGTGTTCCTTGTTGGAGTGCGAACTTGACGGAAGGGTCGTTGATGCAGCGTTAGTTAAAAAGCAGAGAGGCGAGCAATTGAAGTTTAGGGTACGGCGTTGCGGGCTCGGAGACGAAACTGCACTTTCCGCAGTGGGGCAAAGCGACTTTTCTTGAGACCTATGCGGGAACACCTGCAGGAAGCGACATTCTCGCCTATGATGCACCTTGGACAAATGGAGCAGCCTGAACGGGCGTTCGGGATGGATGGAAGGGCACACCTGGAATCCTTTGCGGAACCTCTTATTGTTTCACCTGGCCGCTACCTTCTTGCTCTCCGCGATCGCGGACTCGATAATCTTCGCAGTCGTGGCTCGTTCGTGATATTTGCGGTCAGCTAATATCACGTCAACAGCGGTTCGTATCTGTTCCGCGGTAGGTGTTCCGGTGCGTAGATTAATACCCGCATCGGACCAGGCTACTCGAGTCGAAACAGAAGGTTTGTCCTCCGTAACACCACCCGAAATTTACTGGGACTCCAAGCTCAGGGGCTGCTGAACTCCATTGCATCCGCCGTTGGTAATAAAAATTCGGCCTTTGGCAATACAGAAGCATACCGCTCTACACGCGCATTCGGAACCGCGAATAGTAGACGCATCTCCTCCGCCAGCCGTCACGATCACCTGCACATCAGCTTCCGCTAATTATCAAAACGCAGAAATGGGATGATCTTCAGAACAGCAGGCGGACTGAAGTTTTCTAGAGGAGGGTTGTTCTCCCTCCTATTCGAGCTCCAAAAGGCCACGTCGAAAGCCGATGGTCACAGCATGAGTCCGGTCATTTGCCTGAAGCTTTTCAACGATGTTCCTGATATGGAAATTGACCGTTGTTTCACAAATTCCTAAGCGCCCCGCGATCTGTTTGTTCCGATAACCATCTCGGATCAGCGTCAGGACCGAGCTCTCCCGTGGAGAAAGCTCCTCCTGTCCCAGATGTTCTGCGATTGTGCTCGCTACTTCGGAAGGGATGTGTCTACGCCCCTCAGAGACCCACCGGATCACGCGGAGCATCTCCGCTTTAGGGGTGTTCTTCAAAACATAGGCGGCAGCGCCCGCATTGAGCGCACGGCGCGCATCCATATCTTTTTTGGATGTAGTCAGCATCATCACGATCGCTCGAGGGCTTTCTTTCCGGATCGCAATAAGCGCATCTGTACCGCTCACGTCCGGAAGTTTCTGACTCATAATCGTCACGTCAGGGCGACTGCGACGAAACTGGGACAGAGCATCCTCCGCATTCTCCGCCTGGCCTACGAGCAGCAGATCAGACTGTGATTGAATGACCATACTCAGCCCTTCGCGAAAGATCGGATGGTCATCGACCAACAATACCCGTACGGGTTTAGGTGGTGGCATATTGCACCTCCAATCAAACTAAGCTATCTATCTCTCAAGTAAACAAAAGGTAAGGCTCTACCGTACACTGGGCCATCTTCGAGATGGTATCTGGCCCTGAATTTCGCTGTGCCTATTACATGGAGCGTTCACGTTATCGAAGTCATTGTGTTCGTGATCAGAAATTCCGGAGCAATATCCCCAAGAGTGTCTCCACGACTGTAGCTGCCCATGCAAACGGTACCGCACATGATCCGTGCAAACAGACGGACAATCTCTGACCCGTTGCCGATGAATTGTGCATTCTTTAAATTCATACGTGCCTCTCAGCCAAATCGTCGCGCGCGGAGAACCGCGCTCACCATCAAGATTGGCTTTCTCTAAAAGAAGCCCTACAGCAGTATGAGAGTCATAGAAGGTGTCAGGGGTGACAACGCTCACTGATTTTTGTTTCAAACCTGACGGCATGCACCGGCGAGGCTCCGTCTACCATGCTCGTAAACCGAAGACTTGACGAAGCCAGGAAGCGCGTCTTCAATGGGTCCAGGAGGAAGCTCATTGGACGATCGCTACGCCATCAATGCCGCCAAGACCGCGCTGCGCGAAGGCTACAACAGCGCTGATGTAGAACAGATTCTTTCTGTTTTTGCCGACGGTTTTACCGACATGACCGCAGGGCTACCAACCTTTTTTGGGGTCGATGCAAAAACTATACTGCGGGCCAAGTTGGAAGGGCTCTTCCGCGACTATGAGGTCGATCTGACCCCAATCATCGTGGATATCGCAATCGCCGAAAATCTTGCCGTCGAGTATGGCTGGCACGAGCTGACAATTCGTCCCAAGGCGGGTGGACCTCCGGAGGTGAGGCGCACGCGATACTCAGAGATCTGGAATCGCGATTCAAACCTCGCATGGCATATCGTTTTTGTTATGGATAACGCCGACCAAGAGCCAGAACTTGTCGAGGAGCTGTTATTTAAGCTGAAGGCTGAGCCTGGCGCGCTCTAGAAACGTTAAAACTTCTCTCTGAGATATTCCGACGAAAGCCGCAAAAAGAGCCGTTCACTGAATCCTTCGGGGAGTGGATACCAGTCACCATCAGTTAACAGGCGCACAGCATTGCCAGTTCCGTGGAGTACTGCTCTGCAGTCCTTGCATTTCTTGAAGTGAAGCTCCAAGCGCGCTCTGAGTTCCGGCTCGATATCCCCGTCGATATAGTTGGAGATCTCTCGCCAAACTTCGACACAACTGATTTCTATGACCGTCTCTCTCATAGGTATTCGCCACTCGCCTCAGTTCACCACGGTCTCACACTTTTATACACCTTCGATTCAGATGTCCAACTGCCGTCGTAACCTGGGGCTAGCGCCTCACGCATTTGTAATCTTGCGCGTCTAAGGCGCGTTTTCACGACGTCCTCCGTAATGTTTAAAACCTGTGACGTTTCGGCAGTACTGAGACCTCGTACATCACGGAGAATAAGAACTTGCCTATAAATCGGTCGAAGAGATTGAAGGGTTTTCTCGATGATTTGCCTCAACTCCTTGCGCGCCAACGCTTCGCTCGGAATTTCCCGCCAATCCGCAAAATCTCTGGGCACATAATCGCTTTCTTCGTTCCCCACAATCTCCTCCAGCGATTGGTGCGCCCGGATGCGGCTGCGGCGCAATCGCATGCGCGCCTCATTGAACGCGATCTGGATTAGCCAGGTGCTGAATTTAGCTTCTGCGCGAAAACTCTTCAGCCCTCTTAATGCATTCAGGAATGCCTCTTGTGCGACGTCTTCAGCATCCGCACCATTGTTCATGACAGAGTAGGCGACGGCAAAGACAGTGCGTTCATATGGCTTAATAAGCGTTTGAAACAGCTCCGTTTGCCCTTGGCATATTTTGCCTATCAACCCGCTCTCATCTCGCTCTCGTTCGAGACTTCCATTCATGGTTAAAGTCTTCCAAGCGATTCGTTCTGATCACTACAACGTAGATTCCGTGAAAACGGTTGCACACAATCCCACTATCCAAAAGCCCGCGAGCAGGAATTGCCTTGTGTCCGTTGCAACGTCGATGGTCTTCATTTACCGAAGGACGCATTAGACATATCAGGGCATATCCAGCGGCGGAACTCAGCTAAGAATAGCAGCTTCGTGAAGACCGCTGTCGAGAGTCTCGATTCCAAGAGGCATCTCCCTGGGCCACTTTTTCTCAACCACAGGGAACTATGGATATCACAGGATTTGGACCACTGTAAGTAGCTAGGATGAATTGTACCCCCCCCCGTTGAAATCCTCTCGGGAGATGATCTCCGGATCGCCTCTCGTAAAGTGTACGCAGGGCCTTCTTAAGGCCACACTTTTCCGGTCGGAAATGCATTCCCTTGGTAACGCGTTTCCTGGCTACGCGTCTGCTGCCGACCTGTTCCCTGCCGAACTGTCGGTGCGGATTTCGAGCTTATCGCAAAGCCCAAGGTCTTTCTATGGATAAGTGATTTCTCTATGAGAATTGCGTGTTTACGGTCCCACGGTTCTGGTGCACATAAATCCGGATCATCGTGCGCGCCAAGATCTAGTTATAATCCCATCCACCATTGTCGATGCCTTCCGTTGACACATCCTGACTCTCGTCGACCAAAGTGTCGATCGTATCGTTCATCAGTTCAATCTGCTCTTCTCGTTCATCGGAGTCAGTATACGCATCGCTCTCCCGGTCCTCCTCGACGAATTCGATCGTTTCTTCTGCCATACTCTTCTTGCCGCCTAAGCCAGCTTCTTCTGCGATAATCGCCTCAATCTCTCTGTCCATTAACCTATACTCCCGTCCCATGTTGGCTTGCTGAGGGCGCTGCATCAGATCGTACATTCGCCAAAAAGTGATCATAACGACCTACACTCGTCACGCTAATCCGCGGTTAAAGCAGTCCACCTGCGAACGGCGCCTAAGCTGATTTAGAGATTATGCTCAAAAACTCATCGTCGATTTCAAGGGCAGACAGGTGATCGAAGTAATTGCTTATAGTCTTAATCCCGATCCCAATTAACACCTCCAAAGGTTGTTCTTTCCTATAACCGGAATCGAGGAAGAGCTGAATTGTTTCTCTTGGGACAACTCCACGCAACGAGACCAATTGACGGGTCAAAGAGACTAGAGCATCCAACTTTGGATCGCTGGGTTTATTTCCGGACTCGATTGCTAGCAGTGCCTCACTAGGAACGTTCGAGAAGAATCGCGCCAGTGCGCTATGGGACGTGCTGCAATAAGCGCAGTCATTTTCCTTGCTGGCGGTTAGAAGCACGATCTGTCTTTCCGCGGGGGTCAGCGTTCCAAATTCAAAGCCGATATTTGCGTTGAAATATACGCTTAAGGCTGACGGTGAATGGGCCAACTAGGCTAAGAGATTGGGAACGAAGCCGAAATATCGCCGTGCTTGCTCAAGAATCTTCCTCGATCGAGCTGGAACCTGCCCTGGTAGTAAAGAGGGGAATAGCGTTTCGTCCGTCATCTCATGCCTTTCTATATTGCGAGCGAGCGATGACTGATCAGCCCCCAATATTCTTGCCCTACTCCGACATTGTGGCTGTTGAGATCACTTTTACGGCCATCGATTTCTATAGGCGCTATGCTGCAATTTGGTGGAGCGCCTAACTATCAAGCCAACCATTTGTTATCGAGATGCCGCACTTCAGTCACACAAACGCGAGGAGACGCACTTCCGTAGACCGCCATGCTGTCTCAGCATCCATTGATCGCCTAGTTGCGAGAAGCAGGAGAACTCTGCGTGCTTCCGGCCATGCAACGGTAAAGATCTCGCTCTTCATAATGAAGTCGCGACCTTGTGCGGCGCTAGGGGCGGAGCCTGCGCATTGGCAAATAACTGATGTTAGATGGGACTGGCGCTGTACCCAAATTTGTACCTCGCTATCAATTCCCTACGCCGCCCGATAGCTCCGCTGACCCCAACGACTATATTGCTTCCAGAGAGTTACAGGACGGCTTATGGTGCCGGGAGGGGGGCGAACCCCCACGACCGCAAGAGTCGGCGGATTTTCTCCCCTGGTATGCCATAAGCGCCCATCACTGCTCACCGCATAGCTCGCACGGTAGCTTCGTCCACTTGCGCGAGGAGTTGCCTTTAGATTTCTTAATGCTGTTCCAACAGCTTCGAAGTGGTGCCTTTGAAGCCGCTGGTTCAATGGAACTTCCTGTTCGGCGTACCTGCAGACTTTCACTCCAAATGGTAGCCGGCGAGACTTCATTTCCTAGTTCTTGGTCAATACTGGTGGTTGTTTATGGCATGTCCAGGGAGGATGTCTTCACACCGAGGAGCATCTCGATCTTCCGGAGATGACTGTTACCATTTCAGCTGAAGATCATCGGTTCGCGCTTACTGTACTGTCAGCGTCAAAGGAATCGTCTGCATCTGAGTGCCCGCACTTGCAATCACGTGGAAAGTGTATGTTCCTTTCGGCGTGAGATTGGTTGAGGATAGGGAAGATGGCTTTGAGGATGAGGCGCATCCTCCTATACCCACGAATGCGAACAGCAGGAGGCAGGATAGTAGAGTCAACCAAGAGCGTCTTCGCACAACCGGCAACAAAAATAAGCTCGCGAGACAACCTGCGGCCTCAATATTTATCGGTTGGCGGCGCGCAGCCGTCTGCGTTTGGGAAGTTGTGACGGTAAGCGTTGTACTGCCTCCATTAGCAATCGACAGACTCGCGGGAGAAAAGCTGCACGCCGCGTATAGCGGCAGATCTGCACACGTGAAAGTGATAGTTCCCGTTGCGCCTGGTCGCGGTTGTTGCACTAGTGTGTAGGGAGCGGAGGAACCGCCGGAGATTGTGGCGCTGGGGGAGGAGGTAGACAGAGCGAGACCAGAGCTGTTCCCGGTCCCAACCAATGCGACTGTTGCCGGACCGGTGGCAGCATTGCTGGAAATGAAAAGCGTGGCACTTTCAGCACCGGCGCTCGAGGGCGTGAAGACGACATTGAGGAGACAGCTCTGCTGGGAAGCGAGGGAGATGCCGCACGTTGTCGTCAGCTTAAAGTCCTCGGGATTGACACCGGAGATCCCAAAAGTGAGCGCCGTAAGGGGAGCGGCGCCAGAGTTCGTGAGAGCTATCGTCTGAGCTGCTGCGGAAGTGCCAATGTTTGCCCCTTCGAAAGTCAGGGATGTCGGCGAAAGCGTGATTGCGGAGACAGTCCCGGTTCCTGAGAGTGGTACCGTGATAGGATTTACCTCCCCGGAAGCAACGGTGAGCACCGCAGCCTGAGGACCATTAGAGTCTGGCTGGAAGCCAACGAAAATTAAGCAACTTGTTCCAGCGGCGAGCGGACCGTTACAAGTCGTTGAATCGATCGAGAACGGAGCCGTAGTTGTCAGTACAGGTGCGAGCGACATGCTGGACTGATTGACCAGAGATATGCTCTGAGACACCTTACTGCCGACAGGAGTAGAAGAGAAGGACAACGAGTTAGGAGCTGCAAGAAATGCAGGAACTCCGGTGCCTGTCAGCAATACTTTCGATGTCAGGGCGCCGCCATCGATCATAAGCGTGACGGCTCCTTTACGCATTCCCAGAACCGACGGCCCAAATGTAACCGTGATGGAGCAGCTCGCATTGGACGCAAGCGTAGCGCCGCAGTCATTCGTTTGGCTGTAATCGGGCTGTAAGCCACCGTCTGCAGCGCCTGCGGTAATGCTAGTGAGAGCGATCTCCGTGGCGTTCGTGTTTTTAATCTGCACGGTTTGGGTCGCTGTGGTGCCAGGCACGACGTTGCCAAAGTCGAAGGAACCTGGATTGATTGAGAGACTGGGCGTGCTGATGCCTGTACCGATAACGTAGATTGTCGTGGACGAACCACCGCCAGACAAAAGCATCGGCACCGCAAGACGCCCAGCCTGCAGAGGCTCAAAACTGACACCGATCACACAGCTCGCCTGAGACGCAAGAGCGATGCCTGCGCAGGTGTTTGCTGCAACCGTAAAGCTACTGGCTCCATCGCCGGAGAAGGACGGCACGTCTACAGTGACAGGTGCGGTTCCGCTATTGGTGATCGTTACGGTACGAATCAGCGACGTTGTCCCGAGCTGGACATTACCATATTGCAGGCTCCTGTCGGCAGAAAACAACAGGGGCCCATCCACTGGATTTGGCGTGAAGTTAGGATAGACATCGACACGGCTCCCACTGCCGTAGACCACCCCGATATCGTACGAGCCACTGGGCGCGCCCGCCGAAACGGGTTTCACGGTAACGCTCGCTGTGCAGAACGTGCCAGGCGCGAGTATGGCGGGACAGTCGTTCGTCTGCGAGGTCCACCCGAAGGTGAGGATGGAGCTGATAGCGACCCCGGCGTTGCCCAGGTTCCAGATATAGAGTGGCTTTGCCACGCTGGTTGTTCCGTTCTGCGTAGGAGGGATGTTCAATTGGCTGCTATCGACGTACACCACTGCGCCAAGAGAGCTTGCAAGGCCAGTGGGCGTGAAGGTCTGGGAAGAGGGCTGGGCATCACTATTGATCGTAAGGGTTCCACCTCGCGTTGTACTAAGTGGGGTCAGAAAGCAGGAGCTTGCTGCTGCCACAGTAGTACCGCAGGCATTGATGATCGAAGTGATGCTGTTACCCGGCACAATGCTGACGATATGCAGGTCTGCGCTGCCTGCATTGCGGAGCTCGAGCATTGGCCCGCTATAGGTGAGGCTGATCTGCGGCTGATTTGTCGGCGCGATCTTCGCTATGAAGCTCGAATAGCTACCAGATCTCGCCTGGTCGGTATATGCGGTGCCTGTGCCAACGTTGATGGGGTCGTAGAAGCCGTAAGGAAAGCCATTATTGATCGACAAAGAATTTGCCGTACCGGCGATGTAAATGTTACCTGACGGATCGATCGCCATGCCATTTGGGACTTGTGAGATCACCCGTCCGCCGAAGCCGGTGGAGCTTACCAGATCACCCTTTGGCGTAAGCCCCAAAATGAAGGCTCCAGCGCCGGGACTGTCAGCGGCAACCGCATCTTTGAAGGGCAACGAATTTAGCCCAAAGCTGCCCGCGATATAGAAGTTGCCCTTCGTATCCATCGCTGTTGTATTGACGAAGCCTTCGCCCAGATAGGTCGACCAGGTATAGCCCGTATGGGACGGATTGATGGCGCTGGCAAAGAGGTACTGTTTAGACTGAGCGTACCCAATGGAGTAGATGGGGTGGCGGTAGGCCTCGACGGTATAGGGAAAGTCAGGCGCGATCTGCGATCCAGCCAGATAAATCGTTCCATCGGCCCCTACCTGAATCTGCCCGAGTGTATCGGCGACGAAGGTATCACCACCCAGAAGCGTACTGAACAGCAGCGTCTTGCCATCTGGTGCAAACTCCGCGACGAAGGAGCCTCCGGTGCCATCCTGGAAAGAGCCTTTGAGAGGAACGGAGGTGCCGTTGCCTCCGAAGTAGATGTTGCCCTGGGTGTCGCGGGTGATGGAAGTTGCCATCGCGGATGCCCCAATCTGGCCAGGACTAAAAAAGTAGCTCGAAAAAACCCAGTCCGTTCCAGTAGGGTTCAGCTTGGCAAAAAAAACTCCGCCGCATGTTGTACAAACCATGCCGGTATACGACGGTTGAAACGCATTGACTGTCTTCAAGCCATTGTCGCTGCTGTTGCCTGCGATATAAGCATTGCCGTCGGTATCGACAGTAATACCGCGTGGAAGCTGCTGCCCTGTACCGATCAGAGTGGAATAGACCATCGCTCCGGTACCGTCGAATTTGGCGACGAAGCCGGTGTTGCAAAAACTATTTGTGCATGTACCCAGATTCGCCGAAGTCGTAGGAAAACTGGAGCTGCCCGTAATGCCAGTGACGTAGGCATTACCCGAAGCATCCAGAGCAATCCCCTCAGCAGTGTTGAAGCCAGGTGAGGGTATATATGTGGAGTACAGGATCTGTGTCCCAGTGGGATCGAGTTTTGTAACGTAGATCTGCTCACTACCACCCTGCCCGGTACTTCCTTGTCCTCCACCAGCAACCGGATAGTCTGAGGCGTAGGTCTGACCGGTTAGAAAGACGGATCCACTGGCATCCACCTGTAACGCGGAGACTTCCACACCGTTACTGGCGCCGATGATCTTTGTGTAACTCACGACAGGGTCGATGAGGAGAGAACGGCTGCGATCGTAATGAGACGCAGTGAAACCGAGGCGACCATCAGCATCGAGCGTGAAGTGACTCTCCACCGTGGCAGTCTTTCCATCGATCTGCTGCGTTGCGATGGGTGCGAGAAAATGCAATCCCTGGCAGGTCGAGTTTGTGTTTGCCAGTTGCACGGTCGCTGAGCCGTCAGCTTCGAGATGAAACGACGCTCCACCGCTCAAACTGAGACGCATCGCCTCTACATCTGCACCAGGAGCTACCTGAAGATCGTATTCCAGATGACCGTCTCTTCCATGAAAAACGAGATCTATGCCAGGGGCAGCCTGCTCATAACGAATCTGCCGGTCAAGCGGAATGCCTTGCAACCAGTGCGTGCGGTCGTTACCTGCGTAGTAGTTGGCGACGCCATTCGTTGGTTCTTCGGCGCGCAAAGAAGACGCATCGTTCCCCAGAAGCAAAGAGATGGGAGAACCCTTGGCCGAACACGGAAGCACCACCTTGCGTGAGGTAAACAGGAACTCCCCGTCGGAGCTGTGGGAGAGGAAACGGACACCGTCGGGCGCTTGCCCACGGTTCTCCTCAAACGTGAGTGGGAGCAACTGGGTATCAGCGCTCTGCCGAGCAATGGGGGCTCCCATCAACGCCTGAGCGGAAAACACTGGGGCAGCCAGCACAAGCGAGCAGAACAGACGAGTCATAGTCATAGGGGGCAGATTCAAAGAAGGACGGAAGTTCATAACGATCTCTACTCTCGGTGTACTGTGATCGTGAGGGGAGCAGGGGCCGATCCTGGCATGTCGCTCGAAGCAGTAACGGTAACGGTGTAGTTTTTTATGGCCGCATTAGCAGCTGCAGAGGGGCTCACCACTCGTCCTGCACATCCCGAAAGCAGTGTCACCGCATGCATGACAACGAGCGTGGCAAAGGCGCTCCACGAGAGACGATTCTGTCTGAGTAAGAGTGCAGAGACGAGGACAACAAGGCACAAACCCACCCATCCGCCGGGAAGTACACTTGCAGACGCTGCCGTGGTACTGCTCTTGTTGTCGGAGATAGTGAGAGTAGAGTTGACCGGAGTTCCTGTCAGAGTAACGACGCTTGGCGACAAGCTGCATGTCGGCAAAGTGGCAGCTGTGATGCTGTCAGCCGGCGTGACCGAGCCAGCTTAGAGTTACCTTGCCGTAGAAGCCCTGCACCGGCGAAAGTGTCACAAGGTCCGTGCTGCCGTTGGCGCCGAGCGAGAGATTTGTTTGAGCTGCCGTGAGTTGATAGCCACGATCGAAGACCGTGACGGTGAGCGGTTGCGAACTAGAGGTGAGGAAGTTCTGGTCGCTTGCAAACACCGCCGTAATGCTATGCGCGCCTGCAGACAACGGTGAAGTGGTAAAACTGGCTGCCCCGGACGCAACAGGCGCGGTACCAATCTGCGTGCCCTGATCGAAGAAGGTGATCGTGCCTGAGGTCACAGTCGTTTGGCTGCTTACCTGTACACGAAGAGTAGCCGGTTGGCCTGTCAGTGGTGGTACTGGAGTCAGCGCAAGAGTGGTTGTTGTCGCCGCGGGGGCCACTACAAGGGTTGTGACTGCAGACTTCGATGGAGTGAGGCAGCAACTCGCATTAAGCCTTGCGGTCACGTTGTATGTGCCAGGCAGCAGATTGATAGCCTCATACCGTGCTGTTCCGGAGAAAGGAGCATTGGCGCCAGGAGACGAAAATGCGATCGGGAGAGTGACGGGGCTACCGGGCAGTCCACTGAGAATGACTGTTGCCGACGGGGGCGGCGCAGAGGTGCTATCGGCGGAGAATGTAACCTGCGCAGTAAAACCTGCACCCTGGCCGTACTGGATGGCGGTATGGTCCACAGTAAGGGTCGTACCGGTGGACTCCCGATTCAACAGGACGGTGAAGATGCCCGGAGAAGCATAGGAGTTCGAGAACAGCAGGTCGGGCCGTCCATCTTTGTTGAAGTCTGCAATCGATGGGGTCAACGTACCGAAACCAGCCAGCAGCCCCATGCCTGCATCGAAGGTACGGCCCGGCTTGGCATGCAGGATAGAGATCTCTGCCACCTGGTATATGCTGCTGCCGCTGTATAGCAGATCGTCCAAGCCGTCGCCGTTCAGGTCATGCGCAGCAAGATTCAAAAACAACCCCGTTGGAGAAACGCCCGTCGCGATGGTGGATGGAGCGGAGAAGGTACCATCGCCGTTGCCGTAATAAATGGTCAGATAGTAAGTACTCAGATTGTTTGTGACGACAAAGTCTCTCTTCCCATCGCCATCAAAGTCCCCGAAGACAGCCTGGCCAGGACTGAAAGTTCCGTTGCCGGTAGAAGGCGCAGCAGGAGCCGAAACGACTTGATTGAATGTGCCATCGCCCTTCCCTAAAAAGATTTGGACTCCTCCAGCAATCGAAACAACCAGGTCGAGTTTGTTGTCTCCGTTCACATCGCCCGCCGCAACAGACAGAGCGCTGTTGAAGGTGGCGATCGACTGCGCAGAGAAACTTCCGTCTCCATTGGAGAGCATCACCCACACGTCTCCCGTGGGATAAGAATTATTCGGTGCTATCAGGTCCGCGCGTCCATCACCATTGATGTCAGCGACGACCGCGCCTTGAAACGGAATGAAGTTGAAGGTAGAGCTCGCGAAAACCGGGTCGCTGAATGTACCGTCACCCTTCCCGAAGAAGATCTGTGCCAACGAGCCGCTATTGTTGGTAACCAGGTCAAGATGACCATCGCCGTTGAAGTCTCCCTGAAACACCTGGGAGGATATTCCCGCGTTCGCCGCCAGACCGTCCCTTTGAATCGGTGTTGATGTGGCGAAGGTGCCATCTCCTTTTCCATGGTTTAGCAGGAGGCTTGGACTACCCGAAGTAATGACGTCCGGCGCGCCATCCTCATCGAAGTCCCCCACAGCGATTCCTCCGATGGCCGTTCCCGATTCGGTCGGGCGTGGCGCGCGGAAGGAACCATCTCCACGGCCATATGCGATGTAGATACCATCGAAAGCCGTGGTCGCCAGATCAAGGATTCCGTCGCCGTTGTAGTCGTCGATCAGAGGATCGGTCACTCCGAAGTTGCTGTATCCCGCAGAAAACGAATAGGCGATGGGAGGCGCAAATTTAAGCCCTGGTTTACCGAGATAGATGATCGTCCCTTTGGGGCCGAGGCTGATCACATCCGGCATGCCATCTCCATTCAAGTCCTTTATGGCGAGAACCGTTGTATTGCTAAAGTCAGGCGTCGCAATCGGCGTGGTATTGAAGGTGCCGTCCGGATTGCCATGCAGAATTATGTTTGAGTTGGAGCTTATGTCCACACACTCTGCATCAAGGTGTTGGTCGTTATCGAAGTCGGTAAAGAAGCAATTCTGGTAGTTTCCAGCGATGAATCCAGACGTGAACGTACCATCTCCGTTGCCGAGATAGACCTGAAGCGGCTGTCCGTACAGAAGATCGAGTTTGCCATCGCCATTAACGTCATGCAATTCGTCGTAAAGGCGGACTCCTGAACTGTAGTAGCGCAGATTCAATGGCTTGCCGAGAGTGAAGTGTCCCGCTCCATCGCCGAGCATCGGATAGATCGTATTGAGCCGGTCCAGATTGGTAAGAATCACATCGAGTTTGCCGTCGCCGTTGATGTCTCCTGCTATGGTGACGCCAACGGATGAATAAAAATCGTTGTTGATGGAGATATCTGTGCGAATGGACGGCTGGAAAGTACCATCTCCGTTCCCGATAAAGGAGTACATGACCTGCAACGCAGGGGATCCCGATGCGAACGAGATGCAGACAAGGTCGGCGAAGTGGTCACCATTGATGTCATAGGGATGGCATTGCTGCGGGGTGCCGTCCAGCGATACGGCTAACGGATCGGAATAGCTGCCATCTGCATGCGAAAGCAGGATTTCGGTCCGGATGGAAGTATTCGGTCTGTAAAGAGGGTCGTAGTAAAAGAAGTCAGGTCGGCCGTCTCCATTGAAGTCTGCCTGAATCGCCACCCCGCCGAGTATCGAGACATGTAGATGACGTACAGCTTGAAAGGTCTCACTCGAGACAGGCAAAACGGATAACAGAATGACCAGGCAGATACACAAACGACGCAAGACGAGCCTCCGCCCAGAGAGCTTTGTTCCTGTCAGTTTCTTATGGGCTGTGAGGCCATGTTAGAAAGCTGGAAAAAAGCTGTCAATCGTAAAGTCGAAACCTTAAAGCAACTCTGCAGCGGTGTAGAGGGGGGCGAATTAGCTGAAAACGGAATGTTAGGCGTGTTTATTCCTAGCAACTCCGAGGAACAACTACACCAGCATCGCCGGATTGAGCAATCCGCTCAGAGAAGAGGCCCTGATAGTTGTCCTGGATGTTCAGGGAATGCAACTTTGACAGGTTGGTGATTAATCCCAGCTTATGCTCGAATCTCCTGCTTTCAATATCTAACTCGAAACTCGCCGACGGTCAGGGAAGTGGGGTCTTCTAAGTCTACGCACAACGACAGCGAGTTTGCCTTTGGAACTTGCCCTCCGATCTGGCCCGAGTTTGATCTAAAAGGGATAGAAAACTTAGGTTGCGGCGGTGTCGGCGGACCAATTATCCGCTGCGCATTCCATAGTTAAGCGTAAACGAGCATAACCATAGATAGGTTGCGGCCAAAGGATGTGCGCCAGCCATCTTCAACTTGTTGAAAATAAGGAGGATGCGCACTGTACCTGATTTTGTACCTGGAATTATTCGAGGGCTCAGCTAAACCCCTCACAAACTACTGAAAACACAATGGATAGTTGGTGCCGGGAGGGGGGGGTCGAACCCCCACGACCGCAAGGGTCGGCGGATTTTGAGTCTGATTTTAGAGGTTTTGCAGGGCCTTGCATAGCGCTGCACTAAATCGCAATAAACGTCCTATTTACATATAGATAATAGCCAGAGGCACATTGCAATGCGACGCAGCCAAAAGCAGGAAAGTTGGCAACGAACAGCCATCAAAACAGCCACCACTAATTGCACTAAAAATGGTGCAAAATGCTTCCCGACACACAGCGGATTGAAACTCCGACGGACGATCTTGATGGCTGTTTGGTGGCTGTCTCGCAGACGAAGGACGTTCGCTAGACACAGCGGACTTCTGTCCGACGGCTGTACCTCTGCCGTATATCGAAATCGGGAAGGCCAGGATAATGGGTACTCGGCGTTATGCGGGATCGATCTTTCCACACAAAGACAAAGAGGCGCGTAGCGCATCATTGACGCGGGTCTGCCATCCGTCGCCGCTTGCACAGAGCACAGCAATCACATCGGTATCCAACTGGATTGTGACCACCTCTTTAGTTAGCTCCCCTCTTCTTCCCATACGGCGACCGCGACGGCGTTCTACGATCTGCTCAGGCGTATGAACCTGCTGAAACCGGCCCTTGTTCGCTTGTGCCAGCGAATCACGTAGCCCTGGCAACGCGTGCCCAGCATCTACTTCGATTGCACGGGCTACTTTGTTTGTTTCCATCCTTTTCAGTGTCTTCACGGCATCATCCCCTAAGCTACGATACGTTCAGAAAGATATGCCTTGCGTTGTCCTGCCTCAAGGCGATGGAGCTCGATACCGCCTCAGTCAAGCCGTGTCTGCCAGTCCCGCAACTGCCGAACTGAACTGTTCTGAAGCATCCATGCTGGAAGTGGCCTCCGAGACTATGAGGTGCGAGGGCTCAACGACTCCGCGATACCTTTACGCCAGGCTTTGAGCATTCCCTCGCCAACATCAGCGAATGCAACGTGATCCTTAATGTAGTTTTGCATTTCCGAGGACGCTTCCTCGATAGCCTCCGCGATGCGTGACAGCACACCTCTTACCTGTGCAGGAGTACAGGCTGCGCGAGTTTCGCCGAGCAGTTGAAGCTCTCGAGCGGTGGGCCAACGCGTGCTTCCGTTCAACGTCAGAGCCATCCCGTCCTTTGGGATGTAGACCGATGTTGTCACTAGGTCATATACAGGCGCGAGACGAGCTTCACCGAGAACGTCGTCATAAATAATGCCGAAGTTCTTGAGGTGAGCGTCTCCGTTGCGGAGCGCGCAGTTGAGTGCGATAAGGGTGAATAGCTTTTCCAGGTCG
Source organism: Edaphobacter sp. 12200R-103 (assembly GCF_010093025.1). GTDB lineage: Bacteria > Acidobacteriota > Terriglobia > Terriglobales > Acidobacteriaceae > Edaphobacter. Next base: position 375,392 of record NZ_CP048114.1, on the reverse strand, counting down.
CTATTGACATGCGGCGAATTGGCAAATTGCGCGAATCGCTTAAGTATTGAAGTCTCGTAGCTGCCACTGTACTTCTTGTCAGTCCCCTTGCCATTGAGGACGCAGAAATCTTCGAACCCTCGATAGCTGCCGTCGGCCCGGAGATCAAATCGATCGACGACGAGTGCCGCCCCATCCTCTGCGAGTCGGTAAGGCGGTACATCAAGGCCGCACTTCTCAGCGACTCTCAAACAGAAGTACTCGTTTGCTGCGAGTTGCGGATACTCTCGCGCCTCCCAGAACTTCACGATATGTGTAGCGCCGCGATAGCTCTCGGACAGACGCGCCCCATCAAATGCTGTCTTTGAAAACGCATCCTCATCGCGGATCAAAAACTTTGGCTGAACGCCACTGATGCCCGAGAAGGAAGCGAACTTGTCCAAGAGGTGATGGAAGAGATCACCTTGGCGTCGACGAGAGAGGATTTCGTCCACGGACTGGAAGGGAACGTCCTCATTGAGGGATTCTTCCTGCCCGGTGTAGCGAATGCGGCCCACCTGTGATCGGCCGACAATGCCCAGCAGATCGTAGTCGTCGAATGTCCCGATGGCTTTTGCAAAAGCAAGACGCAAGCGTTCTCTCAGTACACCTTCAGGAAGGTTCATCTCGAAAATGGGTGCGATTCCATACGAGATGTCCCATGAAGCTAGGCGCACAGGCATCGTCACAGAAACGGCGCGTGGCTCAGGGGCTCCGGGTTGATAGAGAAATGTGGTGCCGCGCTGTCCGGAGCGATCAAGCAAGCCGGCTTCAGCGCCGTCGGTCCAAACTTTGATCATCGCGGTCCTCTTCCATCAACTCTTCCAAAGTGGGGCGGCGGTTCGCTGCTTCCTGGATCGTCAGCTCAAGGCTGAGTGCTGTAAGAATTCTGGTTATTTTCGAATAACCGAGCTCGCCAATTCGGCCATTCTCCAATGCGTCCAGTGTTGAATGGCCAACTCTTGCCTGTCTCGCGAGCGTAGCCTGGCTCAAACCAAGCGCTCTACGTTTGGTAGCAACGATCTCACCAATTTGAATCAAGGTCAGCACATACCTAATATACAAGGTTTTCGCCGGGTCTATGGCAATTTTTACCTTGTATACGAGGTAAAATGGTTGTGCGCTGAATACTACCTGCCAGCCTTGTCTGAGCACGCACCTCACTGACTCGGCCACGATATGTTCCGGATGATCGCCCCGCGCATACTTGCGTAGATCTGCCACCGGAATCAGCACTCTACCCCCTATTCGACGCGTGGGCAACTTCCGATTGGCAATCAGGTAATCGCCATACAGAAAGTTCTTGGACGATTCGGCTTATTTACCTCTGCTGTCGCAACAGCGGATTGAGTGATAGATCCATAACTCTTCGGATCATTCGGAAGCAGTTGTGGCGGGGGAATGATCTTGACCGATTCGAGGCCGAACGGCAGATACAAAGTCCCTTGACCGGCTAACGGAAATGTTAGATCCGAATAAAGCACCACTCCCGCCATGTTGGTTCCATGGCCACAAGGATGGGAATCGTCTGTTCCCCATGCAGGATCAACAGAGAGACAATCTTCAGGCAAGAGGGATTGATCTAGTAAAGGGTGCAATCTTGTGACGCCTGTATCTAATACGCAGACTGCGGGACTGCTGGGCAAAGCTGGGACGAGTCGTTCACGAAGATCTTCGACCCAGGCCCGTTGTTCTCGATGCGCTACTTCAGTGAAGAATGCGGGAGAATCAAGAGCGTACCGTATGCGTTCAAGAGAAGAAGATTGATGGATGATTTCTTCGAGCGAAGATAGACTTCCATTGATTAGCACTATCTCCAGATCCGGAAATCGCAGGATACGATCGCTTACAAGAAAGCTGAGTTCGTGCGCCACGGTGCGCAACTCTTCCGCTTGGTCACGCCAGCACCAGCATTCCCACCAAATCGGTGCTTCTCTGTCAGTAGGAAGTGGACGAGTATCGGTCCACAGTGTGTTCAATGTCGCCACCTGAATATTCTCCAGATGTTCGAATCGATCACGATAAGGAACTTTGCCTACGCCGGTCGTTCCCTCGCCAAATGCTTCTAATTTCTCCTCAAAGAAAGAAGTAGCAGCGTCAGGAACAAAGAGACTTGCAACTTGGACGTGATCTGCCTCTGTACGAACGGCTCCGAGTCTGATCCCTTTTCTCATCCAAGTCAGTTCGGGAATCTGCTGCCCTGGTTCACTACGAACCTCTACGTATATGCCTGGCCGTTTCCGTTTTGAATTTAGCTGTCTTGTTGCTACTCGTTTACGGGCAGCATTGAATGCAGCAGAGAGTTCTGCTTTCAATCGTTTCGCGCGTTCGCTACGGTCTATTGCCAGAGGGCGTTCGGTTCGACCTGAACGTGGTGAGCTATAGCGGAGCCCAATCGCGAAGCTGTCGATGCGAAGGTGTACGAGATTGTGCTGAGGAGCTGGAATCGGGTTATTTGTTGCCATCGTGCTGAGTCGTTCCTCACAAAGCAGAAATCATCAGGTTGTCATTAGTGAGCTTCGGCCAATCGTTTGCGGTGGCCGAGGGCCTTGTGGAGCGACTCATTGGTCACAGCTTTTCGGCGGGAAATGATTAAATCGCGGATGACCTCGTCGGATGCCTTTGCGATTTCCGCTTGAGACAATCCAACTCCCTCTTGCGCAATCGAGTTCCAATCGACTCTAGTTGTCTCAAATGGCGATAGCCGATCACGGAGAAAAGTCTCGACCATCGAGAGGTCCGGAAGTTTAAAACGCACAAGATCATCAAAGCGACGGAAAAGCGCCTCATCCAGCAATTCCGGATGATTAGTAGCGGCGATCACGACGCTGTCCGTGGCGTTTGGCTCTTCCATGAACTGAAGAAAGGAATTGAGAACGCGCCGCATTTCTCCTACGTCGTTATCGAGAGTCCGTTTCCCGCCGATTGCATCGAACTCATCAAAAAGATAGACACCGCGGCGTGATGATATTTGATCGAAGATCATCCTCAGCTTAGAAGCCGTCTCTCCCATAAAACGGGTGATCACAGAATCTAGTTGGACGGAATGCAATGGAAGATGTAATTCACCGGCCAATGCGGATGCGGTCATCGTCTTACCAGACCCAGGAGGCCCCATGATAAGTAAACGACTTGGAGGCACTTTGCCATGACTGCGGAGTGTGTCTCTCTCTCTCTGTTGATCGACGAAGACTTGTAGCCGCTCTCGGACGATCGGAGTCAAAACTAGGTCACTCAGCCGTAGAGTAGGGGCAGACGTGACGAGAAGTTTTTGAATCTCACCAATAGGCTGCGTGATCGGTACAACAACCTTACTGATTCGTCTACCCTCAAGCCCAGAAGAAGGATCGGCCTTCCTTCGTGCGATCGCAACTTGATTCTGAAGCTCATTTGCGACCTCTACGCGACCGCGACGTGCCTCAGTAGCTGCGAGCTGTAGCGCGATTGCGTAAAGCTGCTCCGTGTCGCCCTCATTGAGGCTTGCGAGCATAGCGATCATTTGCCTAGCTGAAACCACGGTTTCCCAATCTCCCCGGCGCTTGGCGATGACTAAACGGACTCGCGCAAGCGTATCAGTATCATTGTCTCAATTGCATCCAATATTTTGCTAGGCATTTGAGAAGTAACCGGAAGCAGTTCAACCATAAGGCTAGCTTGATGGCTGTTTCATCGGACCTATTGATATTCTATATCCGCCAAAGAACCCGACGGGAGGACTTTATGCGCGGCGTATATGAGAATCCGCTCGGTAGCGGCATCTGGTGGATTCACTATTACGCGGCAGGGAAGCGACACCGAGAAAAGGTTGGACGTAAGTCCGATGCGATCAAGCTGTACCAGGCGCGCAAAGCGGATGCTGCGGCAGGGCGCAAACTACCGGAATTGCGCAATTCCAAGGTGCTTACTCTGAGCGAGTTGATCGACGACGCTTTGGAGTTCACAGCCCATCATAAGGACCAGCGCGGCTATAAGAGCAAGGGGGAGATCGTCCGCACGGCTCTGGGCTCGCACCCTGCCGCAGAATTGACTCCTCAGGAGCTGGAACGATGGCTTCGCACCCGATGCAAAACAGCAGCAACGGCCAATCGCTATAAGGCGTTCATCTCTCTGTGCTACCGCGAAGGAGTCCGTAATGGCAAAGTCTCCGTCAATCCAGCCCGCCTAGTGCGCCAGAGAAAAGAAGGTACAGGCCGCCTGCGTTTTCTCAGTCGGGAAGAATATGATCGCCTTCACAAGGTCATATCTAAACGCTTCCCAGAACACGTTGCCGAATTTGTTGTGAGCATCCATACGGGAATGCGACTCAGCGAGCAGTACTCCTGCACCTGGTCTCAAGTACATTTTGATCGCAAGACAATCGAATTCACGAAGACGAAGAACGGTTCGGCGCGGGCTGTGCACTTGAACTCCGATGCAATAGCGGCCGTCGAATCGCTTAAGCGGCCAAGACAGCATCCTTCCAACCCTGTCTTTCCTAGGGAAGGAAGCAAGGGAAGATTTGATACTCGCTCGTGGTTCCAACCGTGCCTTGAGGAAGCGGGCATTAGCGAATACGTGTGGCACTGCAATCGCCACACGTTTTGTTCCTGGCTGGCCATGGCAGGAGCGAGCATCAAGGAGATTCAGGAAGCAGCGGGCCACAAAACGATCACGATGTCGGCACGGTACAGCCATCTGTCACCGGCGCACAGGCTGTCTGTCGTAGAACGGATCGCCTCTGGCTCCCAATAGGGGGCCTTTGTTTGTAGAAGACATTCCCCGGATGTTGGGATGATCTGCCGAGGTTCAGGAGTCGGTGTCAAGGCTCTAGACCGCAAAGCGGCGCGCCCATGCGCGGCCTTGACTCCGACCCGGCCTCGGATACGCTCCGGAAATCCGGGGAATGTCATTCGTTACTTCGTTGCCAAATCTATGTCTTGAAACACCAATATGTACCGAGGGGACATGAACGTTGGTCCAAGCCGAATCGTTCGCTTGGCTGATGACCGTGCTGAACTAAATAGTAGACATCCTGCATTAAGGGGTTTGCCGTCACAAACCCTGAATGACCTAGAAAATCGGTATCCACAAGCGAAGCATCTATCGTATCTACCCCTGCGGCGACCACGATGCCTGCCCCCGCTTCTCCTGCGCGAGCATATCCATGAATCGCTTTTGAAAACTTCAAGGCCTTGTCACTATCAGACGCATAGAGAGTTACCCTTGCACACATAGCGCTAAGGACTTGAGCTGCCTGCTGAAAAATACCTGAATCCACATCAGGGGCAGCGAAGATTAACTGCTTCACGGTATTTGCGGGAAGAGAGGAAGAGCTCAGTGCATGGGCCACTTCCACCAAGGCCCTTGACCCCATGCTGTGGGCTATCAGATGTACAGCATTCGCATTGGTTGAAGCACAAACATCCTCGATAAACTTTTGCAGATGTGGTCGACTCCATTGAATTGTCCCTTCATCTGACAAATAACCCGACAGTGTGCCCTTGGATGGCCAACTAAACATGATCGGACCACCTTCGAAGGACAAATCTGTAGCCAATTGCGCAGTTCGTAATGCTGCATCCTCAAATGAAACGTTATAACCATGGACAAAAATGAATGCATCTCGCTTCGCACTTTCAGCCACAGAAGTATCCAATCGTTGCCAAAACTCATGGCCGGGAAGTTCTGTTGTACTGAGAAGCATGATGTGCTCACTCCGTTTCGGTCGCGCCCAAAGCTTCCATTTCCGTGGCCGTTCCAACCTACCTAGTTGATGGGTTCTAGGAATGCTGACATTGCATACGCCGAGAGACACCATTTCGTTCAGTGCCCGCTCATTTGTATATCGAACCTCATCCACCGAAGATTGGGGATTTCGCTTTCGGTCTGTGGCATAAAAGACTGGCACGATCCAGAACGGATCTACACCAGCCTTTGGTCCTTCGGGTTTTACTTTGTCCTTACCCTCTGCTCTCTCTAGGACTCCAGACTCGGCGACCTCTTCCAGCATGTGCGTCTGAGGTGCAAGTTCTTCACTTATTTTGAGGTAGCTCGTGATAGCCACCTGATGTTCCCGCTCCTCCCTGGGTACACCAATGCCTAGAAGCAATCCTCGCTCATCTACCCAGACCATTCGTGAGGACCCTAAAGGCTGATCCGTGTCCCATGCTGTGCGCCAAATGCGTTTGATCAATGCTGTGGCGCCGCGCTCTGGCAGATGGAGGACTTCCGAAGCAATAGAGAGGGGCTCGGCGTCCGCAAACCGTTCAACGAGTTCGCGCTTTCGAAATGGAAAAAACTCTGTTTTTTCTTTTGCAAAAGTGCGGGACAGGACAAGCCATTGATTGGAACGGAGGGTTCTCAGAATGCCCTTAATAGGGGCAATGGGCTGGTCAGCTTCGGTTATCTCGTAATTCGACACCCAATGAACAGGTCGGCGCAGTGAAAGAGAGTCCATGGCAGCTTGATTGAATTCAGTTTACCGGCTCATTTCAAACGAGTCGCGATCTGAAAATACCAACAGCCACCAGAACAGCCACCAACGAAAATTGGCCTCTCATTTTCGAGAGGCCAATTTCAATCTAAACCCTTTATTTTGTTGGTGCCGGGAGGGGGGGTCGAACCCCCACGACCGCAAGGGTCGGCGGATTTTGAGTCCGCTGCGTCTGCCAGTTCCGCCATCCCGGCTTGACGTTTAAGCCAGCAGTTTACCTATCTGCCAAGCTTCCGTCGAAGAGATCCTGCCCTTCAAGTATCGCATAACATCTCTCTCTTCATTCGGTCATCAACGCGTATTAGGCCATAGCCATGCTGCTCCGCGAACCCCGCTTGAATCGCCAAAACGTGCCTGCAGAATGGGCGTGTCCACCTCGCCTCCAAATACATACGCCGGAAGCCGCTTCGGAAGACTCTCATAAAGATGCTGCGTTAGAGACAAGCCACCGCCAAGCACAAAGGCATCCGGATCAAGAATATTGATGATGATCGCTAGGCCACGTGCCAGACGATCCTCCAGGCGATCGACAACCCTAACGGCCTTTGGCTCACCGGCATCGAAGTCCTCGATAATCTCCCGGGCCGTTCGGCGCACTCCTGTCAGTTCGTGATAGTCGCGAGCCATTCCAGTTCCCGACACCCACGTCTCCATACACCCTCGTTTGCCGCAGTAGCAAAGTGGGCCCGGATTTTCTTCCTCTGTAGGCCACGGCAGCGGATTATGTCCCCACTCTCCCCCGGTTCCGTTCGGCCCGGCGTGGACACGGCCATCGATCGCAACCCCACCTCCGGCTCCCGTACCCAAAATCACTCCAAACACAACATGCTTTCCGGCGGCGGCACCATCGGTTGCTTCGGATACGGCTAAGCAATTTGCGTCATTTGCAATTCGCACTTCGCGACCCAATGCGGCAGAAAAATCCCGGTCCAATGGCTTCCCATTCAGCCAAGTCGAGTTCGCATTCTTTACCAGTCCTGTCTTCTCCGAGATACTGCCAGGGATTCCTGCGCCCACCGTTGCTCTTCGCCCGGTCTGTGACTCAAGCAACCGTACCAAGTCAACCATTGCGGCAATCGTGCCCTTGTAATCATCACGCGGAGTTTCCACACGATGCCGCGTCAGCTCGTTCCCGTTCTCATCGATTGCGAGGGCCTCGATCTTCGTCCCTCCCAGATCGATTCCAATCCGCATTCCGTCCGAACCGTTCGAACGCAAATCTCTTTCGCTCGCAAGCACGTGCTTTATCACCCTCCTCAAAATTCGGGCCGCTCTGCAGATTTACCGCAGACCGGCCTACTGAACCTTCCCTGACGGTCGAAGCCTGCCAAGCTCACCTGCACATGCAATCGCATGGGCAGCAGCCAGCTTCAGATTATCCGCAGCCATCCAAAGCCAGAAGCGTGTTCCTGCGCCACCGCCTTCAAATCCTTTTCTCACGCGAACCATAATCTCTTCCTGTCCCGCAGCGCTTAGATTACTCGGGCTCTCTGATCCTTCCGTGACAAGGTCGATATGTTCTCCAGCCAAGGCGCCTTCCAGTTGAGCAACAGTGACCGGTTCAGTAGTCTCCAGATAGACAGAGGATACGTAGCCGTGGAAAACCGGGGCCTGCACGATCTGCAGCGCCAATGGCGGCAATGCTCCATTGGACAATGCCGCATACTGCCTCTGAATCCGCTCTTCCGTTGCCCCTAACTTGACCTTGGCAGCATCTCCCAACGCGGCCAGCAGGTTAAAGGATACCTGCGCGTCATACTGCTCCCGTGGCAGATCCTGAAACGAAAGCAGGCTCACCGTCTGCTGGTGCAACTCGTCCATCGCTGCACTGCCATGTTCCGAAGCCGGTTCCATCATCGTTGCAGCAATCGCGTGGAGAGGAAACTGCCTATGGACCCTGGCGGCCACAATTCCCAGCATCACGACCGCCGGATGTGCCGGAATCACCGTCTGCGTCCCGAGATCAAACTCCCCTCCCAGCACGGACTGTCGGCCTGCCGCCTCGCTGATCCATGGTGAGGCAACCAGAACGTCCCTCTCCCCTTCGAGGGCGTAAGTCAGATCGACAATACCCGCGCCAGCCTTTCGTGCATCCTGCCAGTACTTCGCCGTCTCATCACGCTGACCGGCAAAAAATACGAAGTCCATACCTTCGAAGGCCGATCGATCCAGCTTCTGAATCAACGAAATCTCGTCGCCCGACGTCGTCAGTTTCCCAACCGACGCGTCTTCATCCTCCAGTAGAACAATTCTTGATGCCGCCAGGGATGATTCTCCCAGCTCTTCGCTCAGCTCCTTGCCCGTCAGCGACGAGGCGCCCACAACTCCAATGCGATACACCTTGCTCGTCATCTCCACCTGCAATGCTTTGGATTTACGTCCGGCCTCAGTGAATGGCCCCGCTCTGTCTTCTCTTCTGGCCCCATGAATACGCAAGCCTCGCTACCACACCGGAAACCAGGTACCCCAGCGCAACCACAATCAGCACCTGCTCCGAATACAGGGTCACCAGCGCACCGATCGCCACAATCACGGCAACCAGTTGGAATGGTCTGCGCTGTCCCAGGCTGATCTCTTTTCCGCTCCAGAACCTCCAGGTGCTCACCATCAGGAATCCCGTAAAGAGAACCAGGCAAAGCCAGACTGCCGACCACCTCGGATCCGAGACCGGCGCTCCATTTTCAAAATGCACGACCGATGCAATCACTCCCGCACCCGCCGGTATCGGCATACCGACAAAATACTTCTTTCCCGGCCGTCCAGGGTTCCGGGGCTGCGGGTTCACGCTGATGTTGAACCGGGCCAACCGGCTGGCGCCACAGATCAGGAAGAGAAAACAGACAAAAACCCCAAGATGCGTAATCTTATCTCGCAATATCGGAAGCTCATGCAGCGGCAGCATGCGGAACCCCCAAAGGTATGCCAGCAGGCTGGGCGCTACCCCGAAAGTGATCACATCCGCCAGCGAATCCAGCTCTCTGCCGAAGTCGCTCGCCGTATTCGTCAGGCGCGCCACCATTCCGTCTACAGAGTCGAACAGAATCGCAAAACCGATCGCCATAGCGGCACGATCGAAGGATGCAGGTTGTGCTGCGGAGCCTTGGATACTCTGGGTAATGGCGTAATATCCAGCGGCAATATTGCCTGCTGTAAAGAGAGAAGGCAACACGTACATGCCACGGCTTGGCCGACGACGCTCTCTCATTCCCACTGTCACGCCCGATGGTCCGAATCCCATCAGGCCACCGTCGCCGAGGCCGACGGCTCTGATCCGTTGCTTCGAGTCGTCACCTCTGCAAGCACGGTCGATCCACCCTTCACGTGCGTACCAACCTTTACCTTCAAATTAACCTCCGCAGGTAAAAGGACATCCACCCGGGATCCAAACTTGATAAGCCCCATCCTCTGACCGCGCTCTACCCTGTCGCCTACCTTCAGGTTGCACACAATGCGACGGGCCAGAAGCCCTGCAATCTGCTTAAAACTGACGTCATACCCCCCGGCGTCGATCACAATCAGGGTCTGCTCATTATTCAGTACGCACTCTTCCTTCATTGCGTTCAGAAATTCGCCCTTCCGATACTCCACCAGGTTCACCGTGCCGCTCACAGGCGACCGGTTTACATGCACATTGAAGACGCTCAGGAAGATGCTCAGACGCATACGGCTTCCTTCCGAGGTTTCAATCCATTCCGTGCCCGTAACTACCCCGTCTGCGGGAGACACGACAAGGCCAGGTCCACTCGGAATAACCCGATTGGGATCGCGGAAAAACCACAGAAAAAACGCTGCGAGCAGCAAAGGAAGCGCAATCAGGACCAGGGAGTGCGTCAGCAGCCAGACAATAGCAGCTACCACCCCTAACCCGAGTGCATAAAAGTAACCATCACGGACCATAAAGGACGATTATACGGCCACGGGGACGCACTCCCACCGGGTCGTTCCGTTCACGACCTCCATCATGAAATTCTGCCTTGTTATGAAGGCTTCTTAATGTTCCATCTGCGAAGCTTCCATCCTTCGCAGCCTTTCCATCTCATCCTTGATGCTGAGTTTCAGCTTCTTCAGTCTCACCTCTTCGATCTTCTCCGGCTCCGTCAGGTAGAGCTTTGAACGAAGGGTATTCAGTCGGCGCTCGTACAGGCTGTGTTCCTGGACCAATTGTTGAAGGGTGGGGTGCGGGGCAGCTTGCGGAAGCTCCGTATATTTGGAAGTCTGCATCAGAGAAATACCTCCGGCCAAATCGACTTTCCCAACACTGGGCAAACAACCTACCACACAGCCACAAGAGACGGCAAAGCGCAAAATTCACTTCCTCCTTTTAACAGTGAGTCGCCGCATCAGTGCGGTTTTCGAGACGCATCAGAGGAGCTTTTTGAGATGGGCCCGCATCAACACTGCATCATCAAAAGGGTCTCGATAGTACCCCCGCCGCAATCCCTCTTCTACAAATCCAAGTGAAGCATAGAGTCTTTTAGCAGAAAGATTTTTCGACCGGACCTCAAGCTCCACGTCCTCCGCCCCCTTACCCCGGCACCACTCCAGGATCCCTTTACATAACGCCCTTCCAAGTCCCATCCGCCGGGCGTTCTCTGCGACCACCACACTCTCCAGCTCACCGACGCAATCTGTGCCCATCGCAATCACTTTGCCGATCGCAAAACCCACTAAGTCCTCTTCGCCCGAGTTTTCTACAGCTTCGACCACCAGCACACACCGGCTCACAGCGGCTGCGGCATCCTTGCCAACCAGCCCCGCGTACTCCTCCCGGCTCCAGTGAGGAGCCTCTGGAATTGCGCGCTCCAACGCAAAGACCCGTTCAATGTCCCGCGTCGTGGCAGCTCTAACCTTGAACTGCACGGCCATTCAGGACTCTCCGGCGACCAGCTTTGCCTGTTTGGCAAAGATCTCAAGATCCGTCCGTCGCAGATAGTTCGCATCCAGCATTGCCGGATCATCAAACTCGCCCCCGAGAACTCTTACCACCACCAACGCCAGGGCATCTGCGGCCCTGGGCTCCCCCACCAGCCGCGGTCCGAGACCTCCCAGCGCATCCGCAACTCTCTGCTCGCACACAACCAATACCTCGCCGCGCTCTGCCGTCACAGCTAGTTCCTCGGCAGTCAGCAGAGACTCACTGATCCTCCGCCGCCCCTCGTAAACTCCGCAATAGAACTCGCCGCGTCCTGCATCCAGCGCGCTACACACCTGACCTCGCACCTCACCGGCAGCTGCAGCCAGCAACGCCAGCCTCGAAACCGCCACCAGCGGAACCTGCCCCGCCTCGCTCAATCCCTTCGCCGCACTTAGCCCCACACGCACACCTGTAAACGATCCCGGGCCATGCACCACGCCGATCGCTGCCAGATCCCTCAGGTCCCAACCCTCCGTCTCCATCAGCGTCCGAATCACCGGAACCAGACGCTCCGACGCGCTCCTTCCAGGAAGCACCTCGGAGGCGACTACTCGCGGAGTCCCCTCTACCTCAGCGAGCGCCACACTCCCCTCCGCTCCACACGTATCGATCAGCAGCAATCGCATCATCGCTTCCCTACAATCTCCACCAGCACCCCGCCCGTCGATTCCGGATGCACAAAGAAGTATCTGTGGCCTCCTGCCCCCGCGCGAACCTGGTCACTCACGATCTTCACTCCGCTCTCCTTCAATTTCCGGAACATGTCGTCCACATCTGCAACCTTCACGGCAATATGGTGCAGCCCCTCTCCGCGCTTCGCCAAAAAACGCCCAATTGTCGAGTCCGGCACCGTCGGCTCCAGCAGCTCCACCCTGCTCTCGCCCAGAGGCAGCATGGCCACCCGCACCTGCTCATGTTCCACGGTCTCCTCATTGCCGACCTTCATTCCCAGCATTTCGTAGAACCTACGGGCCTCAGCGAGGCTCCTCACGGCAACTCCCAGGTGATCCAGGCTCAGCCCCCGCTCCTCAAGCAGTCTCCTGCCTTCCCGTGGACTCTCGGCAACCTCCATCACTTCCGCCATCAGCTCATCGATTCCTTTGCCGGTCGTCGCCACCGTCTGGACCACCGGAATTGCTGCGCCCGAGAGCCCCAGCATTGCGACTACTTCCGCCGCCACCCGATCCGCGCCTTCGTAGTCACTCTTGTTGACGACAAACACATCGGCGATCTCCATCACACCCGCCTTCAGGCTCTGAATGTCGTCTCCCATCCCCGGAACCAACGTCAGAACCACTACATCGGCCAGCCGGGCGATCTCTACCTCATCCTGCCCCACGCCGACCGTCTCAATCAGAATCCTGTCCCGACCTGAAGCCTCGATCACCTCGCAGACATCCCTGACGGACCGCGCCAACCCTCCCATCTCGCCGCGCGAAGCCATGCTGCGTACATAAATATCGCCATCTCCCACTGGCTCCCGCATTCGGATCCGGTCTCCCAGCAGAGCTCCGCCTGTATAAGGACTCGTCGGATCGATCGCCACCACCCCAACCCGCTCTCCTTTCTCCTTCAGCCATCCCGCCATTCGGTCCACCAGCGTGCTCTTCCCCGCTCCCGGCGGTCCCGTCACCCCAATCCTCAACGCCCTCTTCTGCGATGAGACTCCCTGACACCGCGCCAACAACTCCTCTGCTCCTGCGCCGCTATCCTCTACCAGCGAGATCGCCCGCGCCAGCGCGCGCACATCACCGCTCCTGAGGCGTTCCACCATCGCCTCGACCTCCGCCGCTTTCGACACTTCCCCGCTCACCAGTGCGATCATAACCCCGCCTTCCGCCGTCCCTAAAAAATCGAGACGTAACAAACTTGCATACATGAATGTAAATTTTCACCTATAATTCGCGTGCCGTAACTTCACCCAAAGGAATGCCCGTGAACCTTCTGCATCGCAGCATCGCAACCGGACTCCTCTTCGCCTCCTCAGCTTCGCTCAGCTTTGCCCAGCTTCAGGGCAGCAAGGCCGATCCCACCCCCACCAAACATCCCGTCCCCGCCATTCAAGACACCGAGACCGCCGCCCAGCGTGATGCCCGCATGGCGTGGTGGCGCGATGCCCGCTTCGGCATGTTCATTCACTGGGGCCTCTATTCCATCCCCGCGGGTGAGTGGAAGGGACAGCGCACCACCCACATCGGCGAATGGATCATGAACGATCTCTCCATCCCCGTCGCCGACTATAAGGCGCTCGCCAAGCAGTTCAACCCCACCGGCTTCTCCGCACATGACATTGTGGCGCTGGCAAAATCCTCCGGCATGAAGTACATCGTCATCACCTCCAAGCACCACGACGGCTTCGCCATGTTCGATTCCAAGGCCGATCCCTTCAACATCGTCGCCGCCACGCCGTATCATCGCGATCCCCTCAAGGAACTTGCTGAAGAATGCCGCAAGCAGGGCATCAAGCTGGGCTTCTACTATTCGCAGGCGCAGGACTGGACCGCACCCGGAGGCGCTGCCATCGTTCGCGGCAATCACGACAAGGTAACCGGACACTGGGATAAAGCGCAGGACGGATCCTTCGACGACTACCTGCACAAGAAGTCCATCCCCCAGATCAAAGAGTTGCTTGAGAATTACAAGGGCTACCCCGTCGTCGTCTGGTTCGATACCCCAACCAAGATGATGACCCCAGAGCGCGCGGCCGAGATCGTCAAGCTCCTCAACAAATATCCCAATCTCATCTGGAACAACCGTCTCGGAGGAACCTACAAAGGCGATACCGAAACCCCCGAACAGTACATCCCTGCCCAGGGATTCCCCGGCCGCGACTGGGAATCCTGCATGACCATCAACGACACCTGGGGATACAAATCTTTCGATACCAACTTCAAGTCCTCTGAGACCCTCATCCGCAATCTCATTGATATCGCCTCCAAGGGTGGCAACTACCTGCTTAACATCGGCCCAGACTCCAAGGGCATCGTCCCCCAGCCCGAAGTCGACCGGCTGCACGACATGGGCAAATGGATGAAGGTCAACGGCGAAGCCATCTACGGAACCAGCGCCACCATCTTCGACACACCCACCGGAACCTTCAGTGCCACCGAAAAAGGACGTGACGGCAAGCCGAAGTTCAACCCCACCTGGGAGTGGCGCTCCACCACCAAGGGCAACAAGGTGTACATCGAGATCTTCGACTGGAAGGGTCACTTCCACGTAGACAGGATGCCCCGCAAGGTCACTGGAGCCTACCTGCTCGCCGACTCCGCCCACAAGCCGCTCAAGTTCACCCAGAAGGGCGCTGCCCTCGACGTCGACCTCCCGGCCCAGGCCCTCGACCCCGTCGCCACCGTCCTGGTCCTCAACACAACAAGGTAACTGCCCGCCTCCGGCCCGGAACCACAGATCCCGGGCCGGATCCATACTCCCCGCAAAAGCCCACAGGCCAGTATCCACGTCATCCAAACGCGCACCGTCATTCTGAGCCGCAGGCTAAGAATCCCTATATTTCTTTGCAGTATCCCTGAAGCAAGCTCTTACTCCATACCGCGCACATCCGTGTGTCCCATCTTCGGCGCGTCACCATCGCAAGCTCCCACAGCACATTGCTCTCCCAATCCTGGTAACCGATTTACAGATTCGAAAAGCTACCGTGCGCAGGTACCGAAGCAATAATTGGATAGACCACTTTCATCGCTACTTTCACCGTTTGCTCCTTGACACAAACAGGCTCCAACCGGCTATTCTCATCCAGAAACCAATCTCATTGATCTCTAACGGCCTTCGCGGCCCTCTGCCTGTAATGGTCTGACCAGAACTATCGCCGGAGCTTTGATTTACATGTCGACGAACCCCACAACCAGTCCCGCTACACAGGACTTCACCCTCTCGGCCCCCGACAAGTCCAATGTTCGCTGGTTTGTCTGCTTCCTTCTCTTTCTCGCGACGACCATTAACTACATGGATCGCTCGGTCTTCTCGCTGATCGAGCCGCTTCTGCACCTCGATTTCATGGGCTGGGTCCCCGGCGTAGATGCTGCCCATCAGACCGTCTACAACATCAACTACGGCCGCATTCTCATCTGCTTCCAGATCGCCTACGGCGTCGGCTTCCTCTTCGCCGGCCGCATCATCGACAAACTCGGCACCAAGACCGGATATGCCATCGCCATCCTGGTCTGGGGATGCGCTTCCATCAGCCACTCCCTCGTCGGCAGCGTCGCCGGTTTCTGCATCGCCCGCATCTTCCTCGGACTCGGCGAATCCGGAAACTTCCCTGCCGCCATCAAGGCCACGACCGAATGGTTTCCCTCCGAAGAGCGTGCGCTTGCTACCGGACTCTTCAACTCCGGCTCCAACGCCTCGGCCTTCGTCGCCCCTGTCCTGATCGCCGCCGTGACCATGCGCTGGGGATGGAACGCGGCCTTCATCACCACCGGCTCCATGGGGCTCATCTGGTGCGTCATCTGGCTGCTCTTTCCCTACAACCGTCTGCGTCGCGGAGCCACCCAGACTCAAGCCAATCTTGCACCCGTCACCCAGGGCAAACCCATCTACTCCGTCCTTCTCCGCCACCGCGGCTTCTGGGCCTTCTGTATCGGCAAAGGATTCACTGACCCCATCTGGTGGTTCTATCTCTTCTATCTGCCCAAGTTCCTCAACGACAACTATGGGCTGGACCTTAACCACGTTAAATATCCGCTCATCGTCATCTACACGGTTGCCAGCATCGGCTCGGTGGCGGGGGGCTGGCTCTCAGGCTTCCGCATGAAGCACGGACACAGCGTCAACTCCGGGCGCAAATTTGCCCTTCTCGTCTGCGCTTTGTGTGTTCTGCCCATCATGCTCGTACCTCACATGAAGACCATCTCGCCCAACAACGCCTGGCCGGCAATCGCGCTCTTCTGCCTCGCAACGGCGGCGCATCAGGGTTGGTCGGCCAATCTCTTCTCCACCCCTACCGACATGTTCCCGTCCACCAGTGTCAGCACCGTCGTTGGCATTGGCGGAACCGCTGGCGCAATCGGAGGAGCCATCTTCACCTGGGTCGTCTCCCATTACTTCGCACTGCACCCGCTGCCGATCTTCGCGCTCGCCGGATTCGCCTATGTCTCGGCGCTGGCAATCTTCCAGGTGCTCGTACCGCGCCTTGGCCAGCCCCGGACCGCCTGATCGCAACGCGCGCTCGGGCCAAACCATTTAAATCGCAACATACTCGTGTCAATAGAGAGGCCCGGCAATGCCGGGCCTCTCTATTGCCCCATCCCTCCCGCCGTCATTCTGAGCGAAGCGAAGAATCCCTGTATTTCTTTGCAGGATAGCTATTCAGTCATACTTTCCCCACATCGCATGCCACACAAGAAGCCATCGGTGCGCCATCACCACCGTCCCCGCCCCGACTCGATGACCTTCGAAGACCCGAACCGTCGTACCATAGAGCCCAGAGCATGTCCGCCCCCACGCCAACCCGACTTGCAGCCCTGCTCTGCCTCGCAATTCCGGCCTGTGCTCAGTCTCCTATGACGCCCACGCCGTCCCAGATTCCGGCAACACCCTCGACGGCACCCGCAACCCAGCCTCAACCAGCACTCCCGAATCGCCCCCAGATCACCTACGCCGGTCATCAGCTCACCGTCCAGGCCAACAACTCCAGCCTCAACCAGATCCTCCACGAAATCTCCCAGCACACCGGCATCACCATCACGGGAGGAGTAACCGACGAGAGGGTCTTTGGCAGTTACGGCCCAGGAAGCCTCGCCCAGGTGCTCAACGAGCTCCTCGACGGCACCTCCAGCAACATGCTCTTCGTCTCCAGCGTCGACAACAAATCCGCGCAGCTCATCCTTACGCCGCGCACAGGCGGTCCCACTCCGCCCAACCCCAACGCCATGCGCTTCAACGACGCCGAGGCCGATACCGACAACAATCCTCCGGTCAATAATCCACCTGAGCCACCGGACGACTCCAACGCGCAGACAACTCCGGCCCCGGCACCTGCTCCAGGGTCGCAACCCGCCGGGCAACCAGGTACGGCTAGCGGCAGCAACAATACCGGCAGCGGAAGCTCTACTGACTCCAACCAGCAGTCACCCAACGGAGTTCGTACCCCGCAGCAGATCTTCGATCAGCTGATGAAGCTGCGCCAGCAGCAGCACGCCCAGCCCTAGTAGCATCCCGAAGGCCCACCAGCATCGCCCGATCAAGGGATTAATAGTAAGGGTATTATTTTCAATATTTTGAAGAGTTAAATCTAAAGCTCAACCCAATACTTATAAATACTTCACGCAATACAGCCAGGACAGTGAAGTATTAATGGCCGGCAACACGCGGCGAAGCCACGCCAGCACGAGCCTGTTTCTCCGCAGCCACTTGTCGAGCATGAATCCGGAAGAGACGAAACATGGTTGTACAGATTCCATAAGCGAACAAGACGCCTATTGCCAGGGATGCCAGGACGGCGGAGATAAGAACAATCGACGAGTTCACTGCAACGACTCCCTTTATTACGCAGTCTTCAGCCACAATCGTTGCACTGAATCAGCTTGCATCTACTACTGTGATGCAAACACCCCGCAAAACACAATGCCTTCTGCATAGGAGGATATTGAATCTCTGGGTACATTTACCGATTTGGGAGGTCGGAGGCTTGGGCTGGCCCGGCTGACGCCGTATCGAATACGACGCCGGCCCGGTAAATGCCGTATCCTAGATACTTGGCCGTAAAGCCGCCAAATTCGTCTATGGGCACCGAAATTATCCCCCGCACTCCGCAGGGCATCACCCACATCACCGTGCGGGGCGCCCGTCAGCACAACCTGCGCAATGTCTCTGTCTCGATCCCGCGAAACACCCTGACCGTCGTGACCGGACTCTCCGGCTCGGGCAAATCGTCCCTCGCCTTTGACACCATCTACGCTGAAGGCCAACGCCGCTACGTTGAGACGCTCTCCGCCTACGCCCGCCAGTTCCTCGACCAGATGGAGCGGCCCGATGTCGACTCCATCGACGGCCTGAGTCCTGCGATCTCGATCGAGCAGAAGACAACCTCGCGCTCGCCGCGCTCGACCGTCGGAACCATCACCGAGATCTACGACTACCTCCGGCTGCTCTACGCCTCCGTCGGCCAGCCGCACTGCCCCAACTGCCACCGTCCCATCTCGCGCCAGAGCGCCGACCAGATCGTCGAGCGCATCGTCGCTCTCGCCCCTGGCGAGCGAATCACCATCATGGCTCCCATCGTGCGAGGCCGCAAAGGCGAGTTTCGCGAAGAGCTCGAGGCCCTCGACCAGCAGGGCTTCCGCGCCCGCGTCGACGGCGAGATGATCGAGATCACAGAGGGTATGCGCCTCGAAAAGCGCAAGAATCACACCATCGAGGCCATCGTCGACCGCATCATCCTCAAGCCCCTGGCCGCCACAGAAGCGGGTGCCCCATCTTCGGTTCGCGACGACGCCAGTCGGCGCGAGACTAAGGTGGGTTCGCAGGAATCCTCCATCTTTAAGTACGACACGCGACGCCTCGAAGCCTCGGTCGCCAAGGCCCTTCAGATGGCGAACGGCCTCGTCCTCATCGGCATCCAGGACCCGGTCACCCGCAAGCAGGAAGAGACCCTCTACTCCTCCTCCATGGCCTGCCCGGACTGCGGCATCAACGTCCCCAAGCTCGAGCCGCGCAGCTTCTCCTTCAACTCCGCCTACGGCGCCTGCCCCGAGTGCCACGGCCTGGGGTCCATCTACGACTTCGATCCCGCCAAGACCATCACCGACTGGTCCAAGCCCCTGCTCGATGGAGCCATGGGCCCCGGCTCCGCCTCGCAGTACCTCCTGCGCCTCATCAAGCTCGCCGCTGAAAAGTACAAGATCGACATCCGCAAGCCCTTCGACCAGCTAACACCCGAGCAGCAGAACCTCTTCCTCTACGGCCCTCCCAGGGGCGAGGCAGGACGAACCGGCTTCCACGGCATCTTCGCCTACCTCCGCGCCAACCTCGAAGACACCAAATCCGAGGGTTATCGCGAGTACATGATGCAGTACATGTCCGCGACCACCTGCCCACGCTGCCAGGGCAAGCGCCTGCGGCCAGAGTCGCTCGCCGTCACCGTCAACGGTCAGTCCATCGCCGACTTTACCGGGCTCTCTCTGGAGCGTGCGCTCAAAAGCGCTCGCGACATGAACTTCGCCGGACGCGAACGCCTGATCGCCGATCGCCTGCAACGCGAGGTGATCGAGCGGCTGGAGTTTCTGAACGCTGTCGGCCTCGGCTATCTTTCGCTCGACCGTTCTGCCGCCACGCTCTCCGGCGGCGAAGGACAGCGCATCCGACTGGCTACACAGATCGGCTCGCGCCTCCGCGGCGTCCTCTACGTCCTGGACGAACCTTCCATCGGGCTGCATCAGCGCGACAACCAGCGCCTTATCTCCGCACTCGAAGACCTGCGGGACCTCGGCAACACGGTCCTCGTCGTCGAGCACGACGAGGACACCATCCGCAAGGCAGACTACGTTCTCGATCTCGGCCCGGGAGCCGGCAAAAACGGAGGTCACCTCATCGCGGACGGCACTCCCGACCAGATCATGGCGAACGACGCCTCGGTCACGGGGAAATACCTCGCCGGGAAGATCGAGATCGTCGCCCGCAAAGAGCCTCGCCCGCTAACCGGCAACTGGATCACCGTCGAGAATGCGCGTGCCCACAATCTCAGGAACGTTACCGCGCACTTCCCGCTTGGAGTGATGACGGTCATCACCGGGGTCTCTGGCTCGGGCAAGAGCACGCTGGTCAATGACATCCTCTATCGCGCTCTCGCCCGAGAACTATACGGTTCGCGCGAAGAGCCCGGCCAGCACGGCCGGGTCCGCGGCATCTCGCAGATCGACAAGGTCATCGAGATCGATCAGTCTCCGATCGGCCGCACTCCGCGCTCCAACCCAGCGACCTACACCGGGGTCTTCTCCGCCATCCGCGACCTCTTTGCCATGCTTCCGGAGTCGCGCGAACGCGGTTACAAACCCGGACGCTTCAGCTTCAACGTGCAGGGCGGACGCTGCGAGGCCTGCCAGGGCGAGGGGCAGCGGCGCATCGAGATGAACTTCCTGCCAGACGTCTACGTTCTGTGCGAGGTCTGCAACGGCCGCCGCTACAACCAGGAGACTCTGGCGGTAAAGTTCAACGGCTACTCCATCGCCGATATCCTCGATCTCGCCATCGAAGATGCTGTGCCGGTCCTCAAAGACATTCCGGCGGTCAATCAGCGCCTGCAGACACTGGTCGACGTCGGCCTCGGCTACATTCACCTTGGTCAGTCCGCCACTACCCTTTCCGGAGGTGAGGCCCAGCGCATGAAGCTGGCTCGTGAGCTTTCGAAACGCCAGACAGGTCGTACCCTGTACCTGCTGGATGAGCCCACAACCGGCCTTCACTTCGACGACGTCCGCAAACTGCTGGAAGTGCTTCACCGTCTTACCGATCTGGGCAATACGGTCATCATCATCGAGCACAACCTCGACATTATCCGCAACGCCGATTACATTCTCGACCTTGGCCCGGAGGGCGGCGAAGGCGGAGGCCAGATCATCGCTCACGGCACGCCCGAGCAGGTCGCTACGGTCAAAGGCTCCCACACCGCCGAATTCCTCGCCCGTCACTACGATCCCAGACTTCTGGCGAACCGGAACGGTGCCAGCCATGCCGGACCGCAACCTGCCGGCATCGGAGCGGCTCCCGATCCCGACAAGAAGCCGAAGGGGAAGTTTGTTCCTCCCGAGAAGAAAACCGGCGTACCCACCGCGCGCGCAGCTAAACTTAGCAAGACAGAAGATTCCGATTCACCCACACGAAAGAAATCTGCCAAGGCAAAGAAGACTGCAAAATCAACAAAGAAGAAGGCATGAGCCAACCTGCTACACCTCCGCAGCCTGACGATCTGCACCGCGACCTTTCACAGCCGCAGGCTCCCGCTGATGTCGCGATGTCTCCTAACGGAGAGGCCATCGTAATCCAGGCGCCTCCCCCCTCGGACGCTCGCGGCCCCGGGGTTCCAGCGCGGGTTCCTCACATCGGCCACGCGATCCTCTTCGTCGCGCTGACATTTCTGCTGCTGATGATCGCCCAGGTCTCTCTGCTGGGGCTGGCGCATCCGGTGGCCGATCCGCACAGGACGGGCGTTGCCGCAGCACATCCCAAGCTGCTGATCGCCGCCGAGGCCGTCAGCTATGTCCTCACGCTGGCCGCCTCCTGGCTGTTTTTTCCTCTGCTCTGGCAGCGCTCCTTCAGCAACGGAATCCAGTGGAACTTCGCAACTGCGCGGCGCAACGCCTTCAAGCTGATCCCGATCGGTCTTCTCATCGGCTTCATCGTGCAGGCCCTCTCTTCGCTGATTCCCGTGCCGAAATCGATCCCGATGGACGATTTCTTCCGCACATCATCCGATGTCTGGGTGGTCGCGGCTTTCGGTACCCTGCTTGCTCCCATGTTTGAAGAGATCGCCTTCCGCGGCTTTCTCTTCCCAGCCTTTGCCATCGCCTATGACTGGCTCTGCCTGCCCCGGACTCCCGCAGCGCACGAACACTGGCGCAATACCACCAACCTGACGCTGGCCTCCATCATCTTCTCGGCGATCCTCTCCAGCATCTTTTTCGCGCTGATTCACGGCCAGCAGCTGGGACATACATGGATCGCTGTCTTCGTCCTCTTCTGCGTCTCACTGGTCCTGACCGCCGTCCGCGTCCGCACACGATCGGTCGCCAGCTCGGCACTGGTGCATGCCAGCTATAACCTGTCAGTGTTTTTGACGATGTTTATCGCAACCGGCGGGTTCCGGCATCTTGAGCGGTTAGCGCGATAGCTCAGAAGTTAAGTGGCGTCACTGGTCACATATTTGAGACCCAAAACCTTCGCCTGATAGAACTCGCATTTGAGCCGTATTTCCATCCACGTAAAATCGTCGCCGGGGGAACTCAACATGCGATTCATGATCCTTCGCAAAGCCGACAAGCAGATGGAACAGGGTGCAGGTCTGCCGAGCAAAGAACTTCTTGGCGCTATCGGAAACTACTACCAATCCATGCGCGATGCTGGCATTCTGCTGGGCGGTGAGTGGTTGCAGCCCAGTGCGAACTCCTCCCGGATCGTCATCAATAAGGGCAAGCAGACTGTGGTGGACGGCCCCTTCACCGAGCTAAAGGAACTTGTCGCCGGATTCATCGTAATCAACGTCCCTTCCAGAGAAGAGGCTCTCGCCTGGGCGCAGAAGTGCCCTACCCTCACGGGTGAGTGCGACGTTGAGGTCGAGATCCGCCAGCTCATTGAGGCATCTGATTTCCCGGCCGACTACGCAGAGGAGCTGACGAAACACGCATCGAAGACCATGGCGTCGGATGCAGAAAAGAACCTGCAGACGACTACTGTCGGATAATTACGCAAACTTCTCGCAAAAATATTTCTATTTTTTGTGAGGACGTGTCGATTTCCGTCGTCTCCATTCGACGAGTATGTAAAGCGGCAGAAAAAACCGCTTTCTTATGTGAAGGAGATTGACCATGCAGATTCAACCCTATCTCTTCTTTAAAGGCGACTGTGAAGAAGCCTTCAAGTTTTACGAGCGTGTCCTCAAGGGCAAGATTGAGGCGATGCTCCCCCACGCCGGAACTCCCGCCGAGCAGCACACCGCTCCAGAATGGCGCGACAAGATCATGCATGCCCGCCTGACCGTAGGTGACGCCGTTCTGATGGCCTCCGATGCCCCGCCGGAGCACTACAAGGCACCCCAGGGTTTCTCCGTCAGCCTGCAGGTCGACCAGAACGCCGAGGCCGAGCGCATCTTCAACGAGCTCTCTGCCGGTGGCAAGGTGACGATGCCGATCCAGCCGACGTTCTGGGCGACGCGCTTCGCGATGTTCACCGACAAGTTCGGAATCGCCTGGATGATCAACTGCAACGAACCAAACGCATAGCCCAGCCACCACAGACACACAGAGGTTACAGAAGATGCGATTTCTTATGCTGTACCGCCCCGCAGATGTGGCCAGCGTGGAGGCTGGCCTCCCACCCACACCAGAGATGATGGCCCGCATGGGCGATCTTATCCAGCGGAAGATCGAAGAAGGCAAGCTGCTTGCGACCGAGGGCTGCGGTCCCACCTGCAACGGCGCCAAGGTTCGGTTGAGCAATGGGAAACTCAACGTAACGGATGGGCCATTCGCCGAGGCGAAGGAACTGATCGCCGGATTCGCCCTCTACCGGGCGAACTCGAAGCAGGAGGCCATCGCAGAAGCCCGCGAGTTTCTCGAGATCGCCGGCGATGGCGAGGTCGAGATCCGTCTCGTTCACGACTCCGACAACTGTATCGAGTCCATCAAGCTGAGCCATCAGGCACAAACCGTATAGGAGCCAAACATGCGATTCATGATGCTGATGATCCCTAAAGGATATGAGAGTGCAGCTCCGGACACGATGCCAAGCGCCGAAGCAGTAACCGCAATGATGAAGTACAACGAATCCCTGAAAAAAGCAGGAGTCCTGCTGGCGCTCGACGGTCTTCATCCACCGTCGACCGGAGCGCGCGTCACCTTCGAGGACGGAAAACCGCACGTGACAGACGGCCCTTTTGCTGAAGTGAAAGAAGTGCTCGGCGGCTACTGGATGATCCAGGTCCGGTCACGCGAAGAGGCAATCGAGTGGGCGAAACGCTGCCCTGCCTCTGCCAACGAGACCATTGAGATACGCCAGGTGCAGGAGCTCGCCGACTTTCCTCCTGACGTCCAGAAGGCAGCTGCCGGACTGACAGAGATGCAACCGGACAACAGAAGAGCATCCTGAACAACAAACTCTCACCCGCGAAAGGAACGAAGTGCAATGCGATTCATGATCATCATTAAGGCCACTCCCAACTCAGAAGCTGGAGCCATGCCGGACCAGAAGCTCCTGGAAGAGATGGGCAAGTTCAATGAAGAACTCGTCGCTGCCGGCGTGATGCTCGCAGGCGAGGGACTCCATCCCAGTTCGAAAGGTACACGAGTTCGCTTCAGCGGAGACAAACGGATGGTGATGGACGGCCCCTTTGCAGAAACCAAAGAGCTGATCGCCGGCTTCTGGATCTGGCAGTGCAAAAGCAAAGAAGAGGCCATCGAATGGGTGAAGCGGTGCCCCGGCTCTTCGAACGAGGAAGGTGAAATTGAGATCAGGCAGATCTTCGAGCTGGACGATTTCGGCTCGGAGCTGACGCCGGAGCTTCGGGCGAGTGAAGAACGTCTGCGCACTGAGCTCGAATCTCGCCAGAGCTGATCCCGAGGGCGGCAATGCTCCGAGACATCGCCGCCCGCCTTCCAACCACTCTAGAAAAGAAAGATCACCCCTATGACCGTTGAAATCGAGACCTACGCACCGTCAAAGCGTCGCAATTCCATCGGCTATGCCCTCATCGTTCTCAGCATTCTCTTCATGTTGATGGACGCTTCGATCAAGTTCACCTCATCGCCGCAAGTGGCGCAGGCACAGGCGCAACTTCAGTTTCCGATGCAGTTGACTCACGCAATCGCCGTGGTTGCACTCATCTGTACCCTGTTGTACGCCATTCCGGCGACAGCCGTGCTGGGGGCGTTGCTCCTTACCGGATACCTTGGAGGTGCAATCGCACTCCACCTGCGCGTCGATAATCCCCTGTTCACCCATACGCTCTTTCCGGTCTACATTGCGCTCTTTATCTGGGGAGGGATATGGCTGCTCGACAGAAGCCTGCGCGAGGTATTCCCATTCACCAGCCGTTCAGAGGCTGGACACTCGTCGAAAAGATCTGTTGTAACCGGGTATATCCTCACGGCTCTTGCGGCGCTGCTGATTCTCCTGACGGCCGTGGTGAAGTTCACCTATGTTCCCAAAACTGGATCGCCACCACCAATGTTCCCGCCGCACCACATCCATCTCCTTGGTTATATCGAGATCGTGTGCACGGCCCTCTACCTGTTTCCTGCCACGTCGTTTTTTGGGGCTGTGCTAGTGACGGGATACATGGGAGGAGCGACCGCCGTGAACCTGCGATCAGGCCAGGCCGTGCTGCCCAGCCTTGTTCCCGTTCTGTTCAGCATTCTGGCCTGGGCCGGTCTCTGGCTGCGTGATTCCCGTCTGCGGGTGCTCTTTCCGTTCCGCCGGACAGTGTCTCGCTAGCGCAGGTGCGGCATCAACTTCAGCGCATTCTCGCGGTATACCTTACGCAGAACATCGTCAGGAAGAAAGATCCCGTAGATGTTCCAGCGGCCCTGCCTTGAGGCGTGCGACGGGTATTCGAAGTACTCGTCTGCCGTCTCGAGAAAACGGAAGTAGAGGCGATACATGTTGTCGTCTGGCAATAGGTCAGTTCCGAATAAGATGCGGTCCGAGTACTTCAGAAAAAACTCGCGCGTGCTGTAAGGTTGCCGGCCAAGCTCGGGAGTTCGCGCGCTGATGTCAACCTGGAGATTAGGAAGCGCATCCAGCTGCTGCGCCAAAAAGCGAAGATCCTCTGAGCATTCGGCGCAGTGTGCTCCTACAAAGGTCACCTCCGGATGCCGTGCTATCACGCGATTGCGCTGTTCCAAAAGTTCGCGCTTGGAGACCGGCGAGCCATGGAAGCTCCAATCTGGATGCGCGGCAAGTTCCTCGTATCGCTCATTGAATTGGTCGATGGGATCGAAAAAAGCTGTAGGGTCCGCAGTATGAAACATCACTGGCAGGCCAAGCTCTCCACAGGCGGCAAAGATCGGCGCGAAGCGCTCATCGTCAATACGTAAAAGTTTGCCGTCAGAGTTGCGCAATGTTAGTCCCAGATCCTTCCAGAACTTGATCCCACAGGCGCCGTGATCCACCATTCGCTTCAGGCGCTCGATTGTCACTGCGGCAAAGTCACTGCGACCGGCTCCGCTCCAGTCCATCCACCCGATAGAGGAGAATCTTCCAGGCGCCGCCTTGTGAAAGCGATCCATCATATCGAGTGCGGCCTGTCCTACCTGCATGGTGATATTGACCACATGCTCAACCCCGCACCGATCCATGATGGCAAGCACCTCGCGAGGATCGGTTGAGTCGAGGTGGTTGTGATAATCAATCGCCGGAAACCGCGACGTCAGGACCGTATGCTCGTCCAGGCTCAGACACGAGCGCGGTTGGAAGTCGCTCAATCGCAGATCGACATGGGCGGTTGCGGTCACCATACTTACAAATTTGTCGTTCAGTTCGGCCATGCGGAAAACTCCACCTCCAGCAAAGATAACCTTTTCGCCCGGCGGGGATACGCCATCCTGCAAAAAATGTGGCCTACGATCTTCGAACCATCTATTCTGGGTTCTGGGCCCCTTACTTCAGTGATTGCACGTGACAATGAAAACAACGCGGCGCCCAAACAAGCGAGGCAGTTCCATGCTGATCGAAGAACGACGTCAGCATGTTCTATCCCAGATTCAAAGAGACGGGCGCGTGCTTGTTTCGGAGATCTCCGAAGCATTGGGAATCTCACGCATCACCATTCGCAAGGATCTCGATAACCTGGAGAGTCGCGGTCTCGTGAAGCGTACTCATGGCGGAGCACTCGCCGCACAACACTTGTCACTGCTCGATCCTCCGGTGGATAAAAAGCATCTTCAGCGTTGGAAGGAGAAGCAGCGCATCGCAGAGGCCGCAGCCACGCTGGTCCGAGAGGGCGAGTGCATTTTGCTCGACTCAGGAACGACGACAACCGCCGTCGCCCAGGCACTTCGCCGCTTTGGCAAACTGACCATTGTCACCAACGGCGTCAACATAGCTGCCGACCTCGCCAGTACCAATTTCGAGATCATTCTGCTGGGCGGCCCCATGCGGAAGAATGCGCTTTCCATCGTCGGCCCTTCCGCAGAAGATATGCTTCATGAGATCCGCGCAGACATCCTCTTTCTCGGAGTGGATGGATTTGATCCCGTCGCAGGAATTACAACTCCGAATGTGCTTGAGGCACGTGTCAATCGAGCGATGGTACAGGCCTCGCGCCGGGTGATCGCCGTATGCGATTCGACCAAGTTCAGCCGCAGGAGTCTGGCAAAGATCGTTTCACCATCTGCGATACACACGATCATTACCGATACTCAGATCTCGAAGGAGGACCTGGAAGCCTTGACGAGCTTCGGAATAGAGGTAATTCTGGCATGAATCAGCGGGCAAATCGATTAAACTTTCTTTTGATTACGTTTAGTTTCGATTCTTAAGTATCATGAGAAACATGGGGTAGGCTTTACCCAAGGTGGAGGTTGGCATTTATGCATCAGGACGTGCAGACGTTGAGCGAGATTCACAATCAACCTCAGGTCTGGAACGACTCTCTGGCGGCATTGCAGGAGACGAACCTTCGCGGACTGGTCGCAGGACGCGAGCCGGAAAGTGCAGAGTGGGTCTTTGTCGGCTGCGGAACCAGCTACTACCTTGCGCAGGCGGCAGCGTGCAGCCTCGGGCTTCTGCTAAATGTACCGACCCGCGCCATTCCCGCCTCAGAGATCCTGCTGTTTCCGGCTCTGGCCTTGCCCTATAGCCAGCGGTCCTACTTCCCCGTCCTGATCTCACGCTCGGGGCATACCTCGGAGATCCTGCGTGTCGCCGAATACCTGCAATCACAGGGAATCTCGTTCCTCGGTGTAACCTGCGATGGTCACGAGCTGAAAGAGATGACGCCCCGGCTGCTGAAGATGCCCGTGGTCGAAAAGAGCACGGTCATGACGTCCTCGTTCACCTCTATGCTGCTCGGCCTGCAATATATGGCAGCAACGCTTGCAGGAAAGCAGGAGTTTCTCGATGCCCTGAAGACGCTGCCCGGCGAGTTGCGCCGCCTGCTTGATATTTACTCTCCCAGGGTTGAGGCCTTCGCCAAGACAGAACTCGACGATGTCGCTTTCCTGGGACAAGGCCCTCTCTATCCGATTGCGTCGGAGACGGCCCTGAAGGTCATGGAATCTTCCAGCACCTATGCGCAGTACTTCCATACGCTCGAGTTTCGCCATGGGCCTAAATCCATTGCCGGTCCTCGAACGCTGGTCGGCGCACTTATCTCAGAAGGTGGTCTCGATCAGGAGGCAGCTGTGCTGCGTGAGATGAAGTCTCTGGGATCGTCGACGATGGCGGTAACCAACAAGGCTTCAAACACACTCCGGGACTCTGCAGATCTTCTGATCGAGCTCGGACTGAACGTCCCCGAGATCGCCCGACTCATTGTGTACGTCGTATGGGGCCAGCTCTTTGGAAGCTATCGCGGTCTCGCCAGGGGGCTCGATCCCGACAATCCCCGCAACCTCAGCCGCGTCGTCACACTCTAGTCTCCCGAATGAAGAGCTTCGACGTAACGATCGCCGGCGACATCAACCTTGACCTCATCCTCTACGGGCTTCCGCAGCAGATGCCACTTGAGCGCGAGCTTCTCGCCAGCGACTTCAGGCTCACGCTCGGAGGCTCCTCTGCCATTCTCGCGCATAATCTCTCCGCGCTTGGAAGCAAGGTGGGGATGATCGGCAAAGTTGGCCGCGATGAGATGGGAGTGCTTGCGCTTGATCGCCTCCACCAGGCCGGCGTCGATCTCTCGCATTGCATTCAGACGACGGACGGCAGCCAGACCGGAGTTACGATCCTGCTGCATCATGGTTCCTCACGGCACATTCTCACTTATCTGGGGACACTGGCGGATCTCAGTACCGAAGAGCTGAACGTGGACTATCTTCTTCAGGCCAGGCACTTCCACGTCTCCGCCTTTTTCCTGCAAAAGAACCTGCAGAGCGGCCTCCCCGGATTATGCCGAAACCTTCGCGAGCAAGGCATGTCTGTGTCGTTGGATACCAATGACGATCCGGAAGACCTGTGGGGCGAATCCTTCCTCGCCATGCTGCCTGAGATTGACCTGCTTCTGCCGAACGAAGACGAAGCCCGCAGAATGGCCCGCACGGAGGATCTTAGCCAGGCGATCCACTGGCTTGCGGAGCGCGTCCCAATCGTCGCGGTCAAGTGCGGTGCTCAAGGCGCGATCGTGCAGCGTGGCATTGAACGATGGGAGATTCCCACTGACAAGGTCGAGCCTGTCGATACCATCGGCGCAGGCGACAGCTTTGATGCCGGTTTTCTCTCGCGCTTCGTCAAAGGAGAGTCACTGGAGGCCTGCGCCCGGGCAGGAAATCAGGCCGCAGGCATCTCAACACTGCGGCCCGGAGGGACGGAGGCCTTTCGAGATTCCGAACTTCTGAGCCGCGCCAGGAGGGCTTCAAGCCCCGGAAACTAGTTCACCTCAAACCGATCTCCACGAGCCGGGCAGGCCACCTCAACCTTATAGCGCTTTTCAATCTCTTCTTTTAGCGCGTCCTGCGCTTGTGGCTCCCCATGCACCAGGAAGACTTTTTTCACTCCCTTCACTACGGGTTCCATCCACGAGAGCAACTCGGCCTGGTCCGCGTGACCGCTCAGTTCTCCGATGGAATCCACCTCGGCGCGCAGCCGCATGGGTTCGCCAAAGATGTTGACCTCCGGAAGTCTTTGCACCAGCTTGCGGCCCAGGGTATTGGCCGCCTGATAACCGGTAATCAGGATCAGATTTCGCGGATCTTCAATGCCATTTTTCAGATGATGGAGAATTCTTCCGGCCTCGCACATCCCGGAGGCCGACATCACGATGTAGGGCATTCGCAGGTCGTTCAGCGCTTTACTCTCCTGCACGGTCTGGGTGTACTTGAGATTGCTCCACTGAAATGGATCAACGCCTTCGCGGTAGAACTTGCATATCTCCTGGTCCCAATCCTCGGTATGGGTTTTGAAAGCTTCTGTCACCTTGGTAGCCAGGGGGCTGTCGACGAAGATCGGAATATTTGGGATTTGCTTCTCCTCTGTGAGCTGATGGAGAAGCATGACCAGCTGCTGTGTCCTTTCGACGGCGAACGCCGGAACGATGATCCTGCCACCGCGGGCCGCGACGCGCTTTACCAGCCGGGCTAGCTTCTGCTTCACCGGACCGGGCGGCTGGTGAAGGCGGTTCCCGTAGGTGCTCTCCATAATCAGGTAGTCAGCTATCGGCGCCTCATCAGGATCCTGAATGATGGGAAGGTTCTTTCTACCTACATCGCCGGAGAACAGCAGCCTGGTTTTTTGTCCCTTCTCCATCGCCTCAACCAGCACGCAGGCCGATCCAAGCATGTGGCCGGCGTTCGAGAGCGTCACCCGGAAGCCTTCGTCCTTGGTCGAGCCCCCCAGCAGCGTGGGCTCGTGCAGCTTCACGGCGTGCATCTGTCGCATCACCTGCTCTGCATCATCCTGCGTGTAAAGCGGGGCAAATGGCTCAGCTCCCTCGGGAACTCCCACCATTCTGCGGCGAAAGCGACGCCGGTTCATGAAATCCGCATCGCCTTCCTGGATATGCGCGCTGTCCTTCAGCATGGGGTCGCACAGGTCGATGGTCGCCGACGTGGTATAGATCGGGCCACGATAGCCCTGCTTTACAAGGCCAGGAAGATTCCCGCTGTGATCAATATGCGCATGCGACAGCACGACCGCGCTCAGTGCCTTTCCATCGTCGCTGGCAAGCTCCTGGGGAGTCAACGCCAGATGCTGATTGATCTCCTGGGCATCCTGCCGCCTGCCCTGGAAGAGCCCGCAATCCAGCAGAATCTGTCGACCTGCGCACTCCAGATGGTGCGATGAGCCCGTGACTGTCCGTGCTGCTCCCCAAAAGTGCAAACGAATCCCCATGAATTTGCCGCTTCCTCTCCCTCAAACGTTGGTAGAACCACACAAGGGATGACAATACCGGGAAGACGAGCGCATGGCAATTGCACCGTGGATTCGATCGCGCACGTTGCATCTACCGCCTCACTCTCATACACTGATCAAGTCCCACCTGAAACGTGGGCGGATAGCTCAGTTGGTTAGAGCGCCTGCCTTACAAGCAGGATGTCGGGGGTTCGAGTCCCTCTCTGCCCACCATTCACCCCTGACAGGTGATTTCACAGCATCGGTGCGATTGCTCTCCATTCGCGAAGGCGCTAAAGTCTAAGTGTGAGTCAACTCAGCCATCGTCGCCGCCTGCTGGCCCTCCTATTGGCCTGCCTGTGGATTACGACGGCGGCTTTTGCTGAGCACACCTCCGCTGAGTTTCCGCTCTGTCAGCCCGAACGAGCGCCCTGCTGCCCGCCGCCGGCAAATACTTCGAACGTATCGTGCCCCAGTTGCAGCATCTCAGCACCGATTGCGTCAAAGGATAAAAGTGAACAGGAGCAATCCCGGCCTGTTGCGCAGGCTTCGAATACAGCGAGGCATCGCCCGAGTCCGACTATAACTGCGTCGATTTGCGAATTAACTCCGGGACTCCGATATCGACGTACAGTCTTTGCTCTCAAAGACGATCTTCGCATTTAGAAGTATCTCCTATCCCCATGAGCAGCATGCCGAGAGACGGCATGCGATATCCATCAATCGCTTGCTCAAAAAGGAGATTCTTCTTATGAAATTCAAGTCATTTTCACTGGCAGTTTTAGCCGTTCTGTTTCTATCGCTCTCGGCACAAGCCGCAACTGCCGTTATGTGTTGTGATCAACCCTCCTGCTGTAGCGGCAGTAACTGCTGCAACTAACCATTAACCAGCCGCTGTGCCCACATTCTTTGAAGATCGACTCAGCCAGAGAATGTGGGCCACGCGAGCGTCGCCCACTTTAGCGCTTCTTACGATCTTTCTTTTTTTTCTTTTTCCCATCTTTCTTCTTCGATTTCTTCTTCCGACGCTTCTCGTCTCCCTTCTCCGAGCCGCCCTGCATCTCTGCATGATAGGTAATCTCTGTCTCTAACCAGCACAGCATCTCCGCTCCACAGGAGCAAAGCTCCCGGTGCGGCATACTCTTCACCCAGTCAGAGCATTCGCCGTGCTTTTTCCCGCAGCCAGGACAGATAATCCACTCGCTGCTTATCGTTCTCAGGACCATTCCCTAGCCTCCACCATCATTAGATGTCTTTATGGTCGCATCCTCTTAAGAGGAACATCCGGTTCCGCAACCTCCGCTGCCAGTCAGCGTCATATAAAGGACAGGAGCGCAGCCGGTGGCAACCGAAGTAGAACCGACAGCAACGACTTTGGCCCCTCCCGCCGGATTTTCCCGCCGGCGTCCGGAGCTTGACGCTCTGCGCGGCTTCTTCCTGGTATGGATGACGATCAATCACCTGCCCACCCGGCTAAGCGACTACGTCAATCAACCGTTCGGCTTCGTCTCCTCAGCTGAAGGTTTCGTCTTTCTCTCTGCTCTTTTGCTGGCATTGGTCTCCATTCGCCGGGCGCGAAAAGACCCCCACCAGATGCAACAGCGTATCTGGAAACGCACGTTCAGAATCTACGGCTATCACCTCTTCATGCTGCTGTTTGCCTTCACTGTAGCCGCCAGGGTAGCCGCGCACGCTCACCGGCCGGCGCTGGTCAACCTGCTGAACTATTATCTTGCGCACCCCTTCTCAGCCATTGTCTCTTCGCTTCTACTGATCTATTGCCCGCCCCTGCTCGATATTCTCCCCATCTACATCCTCTTCATGTTCGCTACACCTCTGCTCCTGTCATTTGCTGCACGCAACGGCTGGAGATGGATTCTCGCCGGTAGCGGCTCCCTCTGGTTGCTGGCGCAGTTCGGGCTTAAAGCCTGGTCTCATGATCTCCTGGTCAAAGTCACGCATCTGCAGGTTCCTCTGCAGGAGACCGGCGCCTTCAATCTATTCGCATGGCAGCTGGTCTGGGTTCTGGGGCTGTGGTTCGGGGCCTCCATCGCGGAACGGAAGCTCAGCATGCCGCGTCTGCCATACACGATGTATCTGGCCTCCGTGATCGTGTGCCTATTCTTCATGGGTGTGCGTCAGGAGTGGTTCGGCCATCACCTGACCCCCCAGACGTTCGGGATGCAGCTCGATAAATGGCAGATAGGACCGCTACGCCTGCTGAATTTGGCTGCCTTCGCAATCTTCCTTTATGGATCGCGTCGCATCGTCAAACGGATCATCAGCATCGAGCCATTTCTGACTCTAGGGAAAGCGTCCCTTGAAGTCTTCTGCGCCCACCTCTTCTTCGTTTTTCTGGGCCTCGCGATGCTCTCCGGCGACTCGAGCCAACTCCACGGGTTTCGCGCCGCCGTTCTGGTTGTGATTACCTTCTCGGGCATGCTCCTGGTGGCCATCCGCGAGGTCCACCGCCAGAACCGTATCCACTCCACAAGGATGGTATCGATGCGGCCGGGAACAACAAGCAGTTAGGCCGCTATCTCATAGCCTGCTAAAGTGAATTTTGATAGCCGGTGTGCGTCTCAAGTTTGCATCGCGGCCGGCCACGACGAAATTGATGCCGTCCCGCCTCATCATCAACGCCGACGACTTTGGGCTTACCAAGGGGATCAATCGCTCCATCGCATCGCTTCACAGCGCAGGCGTACTGACCTCCGCAACCCTGATGGCAACCGGCGCCGCGTTTGAAGACGCCGTGCAGACCGCCCGACAGACTCCCTCACTGGGCGTAGGATGTCATGTCGTTCTCACCGACGGAGTGCCGGCATCCGATCCTGCAAAGATCCCCTCACTGATCGGCGCAGACGGACGCAGCTTCCGTCCCTCTCTCCTCTCCTTCGTACAAGCACTGCTGCGCGGCCAGATTAGCGAGGCCGACATCGAGCGCGAAGCCGAGGCTCAGATCGAGAGACTTCAGCTCGCCGGTCTCTCCATCACCCATGCGGACACCCACAAGCACACACACCTGTTTCCTCAGGTGACCCGCCCATTGCTCAAGGTTCTTCAGCGTGGAGGCATCCGCGCCATACGCAATCCCTTCGAGTCCGCGATTACCCAGAAACTCACACACGCAGGCCTGAAGCGCCGCACGCAGATTCGTATCCTCAACCAGCTTCGTCCAGCATTCGAACGCCATACTGCGCTTCGCGAAGGCGCCATCGTCACCACCCACGGAGCCCTCGGGGTCTCCGCGACCGGCAACCTCAATCCAGCAACGCTTGCCGAGATCATAAGGACCATCCCCGCCGAAGGCGACTTCGAACTCGTCTGCCACCCCGGCTACAACGATGCTGACCTTGCTCGCGTCGCAACCCGGCTTCGAGATCACCGCGAGGTCGAAATGGAGGCTCTGCTTTCCGTCATTCCCGCAGCATTGGCGCAACCAAATCCGCCGCGGCTCATCCATTTCGGTAACCTCGCCGCAACGGATTACGGGCTATCCTCGTAACTGCATTGCGTTCGAGACGGCAGGCGGCTGGGTGGCATCCGTCCTGCTGACCGCATCTGCCCCATAGGCATCCAGGAGCATCCATGAAGATCGGCATCACCTGCTATCCCACCTACGGCGGCTCAGGCGTCGTCGCCACGGAGCTGGGCATTGAACTGGCAGCACGCGGCCACCAGGTCCACTTCATCACCTCATCACAGCCCTTTCGCCTCACCGGGCGCGAAACCAATATCCACTTCCACGAGGTCTCCGCCTCCACTTATCCTCTCTTTGAATATCCCCCTTACGATCTCGCGCTGGCGACCCGCATGGCTGAGGTAGCGGACTTCTACTCGCTCGATCTCCTGCACGTCCATTACGCCATTCCACACTCTGTCAGCGCCCTGCTTGCCAGCCAGATGATTGAGGCACATTCCATCGTCGAGCGCCGCCGCCGTCTGCCATTCATCACCACGCTGCATGGAACCGATATCACCCTCGTCGGCCTTGATCCGTCGTACCTCCCCATCACTCGCTTCGGCATCGAACGCTCCCATGGAGTCACGGCCATCTCATCGCACCTGCGCGATCGGACGCGCGAGGCCTTCGGCATCGATAGCGAGATCGAGGTCATCCGCAACTTCGTCAATTGCGACTTGTACGCCCCGCGACCTCAAGTAGTCTCCGAGATGCGTCCGCGTTTTGCCGAGCCTGGCGAACACCTCTTCGTGCATCTCTCCAATTTCCGCCCAGTCAAGCGAGTCCTCGATGTCGTCGAGGTCTTCGCGCGCGTGGCGAAGACTTTACCCGCACGCCTGATGCTGATTGGAGATGGACCGGACCGCAGCGCCGCCGAACATCTCGCGCTACAGCATGGCATACAGGACCGGATTCATTTTCTGGGGAAGCAGGACAACGTCCACGATCTTCTCCCTCTGGCTGACCTGATGCTGATGCCCAGCCAGATGGAATCTTTCGGCCTGGCCGCCCTGGAGGCGATGGCCTGTGGGGTGCCCGCCATCGCTACCCGCGTCGGCGGGGTGCCCGAACTGATCGATCACGGCACTAACGGCATGCTCTTCAAGATCGGGGATGTAGCCGCGATGGCGGAGGCTGCCATCGCGCTCCTCAACGATCCCGTCCGCCTTCAGAAGATGTCACAGGCGGCGCGACGCACTGCACAGGAGAACTTCTGCACCACCCGCATCATTCCTCTCTACGAGGCGTACTACCAGCGCGTACTTGATCGCAACCAATGAATGCTTGATCGCCGCACAAGATGGATTATCTAAACCGCGTCGGTATGAACACGCCGGACTGGCTAAATTTGACTGGAAAGCTTAATCGCAACAATTGATTGAAGGTGTCATCCTGAGCGAAGCATCTCGCAGCCTTATCGCGAGATGCACGGTCGAAGGATCTGCGGTTTGCATTCCTCTTACGAAATCCCACCTTCATACCGGCTCAACTACGTGCGCGAGTCGCGCGACTGATCACATCATCCATCACATTCACGGCGGCCTCCAGCATATGCATTCCGCTCTGGGACCACATGCTGGACTCGAGCATCGGCATCCTCAACGTTACCTTGGTGCCCCTGCCGGGACGACTGTTGATCTCCACACTTGCGGAACCGCCATATTGCACCTCCATCCGCTCGCGAACATTCTTCATACCGATGCCTGCGCCCTGCCGCACCAGCGCCTCGGCGCCAGATACGTCGTTCCTCTCAATGGACATCCCCACCCCGTCATCCTCAACTTCAATCACCAGCATGCCGTCTTCGTCGATTCTGCTGTGCAGCGTGATTGTTCCCCCGCTGATTCGCGGTTCCAGTCCGTGCTTGATACTGTTCTCTATGAGTGGCTGCAATAACATGCCGGGAACCATGACGTCCAGCGTCTCTGGTGAAATCTCCTTTACGACCCGCAGTTTTGCTCCAAAGCGCACCACTTCAATGTCCAGATAGTCGTCGGTGAAGGCAAGCTCTTCCCGGAAGGGGACGAAGGCCTCGCGGTCCTTCAGTAGCACGCGCAGAATATTCGCCAATTTCACAATCATCTCGCGCGCCAGCTCCGGCTGTGAGCGCACGAGCGAGGTGATCGAATTCAGCGTATTGAACAGAAAATGCGGGTTGATCTGGCGCTGCAGCGCGTCCAGGCGAGCTTCCAGCAGCAGGCGGCCCTGCTCCTCAAACTGCCGCTCCACCCGGATCGCGTTCCAGATCTTCAGCGGAATTCCAACCACGATCGGCGCATTGGCGCAGATCAACAGCTCCACCCACCACTCGCCGGAATGCAGGCTGAAGTAACGCCGCGGCCTGAACCACGAAATCATGCTTGCACAGAACTGCATGCCGGCAATCATGACCAGCAGAAGCACCTGTCGATCCAGGTGAGGTCGCTGCAGATTTCTCCTGATCCACCGGTAGATGCTGAGATCGATCATGGGGGAAAACGACCAGACGTCCTCTGGATCCGCGAAGCGCACGAACGTGCCGGCCACAGCAGCAATGACCAGGTTCACCGGCAGCGCCCAATACTCGTGGTTCAACAACGCCGGAATGGCCAGCGCCGTTCCACCGGCCATCGCCGACACTGGGCCGAGCAGGATACCCACCAGAAGCGTCGTGTGAAAGGAGAGGTCAGCCGCGAGAAAGTTCGGCACCTTGACCCTGACCAGGACACCCAGGACCAGGGGTGCGCAGATCATGGCGACCAGCTGATATCGCTGCCGCGACGTCCTTCGCGAGGCCAGCAGAGCATCCTTGAACCTCTTCGAGCGCGCCAGCGAGCTTGAGACCGCCGCGGCCACACCAAGCTCCACCAGCAGGGTTATCAGGATCAAAGATTGCGAGATCTGCGCCACGTCCTTACTCTACGCCTTTGCATCGTATCGTCGGCTGGCGAATCCAATAGAGGAGAACAGTAACCGTATAATCAAAGAGAGATGCCTTTTACCGCCGTCCATAAGGTCGCCGATGCAGACTTCCCCTCCCGCTGGGGACACTTCAGGATTCTCGGATTCGAAGGAATCACGGATAATCCTGAGCCCTGCAACGACACTCTGCCTGTTTCCGGCCAACGCATCGAAGGCGCGGTCGCGCTTGTTATGGGCGACATCCACAGCGCCCCTCCCATCGTCCGCATTCATTCGCAATGCCTTACCGGAGATGTCTTTCATTCCCTGCGCTGCGACTGCCGTCAGCAATTAGAGCTGGCTCTCGCCACGATCGCCGAAGCAGGTTCAGGAATCCTTCTTTACGAGCAGCAGGAGGGTCGTGGAATCGGCTTGATGGCCAAGCTTCGCGCCTACGAACTTCAGGACCAGGGACTCGACACCATCGAAGCAAACCTTGAACTGGGCTACAAGGCAGACTGCCGCGAGTTCGAACTTCCCGCCGAGATTCTCAAGCTCCTCAAAGTTCCTGCCGTTCGCCTCATCACCAGCAATCCTGCCAAGGTCGAGGCTCTGGAACAGGCTGGGATCAAGGTAACAGAGCGCATCTCGGCTGAGATTCCCGCCGTTCCCACCAACGAGCGTTATCTGCAGACCAAGCGCGAAAAGATGGGCCATCTGGTCAGCTGATTGGCAAACCAGTCCAGCCTCTTCACGTCCCCCAGTTTATCTTCGTCTCGACCGCCCACATGAATATGGGAAAAATAAACCTTCGTCTTCGAAAATAGCGGCGCGGCTTTATGCAGCCGCCATCCGGTAAACTGCATCGCATCTAGGATATAGGGCTCAGCTTCATCCCAAAAAGGAATAGCTCATGGCATCCCGTTACCGTACTCTTCTGATTATCCTCGGCAGTCTGTTGGCCCTCGTCATCGCGGTAGCCATCGCCGTTCCGCAGTTTCTCAATGCCGATAGCTTCCGTTCACGCATCGAAAGCGAACTCTCGGCCTCTCTCGGCCGCAAGATTACGCTAGGTCAGCTTGACCTCTCGGTCTGGTCGGGCAGCCTCGTCGCGCAGAACGCCACCGTCTCCGACGATCCTGCCTTTAGCAACCAGCCATTCCTTCAGGCCCAAAAGGTCCGGATCAATATCGAGATGATCCCTCTGATCTTCGGCAAGCAGATTCATATCACCGGCTTTTCTCTCGAAGCACCCAAAGTCAACCTGATCCGTCACGCCAACGGCGTCTGGAACTACTCCTCCATTGGAAGCTCTTCGTCGTCGAAAACCCCTGCCAAGGCAGATCAATCCAGCTCTATGACCGGCGTCACCGTCGGCCATGTCGACATCAGCAATGGAGAGGTGACTGTATCCACCGAACCTGCCACCGGTCAGGGAGCAGGTATCAGGCGGACTTACGACCAGGTCAGCCTTAATGCGAAGAACTTCGCCTTCGACCGCAGCTTCCCCTTCAATGTCTCAGCTCATCTCCCCGGCGATGGCAAGGTTACGCTGAACGGCAACGCCGGTCCTATTAATGCGACCGATGCATCGCTCACGCCGTTTGGAGCCAAACTCTCCATCCAGCACCTCGACCCTGTAGCCGCAGGCTTCCTTGAGCAAAGTTCCGGCATCACCGGCACCATCAACTCCATCGACGTCGAAGCCACCTGGAACGGGCAGCAGCTTCACGTCGCCAACCTTGTCGTGGATACTCCCAATCTCAATGTCGTCCGTAAGGCCACTCCGACCAATGCGCCGGTCCCGCCCAAACAGCCCAATCAGAATGACATGCTAAGCACCATGGTCGCGGACCATCTCCAGGTCAAAAACGGAACTCTCTCCCTGCTCACCTCCGGGCAATCCAAACCCGCTGTCTACCAGAAGCTCAATGCCGAGGTTACGAATCTCTCACCGACCGGCTCCTCTCCCTTCAAGCTCACCGCGCAGATCCCTGGCGGGGGCTCTCTCAACGCCGATGGAACCGCAGGTCCTATCAACTACGACGATGCGGCATCCACCCCTCTCAACGCCCATGCCGCGCTGCACCATATCGACCTCGCATCGAGTGGGCTGGTTGCTTCCGAAACCGGCGTCAGCGGATTGGCCGATGTTGACCTGAAGGCGGTCTCCGATGGCAGGACACTGAACGCAAACCTATCGGCAAACGCGCAGAATCTTCAGCTTGCCCGCAATGGATCTCCCTCTCAAAAACCAGTCGATCTGCAGATGACGCTCACGCAGAATATGCAGACGCTCACTGGGCAGGTCCAGAGTGCCGCTCTCACTATCGGTCACGCCGTCGTCAACATGCAGGGGACGTATCAGACCAGCGGACCGACGACTGCCCTCAATCTCAAGGTCTCGGGTCAGTCTCTTTCCATCGACGAGTTGCAGTCCTTTCTTCCCTCCGTCGGCGTTCATCTGCCCACCGGGTCACGTCTGCAGGGAGGAACCCTCACCGCAAATCTCGACGTCACGGGTTCCACGGCAAGCCCAATCATCAGTGGTCCCATCCGCCTTCAGAACACGAATCTCGCAGGATTTGACCTCGGCTCCAAACTCTCCACCGTCACAGCACTTACTGGAGCCAAGACAGGGTCGATGACGGCAATCCGCTCACTCAGCGCCAATATCCGGGTAGTCGACGGCAATGTGCGCACTGACAATGTTGTGCTCGATGTCCCGGCCCTTGGCACAGCAACAGGAGCGGGAACCGTGGCTGCATCAGGAGCGCTCAACTATAACGTCATCCTTAAGCTCACCGGCCTGGTCGGAACCGGAAAAGCAGGAAGCGCTCCTGGTGTCGGTGGCATCGCCGGCCAGCTGATGGGCCTCATTCCAAACGGCGGGGCTGCGGGCAGTGTGGGAGGAATCGCCACTGCCGCGCTGCGCAACGGAATTCCTGTTGCGATTGGCGGTACGACCTCGAATCCCACTTTTGCTCCCAATCTCAACGGAGCCATAAAGAGCGGAGCAAGCGCCTTCAAAACACCTACCCAGAACAAGCAGAACCAGTCCAACCCGTTAGGTGGCGTCCTGGGAGGCCTTCTCAACCGCAAGCGATAAAATGACCGGATAGGTGTCCAGGAAGAATTACTCTTCCGATTCACCATCCTGAGCAAAGCAAACGCAAAGAAACTCTTTGCAAGTCGCCATTCTGAGCAAAGCGAAGAATTCCTGTATTCTGCCCGGAGCAACGACGCCCCCTCCGGGCAGAATACGGAGTTCCTCCCTCTAACTTCTCTCAGGCGTAGACGGACCAATCCTCAAGCCAACCGGGGCAAGAACCGCTCTATCTTTCGCGCGACGCGATCACAAACTTCGCGGTTGTGATCGCTTGCCCCACATGACGCTGCGTATGATCGGCACAGTGAATCAGAAGACCGCCAACTGTCGTCGGCAGCTTCTTCCGTCCGACGAAGCGCGGCTGGTCATAGCTCTTCTCTGAAAAGGAGAGCACACGCTTCGTCGAAACCTCGATCGCCTCAGCCAGCTCCATCAGAGTCGCCTCACGATCGACAGCCTTGTCTTCCGTCTTC
Organism: Edaphobacter sp. 12200R-103; assembly: GCF_010093025.1. Lineage (GTDB taxonomy): Bacteria > Acidobacteriota > Terriglobia > Terriglobales > Acidobacteriaceae > Edaphobacter. The sequence continues at coordinate 334,346 of NZ_CP048114.1, read as the reverse complement.
AAAAGCATCAACTGCCGCTCGGAGAGCTGCTGATTCTCCGCATACGTCAGCAGACGATCCAGAGATCGGGCGATATGCCGCAGGTGAAACCCTACTGTCGGCAGCCCCAGCGGCCGCTCCTCCATCTGCTCGCCGTTCAAACCATCGCACCAGCGCGCTACATCCTCCGCCGCCAGCTCCAGCGCATGCAAAACGGCTCGCCTTACGGCATCCACGTCGGTCAACGTTCCCCGCAGCCAGGGCTCAACCCGCTCTTGCGCCATTTCCGCACCTCCATGCTGATCTCGCGTCTCTCTACTCCCTATCCTACTCAGAAAACCTAAAGTCCCTTGCTGCGGCGAAACTCTCGAACCACCTCAGCCACATCCCGATGCTGACCATCCACAGCATCGTTCATCTCCCGAATCTCGTCTTCACTGACCTTTCCCGCCAGCCTGTCCATCGCCAGCTGAATCTGCGGATGCCGCTTCAGAGAATCCTCGCGGATCAGAGGAACTGCCTCGTAGGGCGGAAAATAGTGCTTGTCATCTTCAAGTGCGACCAGATGCAGCGCCTTAATGGGTCCATCCGTCGAGTTTCCCGCCACCATATCCACCTGGCCCGATGTGAGCGCGCGGTAAAGCAGGCCCAGGTCCATCGTCCTCGGCTCCCCATCGAACTTCAGCCCGTAGGTTTGCTCCAGGCCGCGCAGCCCATCAGGCCTCTCTGCAAACTCGTACCCAACTCCAAGCTTCATCTGCAGCGCATGAGCAACGGCGTCTGAGATGGTCCTCAGATGAAGTTTTCTAGCATCGTCGGACCGGACCACCATCGCAAACGTATTCTGAAATCCCAGCCCCGTTTCTACGCGAACGTCATACCGCTGCTCATAAAGCCGCTTCACAGTATTGAAGACGCGGGCCTGCTCGCGTTGCCCAATCGGAGGCAATGACTGTTTGAGAATCGCCGTAAGCGCCGTGCCGGTGTACTCCACATACCCGTCGATGCGTCCGCTGATCAGGGCCTGCTGACAGAGATAGCTTCCAGCCAGATAAAACCGCCTGTCTACCGGCTGTCCGGTAACGGCCTCAATCTCCTGCGCCAACAGCTCGCCCAGCACCACCTGCTCGGTAAAGTTCTTCGCACCAATCGTAATCCGCGAAGAACGAGGCGGAGCACAACCAGCCGACATCAGCATGATGCAAAGCAGCCCACAGAAGGTCCGCAAGGTCCTCGTCCATAATGCAGGACGATCTTTCATGACTGGCGCACCGCCAGCTTTTTCTCGATCCAGCCCAGTCCACCGTCTGCCACCAGCGCCAACAGCGCCGCCGGAACCGCCCCGGCGAGGACCAGGCCATTGTCTACGCTCGCCACGCCACGAAAGATCAACTCTCCCAGACCACCCGCTCCAATGGCCGCCGCGATCGTCGCCACGCCTACGCAGACGACCGTTGAAGTCCGTATCCCTGCCAGGATCACGCTTGCTGCGATAGGAAGCTCCACCTTCCGCAGCTTCTGCCAGTCCGTCATGCCCAGCGCATCGGCGACGCCAATCAGCTCCGGACTGACGCTCTCAATTCCCACATAGGTATTGCGCAGAATCGGCAGAAGCGCATAGCCGGTCAGCGCAACAATGGCCAGTCTGGCTGCATTCTCCCCCAGCCATGGCACTGGCAGCAGCAGGCCGAAGAGCGCAAGACTGGGAACGGTCTGGATGACATTCGCTATCCCAATCACCGGACGCGCCCAGCGAGGTCTCCGCGTCAGCAGAATCCCCGCAGGCAGCCCGATGACCACGGCCAACAGCATCGCGCTGACAGTGAGCCACAGGTGCTCGAACGTCAACCTCGCGATCTCCCAGCCGTATCTTTGCAGAATAGAAATCATTGCCACATCATTTGGTTTACCGCAGAAACATAATCCTTTACATGAGGATTTTCGGAGCGCATCACTTCTGCCGGAGCGAGGTCGGCTACGATCTCACCCTCTGCAAGGATCAGGATGCGATCGGCAAGAAACAGCGCCTCATTCAGGTCATGAGTCACCATCAGAACCGTCCTCGGCTTCTGTACGAGAAGGCTTTTGAGCATAGCGTGCATCTCAGCACGCGTCAGTGGATCGAGCGCACCAAAAGGTTCGTCCATCAACAGCACGGCAGGATCGAGCGCCAACGCACGGGCCAAGCCTACTCTCTGTCTTTGCCCGCCGGAAAGTTGCCAGGGCAATCTGGTCCGTATCCGATCGAAATCCAGCCCCACCTGCTCCAGAATCTCGCGGCTCCTCTGTTCCCGCTCCCCCTGCGGTCTTCCCTCCAGCTCCAGCCCGAGCGCGGTATTGCGCTCAATGGTCATGTGCGGAAACAAGCCGGTCTCCTGAATCGCGTAACCAATTCCCCGCCGCAGACTGACCAGTTCCTCCGGCGCCTGCATTGCTCCTACAGGCCTGCCATCGACCATCACCTCGCCCGAGGTCGGCCGCACCAGAGCGTTCACCAGCCGCAGCAGTGTGGTCTTGCCTGAACCGCTGCGCCCCAGCAGAGCCGTCACTGAACCCGCAGGAAGCGATACCGAGACCTCGCGCAAAACAAGAAGCCCACCTTCCGGCGTATAGCTCACCTTCGCGAACTCGACGCCTCGAGTGGGCATTCTGTCTCCCTTACCGTATTCGTCTGCTTACTGCGCGGCCTCCGGGTCGGCCTCCGCTCCGTGCTGAACTCCGCCGACCTCTGGCTCAACAGAGCTCCCCGACTGTCCCTTTACCCGGACGATCGTGATCTTGTCGAAGCCTTCCTTGAAATTCGGCGGACGCAGGCGTTCCGACATCTTCTCCATCACCTCGTCGGAGACAGAGCGGTCCCGCTTCCGATTCCGTTCCATGCATACCGCCAAAGGGACATCGAAGAAGACCGCCTGAACCTCATAGCCGAAGCTCTTGGCCATCCGGATCCACTGCCTGCGTTCGTGTGGCGACAGATTGGTGGCATCCACGTAGTTCCAGGGCATCTTGGCAATCAACCGAGCACGCAACAGGCTACGCAGGGTTGAAAAAACCAGCCCCTGGTAGCGCTGCTCCGTAATGTCGTCAAAGAGAATCGTCCGCAGCAGATCGCTCGAAAGCGGGGCTACACCGCGGCGCTTGTACCATGTCGTCTTCCCTGAGCCTGGCAGGCCGATCGTCAGCACCACGTATCCCTTTGGGGATTTGACCGGGGGTTGCTCTGCCGGGGCAACGGCGACAGAGTCCGGCTGGGTCTCCACGACAACCTTTTGTTCAGGAGCCGCCGGCACAACATCGGCTGGCGCAGGCTCTGCAGGAGCCACGATCTCCGGGGCCGCCTCTTCTGGCAGCGGCGCAGCCTGTTCCGGCTCGCTGCTCGCGACCGACTCCGGATAGGAGGGTCTCAGGGGAGCGGGTTGATTTGCGGGCAGTTCCTGTCCGCTCTTGCCCGTGGACTCCGAATCATTCGGTCCACGTCTTGGGCGTCGTCTCATCTTTTCGCTTATCCATTCGCGCAGATCGCGCATATGTCGCTTGTAACACACGCCCAAAGCCGCTCGCAAATCCATGAACCACCTGTGATACGCACCATCCTCTCCCTTTGCGGCTGCCGGCGACCAGGTAGCATCCGATGCTTATACCCCGACATCTTTTTGTGCGGTTGTGAAGATGACTGCCTTTTGGGCGTTCTACAATAGATAAAACGTGTAAACAACCAAACCGGTAACGATAGGAGCAACCGTAAACATGGCTGTAAAGGTAGGTATCAACGGCTTCGGCCGCATCGGGCGGAACGTCTTCCGCAGCGCTCTCGGAAACCCTGACATCGAGTTTGTCGCCGTCAATGACCTGACCACGCCGGCCACGCTCGCTCATCTGCTCAAGTACGACTCCATCCTCGGCAATCTCCACCACGACATCAAGCACGGCCCCGACTACATCTCCATCGATGGCAAGCAGGTCAAGGTGTTCGCCGAGCGCGACCCCTCCAAGCTGGACTGGGCCTCCGTCGGCGCCCAGGTCGTAGTTGAATCCACCGGCTTCTTTACCGACGCGGAGAAGGCCAAGGCCCACCTCGGTTCCACCGTCAAGAAGGTCATCATCTCCGCCCCGGCCAGCAACGAGGACATCACCATCGTTCTGGGCGTCAACGAAGGCAAGTATGACCCGGCGAAGCACAACGTCATCTCCAACGCCAGCTGCACGACGAACTGCCTGGCGCCCGTCGTGAAGGTGCTGAACGACAACTTCGGTATCGTCAACGGCCTGATGAACACGATCCACAGCTACACCAACGACCAGGTTGTGCTCGACGCTCCGCACAAGGATCTGCGCCGCGCCCGTGCCGCTGCCCTGTCGATGATCCCCACCAGCACCGGCGCCGCCAAGGCCCTCAAGCTGGTCATCCCGGAGATGGCCGGCAAGCTCGACGGCTTCTCCATCCGCGTCCCGACCCCGACCGTCTCCGTCGTCGACCTCACCTTCCTGGCCGAGAAGCCCGTGTCGGTCGAGAGCATCAACGCCGCCATCAAGGCTGCTGCGGAAGGCCCGATGAAGGGAATCCTCGGTTACACCGAAGAAGAGCTCGTCTCCAGCGACTTCCGCGGAAACCCGCTCTCCTCCATCTTCGACTCCAAGCTGACCAAGGTCATCGGCAACACCGGTAAGATCATCAGCTGGTACGACAACGAGTGGGGCTACTCCAACCGCGTCAAAGACTTGATTCTCTTCCTGGTGAAGAAGGGGCTCTAGTTTGATCAAATGAGAAAGGCGCGGAGCCATTTAATATGGCTCCGCGCCTTTCTCATTGTTTTTATCCCCAGATAGCCTCACCATACGGAAACGGTCTCTTCAGCTGGCTCTTCCAGAAATAAGCCAGAATAATCACGCTGGCTCCCGCAGCATAGGCACACCATAGAGACGTGAAGGCATACCGTTTCACCGCCATCACAACCAGCAGAATCGCCAGATTCGCTGCGCCGAAGATCACCATATCCCGAATCTTCGAGAAGAACAGCGAGCCGCATGTCGCGATTACATACAGCACGGCAAGCACCGTATTGTTCGTCCCATCATTGATGTAAACGATGCTGTGATTCTTGACGAAGATCTGCATCGGATAGGCAATCAGTGCCCATAGCATGTACAACGTTGTTCCTGTACCCAATGCAAGAAATGGCAACATACGCCTGCGGCTCTTCTGGTTCGGTTCAAACAACAGCACGCCCAACGGAATCAGGAATGGCAGCAGGCCCTGCGCGTACAGCATGAACGCTGCGCCCATCTTGTGCGTCACCCCAGGAGAAAGAACACCATCCAGGCCGAGCCAGACAAACCCTTCGATAAACTGGTGGACGGCAAAGAGCGTCGGCAGCGATGCAAACAGCAGCTCCCGCTTATGTTTCACCTTGGTAAGCGTCACCACACCGACAGCCCCAAGCACGGCACTGCCCACAAAATTCGCTGCTGCGGAAAAACACACTTGTCCCTACCTCCCAATTGCCGCCGACGATAACCCTATCAACAGCCGTACAATCCATCTATGACCCGCACCAACATTCCCGGTACAAGCCCCTACGAGCCTGTTATCGGCTTCTCCCGAGCCGTTCGCCTCGGCAACTCCGTTCACGTCTCCGGAACCGGTCCTGTAGGAGCAGACGACCAGGACGTGGCCGAGCAGACCGATCAGTGCCTCACCCTCATCGCCGCTGCGCTCAAAAATGCCGGTTCTTCCATTGAGCACGTCTACCGCACCCGCATGTATATCACTCGCACCGAGGACTGGGAGATTGCGGGCCGCGTTCACGGCAAGTTCTTCTCCCTCATCCGTCCGGCGGCAACCATGGTCGTGGTCAAAGCGTTGCTCGACCCACGCTGGCGTATCGAGATTGAAGCTGACGCCCTCATCCCTGAATAGAAACCCCGGAACACGCTGGACGGATCACCTCACCGCGTCCATAACCCGTCGAACCGATATGATGGAGTGTCGAACGGGTCTGGCTTCTGCTGAGCCGCTCCAAACATCTTCAGAAAAGGACTTCAAAATGTCGAAGCTGTCTATCCGCGACCTGGATCTCACCAATAAACGTGTTCTCATCCGCGTCGACTTCAACGTTCCTCTCGCGGCCGATGGTCCCGATAGCGCTCCCCGCATCACCGACGACACCCGCATTCGCGAAACCATTCCCACCATCGAGTACGCGCTCCGGCGCAAGGCCCGCGTCATCCTCTGCTCGCATCTCGGCCGTCCCAAGGGCAAGGTTGTGCCCTCCATGAGCCTTCGTCCCGTCGTCGATCGCCTGCGCGAGCTGCTCGATCACGTTCTCGGCGAAGATGAGAATGTGGCCTTCTCCCCCGACTGCATCGGCGACATCGCCACCGAGATGGTCGGCAACCTCGAGCCCGGTCAGCCTCTCCTGCTTGAAAACCTCCGCTTCCATGCCGAGGAGGAGAAGAACGATCCCGAGTTCGCCCGTCAGCTCGCCTCGCTCTGCGACGTCTACATCAACGACGCCTTCGGCAGCGCCCACCGCGCCCACGCCTCCACCGAAGGCATTACTCACTACGTTCCCGTCTCTGCTGCCGGACTCCTAATGGAAAAGGAATTGACTTACCTCAGCAAGGCCGTCAGCGATCCCATCAAACCCTTCGTCGCCATCATCGGCGGTGCCAAGGTTTCTGACAAAATTGATGTCATCGACAGCCTTCTCGATCGCGCCACCTCGCTGATTATCGGAGGAGGTATGGCCTATACCTTCCTCAACGCCAAGGGCCAGACTACCGGCAAATCGCTCGTCGAGGCCGACAAGATCGACGTCGCCAAGGCGGCTCTCGACAAGGCTGCAAAGAAGGGCGTTAATCTTTTGCTGCCCATCGATCATGTCCTCGCCGACAAGTTCGCCGCCGATGCAAAGACCCAAATCTTCTCCGGTGGCGCCCCCTTCCCTGCTGACTGGATGGGGCTGGACATCGGTCCGGCCTCCATCGATCTCTTCAGCAAAGAGATCGCCGACGCCATCACCATCGTCTGGAACGGCCCCATGGGCGTCTTCGAGATGCCCGCTTTCGCGAAGGGGACCAACGCCATCGCAAAGGCCGTCGCTGCCAATCGTGACGCAACCAGCATCGTTGGCGGTGGCGACTCAGTCGCTGCAGTTCACAAGTCAGGAGTCTCCGACAAGATCAGCCACATCTCCACCGGCGGTGGGGCCTCCCTTGAGTTTCTCGAAGGTAAAGTGCTTCCCGGCGTCGCTGCACTGACCGATAGACAATAATCTTCGATTTGCGTCCCCGCGGATTCGTTAGAGCCGGCGGGGAAATACTTGTGATTTCTCCAACTACACGAGGAACATTTCTCTCATGCGAAAACTCCTGATCGCCGCCAATTGGAAGATGTACAAGACTCCTGCCGAATCCACGGCCTTTCTCACCAGCTTCTTTCCGCTCGTAAAAAACAATACGGCTGCCGAGATCGTTCTCTGCCCGGCGATGCCCTGCCTCCCCGCTGTCGTCGACGCCGCTCGCGGCAAATCCGTCTCCGTCGGCGCGCAAAACATGCACTGGCATAATGAGGGAGCCTATACCGGCGAGACCTCCCCCACCATGATTACCGCCATCGGAGCTACCCACGTCCTTATCGGACACTCCGAGCGCCGCCAGTACTTTAACGAGACCGACACCACCGTCAATCTCAAGCTGAAGGCCGCACTCGCACATTCGCTGGTTCCCATCGTCTGCGTCGGCGAACATCTCAACGAACGCGAACAGAACCTGACAGCCGACGTCCTCAATCTCCAGATCTCCGTCGCCCTTGAAGGCATCAAGCCGGAAGCGCTCGGCCCCCTTGTCATCGCCTACGAGCCCGTCTGGGCCATCGGAACCGGCCGAACCGCCACGCCCGAGATCGCCGAGGACGCACACAAGATCATCCGCGCGAAGATCGCCGCCATTGCAGGCTCAGACGTAGCCGACTCCACACGCATCCTGTACGGCGGCTCCGTCAAACCCGATAACGCCGGATCTCTCTGCTGCCTTGACGACATCGACGGTGCACTTGTCGGCGGAGCTTCGCTTGATCCCGACTCCTTTGCGAAGATCATCACCAACGCCACCACACGCTAGCGTCATTTCCATGGACGCGTGATTTTTCGGATTCGTCATCCTGAACGTAGTGAAGGATCCCTGTATTTTCCTCGTAGCGTCTACAGTACTTCGGACAGATGACAACAGCCGCGCAGCTTATGCCACGCGGCTGTCTTCATCTTTGTCTCTTCCCTAGTGAACGACGCCCGCCTGCTCCATCGGCCAGTAAACAAAAGCAGCCTTGCCATAGATCAGGTCCCGATCCACTGGGCCAAAGTCCCGGCTGTCACTGGAGATCGAGCGATGGTCTCCCATTACGAAGTACTCATGGTCGGGAACAATCGTCTCCGGAAGTGAGCGGCTGTCCTCAAAGCGGGGCGGCACATACTTCTCATTCAGCCGTTTGCCGTTGACGAAGACATGTCCGTGGTCAATTCTAAGATCGTCTCCCGGCAGCGCGATCACCCGCTTGATGTAGCTCTTGTGATGATCGTGCGGATACAGAAAAACCACTACATCCCCACGATGGATCTCTCCCATCCTGTAAGCCATCTTGTTCACGAACAAACGATCCTGATCTTCCAGGACCGGAAGCATGCTCGTTCCTTCCACCCGCACCGGTTGATAAAGAAAGATGATGATGAAGGCCGAAACCGCCACCGAGATGATCAGATCCCGCAGCCACGAACTCATCGTGCTCCGATGCTCCTTTTTCCGATCGTTCTCAGGCGAACCGGACACGCTGTCGCTCTCCGGCTCCGGTCCTGTTTGCTCCTCAGTCTCCACAGTCCTGCTTGTCCCCTCTTACTTAGACGTTCCAGAAGCCCCACCGGCACCCAGTCCTAAACCCGGTACGAGGGCCCTGCCGTCGATTCCGGCGGGCGACCAGGCTTCGACGATCTTCCTGGCAAGCCTTGCAATTATGATCTCAGCCTCGTTGTCTGCCGTCCAGCTTTGGTCTTCGTTGCCGTAGGTAAAGATCGAGATTATAATCGGCCCATCTTTTCCGGCAACAATCGCAACATCGTTTCGTACCGCATTCAGGCTTCCCGTCTTGCTGGCAATGCCCGAACCCTCTTCCGTCGTATCAAGCTTCTCCAGGTACCGAGGTATCGTATTGCGGTAGAACTGGTTACGCAGCATGGTCAAGGCAGTCCGGCATATCTCGATATCGCCCGGTTGCGCTGGCTCTCCCGGTTTCCCAAGCTCGCAGCGGCCAATGCGCTCCATGATCGTCTCCATCTCATGGGCCGTCGTCTTTCCCAGACCAAACTTCGGCTGATCTGATGGCATCGGTTCCGTCGCTGGCTTGCCAATCTTCTTGTAAAGATGAGTATCCTTCAGGCCCATCCAGGCAATCCTCGCATTCACCGCGCTTGTGCCAAATCGATCGATCGCCAGGTTGGTGGCGGTGTTGTCGCTGACGATTACCATCATCGTTAGCACGTCTTTCAGCGTCAGAGTCAGAGGCGTATCGAAAAAGGTAAGGACACCCGATCCGCTGACTCCATCATCCTTTTTCAGCGTCAGCTTCTCATTCCAGTGCGCCTTGCCGTCCCGAACCTGCTCCATGGCTTCGAACAGAATGGCCAGCTTGATCACCGACGCGGTCTGAACCGGCTGGTCGGAATCGAGAGCCACAACCTTTCCTGTATTCAGCTGTTTTGCATAAAGGACTACATGTCCCTTGTGGGTCGCGGCTATTGCGGCCAGGCTCTGCTGCAGCGAAACGTCCGTCACCTCATGCCCTTCTGCAGGCCGCGCCGCAGCAGCCTCTACAGTAGCCGCGCTGCTCACCGTCGCCGTCAGCGCCAGGCCGGCAGCGATTACGCCACAGAGAAAACTCTTTGTCATAAACTGCATCTTACATAGCCTCCCTCCAATTTCGAGAAAGTAAACTTTGATGCGAGAGTGTGTGAAATCATCTTCCATTTCTCCGAATTTAATCAATTGATAGAGTCTCGCAAGGAGCATGCGGACGTGTGGGAAATAAACGTGACGCTTTCTGTACGCATCTAACCGAGATTAGGACTAGAATCGTCTAAACCAAAAAAGCAGCACCTTGTAGCAGGACGTTTTTTATGGCAAGTCTTACGATGCTCGAACCGGCCCAGTCTTCAAAATCCGCTTCCAGTGGCCCCGATGAGTTTCTTTCGCTGGTCACAGAGACAGATAACTCTGCCTCTGAAGGACTGGATACAAAATCTGCACTTGAGATCGCCCGCATCATCAATCATGAAGATGCGAAGGTCGCTGCTGCCGTAAAAAAAGCTCTTCCGGAGATCGCAATCGTTATCGATACAGTGGCCCGGTCACTTCGAGACGGCGGACGCCTCATCTATGTCGGAGCCGGCTCTTCAGGACGTATCGCCGCTCTCGATGCCTCGGAGTGCCCGCCTACCTTCTCGACAGCCCCGGCCCAGGTGCAATACATCATGGCCGGCGGCCCCAAGGCACTCGCTTCCGCCTCCGATGTCAATGAAGACTCTCCCGAGCTGGGACAGCGCGACATCGCCCGCAGGCGCCCCACCCGCAAAGACATCGTCATAGGAGTCTCCGCCTCCGGCCGTACCCCGTATGTGGTCGGTGCCGTCGAGTACGCGCGTGCGCGAGGAGCAAAGACCGCCGCGGTCACCTGCAACGCGAACACAGCGCTCTCTGAGGTTGCCGATACCACCATCGTCGCCGACGTTGGCCCTGAGACCGTCGCCGGATCTACCAGGATGAAGTCCGCGACCGCCCAGAAGATGATCCTCAACATGATCACCACCGGAGCCATGACGCGGCTGGGCTACGTCTATGACAACCTGATGGTGAACGTGCACATGAAGAATGCCAAGCTCGTCGAGCGCGGCATTCGCGTCCTGATGAAGGTCTGCAACATCGACCGTGAGACGGCCATCCGGACCATCAAGTCAGCCGGCAAGTCCATCCCGATCGCGGTCGTCATGCTCAAAGCCAACGTTGACAAGATGGAGGCAGTCCGCCGCCTTACCAAGTCCGACGGAAACGTTCGTCTCGCTATCGAAGACTCGCGCCTCGAGCTTTAAAATCTCGTTTCTGAAAGAGAAAACCTGCCCGCCGGCAGGTTTCCTCTTTTCCCACTCTCCTCGCGGTTTTCCGTCGCAATGAACTGTCATAGTGAGTCATTTAAAGCCGTTATTCTGAGCGCAGCGAAGAATCCCTGTATCTTGCCCGGAGAAGGCCAGAACGTTCAGGCAGATCTGAAATCCAAACCGGATGAAGATCCCTGAATGAAAGCACCCTCCCCTCCAGACTCCAGACCTCTCACCTCAATCGATTCATTACTGGACGACCACTGCGGGCGAAGGCTACTATGCCCTGCATGAAGCTAAATCTCTCGCGCCGCAGTCTTCTTAGTGGCGGAACTATGCTCGCCGCCTCGTCGCTCCTCTCCAACTCCGCCTTTGCGTTTGCCGCGCCATCATCCTCTGACGCTCCCATCCGACTCGGAATCGCCAGCTACACCTTTCGCAAGTTCGATCAGCAGCACCTCATTGAGTTCATGAAAGAGCTCAAAACGCCCTATCTGAACCTGAAGGACGTTCATCTCCCGATGACTCCCGCTGATCAGGTCGCAGCGCGCGCCGCGGAGTATCGCGCCGCTGGCATGACCCTCACCGCAGCCGGAACCATCTACTTCGACAAGGACGATGACAACGACATCCGCTCCAAGTTTGAGTACGTTAAGGCCGCCGGAATTCCCCTGATCGTTGGATCCCCATCGCGCCAGGTCCTTCCCCGTGTCGAAAAGTTCGTGAAGGAATACAACATCAAGCTGGCGATTCACAATCATGGCCCCGAGGACAAGCAGTGGCCCTCTCCCTTCGATGTTCTCGACGCCGTTAAGAACATGGATCAGCGTATCGGCTGCTGCATCGATGTTGGCCACACCATGAGGACAGGAACCGACCCCGTCACTGCCATCAAAAAGGTGGGCTCGCGCGTCTACGACATTCACATGAAGGACCTCGCCGAAAGCAAGGTCAAGGAGAGCCAGGTTGCCGTTGGAGACGGACTGATGCCCGTACCGCAGATCTTCCGCGCTCTCATCGGCATCGGCTACAAAGGCAACGTCGATCTAGAGTACGAGATTCACGGCGACGACCCCATGCCTGGCGTCATCAAGAGCTTCGCCTACATGCGCGGAGTCCTCGCTGGAATGGGCCTCAAAGCCTGATCCGCTCCACCTGAACGAAGGGCGCACCTGCAAAGCAAGTGCGCCCGTCACCGTTAAAGTTCACTGTAACCAACTGTCGTCCATCTCACTGTCGTCATTCTGAGGCGCAGCCGAAGAATCCCTGTCTTTTGTCCGTGCAACCCCCAATGCCTGAGGCATCGATCCACGATTAACGCCCTAACAGATACCCATCTCTGCTCCTATCTATAAAGTGTCCTCCTGAGCTGAGCGCAGCGAAGTCGAAGGATCTGCGGTTCCTCAACCCCCGAAGGCCTCTTCCTTACACCCTCACCCGCCGCAACCGCAACGCATTCGAGATCACCGAGACCGAACTGAAGCTCATCGCCGCAGCCGCCACCATCGGACTCAACAACCACCCGAACAGCGGATACAGCACACCCGCCGCCAGAGGCACACCCGCCGCGTTATAGATAAATGCAAAGAACAGGTTCTGCCGGATGTTCCGCATCGTGCGCTGGCTCAAACGCCGCGCCCGCAGCAGGCCGCGCAGATCACCACTCACCAGTGTGATTCCTCCCGTGGCCATCGCGACATCCGCGCCTGTTCCCATCGCTATTCCCACCTGTGCAGCCGCCAGAGCGGGAGCATCGTTGATGCCGTCCCCCGCCATGGCCACAATCTTCCCTTCCCGCTGCAGCCTCCGGATCACCTCCGCCTTCCCCTCGGGAGAGACCTCCGCCTCAAATGCAATCCCCAGTCTGCTGGCCACAGCCTTCGCCGTCGTACGGTTGTCTCCCGTCACCATCACGACCGACAATCCACTCTTCTTCAACTCGTTCACCACCTCTGGTGACGAGCTCTTGAGAGGATCGGCCACCGCAATCGCTCCCGCTGCGCTCCCATCCATCGCGACCAACATCACGGTCTGGCCCTCACGCCTCATCGTCTCGGCACGCTCTTCTAGAGCCTTCGCTTCCACACCGTCATCGCGCAATAACGCCTGTGTCCCAATAGCAACCCGCCGCCTGTCCACTACACCGGTAACCCCCTTCCCCGTCACCGATGCAAATTCCTTCACCTCAGCCAGCACAATGCCTCGCTCCTGCGCACCCGCAACAATCGCAGACGCCAGAGGATGCTCACTCGCCCGCTCCAGACTCGCCGCCGCTCGCAGCAGATCGTTCTCATTCACACCGTCAGCCGTCACCACCTCGGTCAGTCGGGGCTTGCCCTCCGTCAGCGTGCCAGTCTTATCTAACACCAGCGTGTCAACCTTCTCCAATGTCTCCAGAGCCTCGGCGTTCCGCACCAGCACACCTTCATGCGCTCCTCGCCCCGTAGCCACCATGATCGACATTGGTGTAGCCAGTCCCAGCGCACACGGACACGCAATAAGCAGCACCGACATCGCAATCACCAAAGCATGCGCCAGCCTCGGCTCCGGTCCCCACACGGCCCACGCCGTCGCCGCGAGCGCCGCAGCCAGCAGAACAGCAGGAACAAAGTATCCCGCCACTTGGTCCGCCAGGCGCTGAATTGGCGCTCTCGACCGTTGCGCCTCGCTCACCATCTTCACAATCTGCGCCAGCAGCGTATCCGAGCCCACGCGCTCAGCCCGCATAACCATCGCCCCCGTTCCGTTGATCGTTCCGCCGACCACCTTCTCCCCTGCCGTCTTCTCTACCGGAACCGGCTCGCCCGTCACCATCGATTCATCCACGGCGCTGCGCCCGTCCTCCACCACGCCATCCACCGGAACCTTCTCACCCGGTCGCACTCTCAGGCGATCGCCCACTGCAATCTCACTCAGCGGAATATCGCTCTCCGTCCCATCCTGCACGATCCTGCGAGCCGTCTTCGGAGCCAGCCCCAGCAGCGCGCGAATCGCCCCGCCAGTTTTGTCTCTCGCCTTCAGCTCCAGCACCTGCCCCAGCAGCACTAGCACCGTGATCACCGCGGCCGACTCAAAGTACAGTCCCAGCTCACCGCCATGCCCACGAAACGAATCCGGAAAGATCCCCGGCGCGACCACAGCCACTACGCTGTATAGATACGCCGCGCCGGTCCCCATCGCAATCAGCGTGAACATGTTCAAACTGCGATGCACGATCGACGCCCACCCACGCTCGAAGAACGGCCATCCGCACCACAGCACCACAGGAGTCGCCAACGTCATCTGCGCCCATCCCATCCACCTGCCCGCCGGCGGCCCGGCAAACGGATGCCCCGGCCACATTTCCATCACCATCACGGCCAGCAGCGGAAGCGACAGCGCCACTCCCACCCAGAACCGCAGCAGCATCGTCTTCAGCTCAGGATTCTCCTGGTCCGCTGTCACCTCCCGCGGCTCCAGGGCCATGCCACAGATCGGGCAGCTTCCCGGCCCGTCCTTCACAATCTCCGGATGCATTGGGCACGTATATTCGACGCCGCTCATCACTGGAGCCATCGGCTCCAGCGCCATCCCGCACTTCGGACACGCCCCCATCTTGTCCGAGATCACCTCCGGGTGCATTGGACACGTATACTTCCCTGCCGCAGAAGGCGATATCGTCCCCTTCACCGCCGCAGCATGAGTTCCACCACCTCCACCGCAGCACCCACTGCCAGCCTTGGCCGGACTCATCCCCCCAACCGCAACTGATCCCTCAGCCGCATCCTGCGTCCCAGATCCGTCATACTTCGCCGGGTCCGTTTCAAACTTTTTTCTGCACCCCTCGCAACAGAAGTACCAACGTTTTCCAGCGTGTTCGCTCGTCCACTTCGCGGTCTCCACCTTCACCTGCATCCCGCAAACCGGATCTTTCACCATCTCACTCATCTGAATCACTCCTCATCCACGCAGACGAACGACCGCCATTCCCATTACACACGACACAACATAAGACATTCCTCCATCCACTGGGTGCCCCATC
Organism: Edaphobacter sp. 12200R-103; assembly: GCF_010093025.1. Taxonomy (GTDB): domain Bacteria; phylum Acidobacteriota; class Terriglobia; order Terriglobales; family Acidobacteriaceae; genus Edaphobacter. Next base: position 319,208 of record NZ_CP048114.1, on the reverse strand, counting down.
TTCGGCTCATGGCGACGTCAGTTGACATGAGACTAAGGTGGGGGTTGGCAGGATGCCAGATTCACCCACAAATCCACCCGCAGGATGCCCACTCATGACGAAGTCTCATCGCAACATGAGCGGGCCGTCGAGCAAAGCTCGACCGCCTTGCCACACCTCCACGAATGATGATGTCATCATCCCTGATGCCAGCCGAGACCAACCCCGTCGACCTGCACCGCTCCATCGACGCCGTATGGCGCATCGAGTCGGCCCGCCTCATCGCCGTCCTCACTCGCATCGTCCGCGACGTCGGCCTCGCCGAAGATCTCGCCCAGGACGCCCTCGTCGCCGCGCTCGAGCGCTGGCCCCTCACCGGCATCCCCGACAACCCCGGCGCATGGCTCATGGCCGCGGCCAAAAACCGCGCCATCGATCTCCTCCGCCGCAACAAGCTTCTCGATCGCAAGCACCAGCAGCTCGGCTACGAGCTCGAATCCACCCACCAGCTCACGCCCGACCAGATCAACGCCGCTATCGACAATCCCGTCGGCGACGATCTCCTCCGCCTCATCTTCATCTCCTGCCACCCCATCCTCGCCCCCGAAGCCCGCGTCGCCCTCACCCTCCGCCTCCTCGGCGGCCTCACCACCGATGAGATCGCCCGCGCCTTCCTCCTCGCCGAACCCACCGTCGCCCAGCGCATCGTCCGCGCCAAACGAACTCTCGGCGAAGCCAATATTCCCTTCGAGGTTCCCCGCGGTGGCGAGTTCACCGCTCGACTCGCATCCGTCCTCCAGGTCCTCTACCTCATCTTCAACGAGGGCTACTCCGCCACCGCCGGCGACGATTGGACCCGCCCCGCTCTCTGCGAAGACGCTCTCCGCCTCGGCCGCGTCCTAGCTGAACTGGTCCCCACCGAGCCCGAAGTCCACGGCCTCGTCGCCCTCATGGAGATCCAGGCCTCACGCCTCAACGCCCGCATCGGTCCTACCGGCGAACCCATCCTCCTGCTCGATCAGGACCGCTCCCGCTGGGACCAGATCCTCATCCATCGTGGCCTCACCGCCCTCGAACACGCCGAGCGCCTGCTCCAAACGGACACCAACGCGGGTGCCCCATCTTCAGCTCATGACGATTCCAGTCGACACGAGACTAAGGCGGGTTCGCAGGATGCCAAAACAGTTCCGCATAACTCCGGCCCCTACACCCTACAGGCCGCAATCGCCGCATGCCACGCCCGCGCCCTCACCCCCGAGGCCACCGACTGGCGCCGCATCGCCTCTCTCTACGCACAACTCCTCAACCTCACCCCATCTCCCATCATCCAACTCAACCGGGCGGTAGCCATCTCCATGGCCTCCGGCCCGGCCGCAGCCCTTTCCCTTGTCGACGCTCTCGCCGACGAACCCTCGCTGAAGTCCTACCACCTTCTCCCCAGCGTGCGCGGTGACCTCCTCCACAAGCTCGGCCGACACCAGGAGGCTCGCATCGAGTTCGAGCGCGCCGCCGCACTCACCCGCAACGCACGCGAGCGCACTCTACTCCTCAACCGCGCCAAAGCAGCGGAGCCTGCGCTCTGACACGCCACTCTATTGGCTCACCGCCTCCATCTGCAGCATCCCCAGCATCGCCTGATCGATGCTGATCGTCACCACCCGGTTGTTATCGATCGGATAGTTCAGGAACGATGCCCCGCCCGTAAACGAAACCGCATTCAACCCGGTCAACGTCAACACATCGCTCGAGCTGTCCACACTTCCCCTAAGCGTCACATTTGGCGTCGGAGTTCCCATATCGTTGTAGTCGGTAAATCCGGCATAGTTCGAACCGTTGATCGTCAACGCGCCCGACGCGCTCCACGGCGATCCATTGCCATCGTTCAGGAATCCCTGCCCCACGATCGCATACAGGCCGCCCAACTGCGGTGAAGAAGTGGTCTGCAGATACGCCGGCCCCGCGCTCACTTCCACCGTATCGGCGCCCATCATCAGGGCATTGCCATTCCCATCCAGATACATCAGGAAGGCGTAATTCCCATTGAGAGGATTGGATTGTGTCGTCACATCATTCAGAGTCACCCTGCCATTGGCGCCTACCGTGTACGTCCCTCCGGTAATCGTGTCTTCGCCATTGTTCGTAATGTCGTTGATCGCAAGCGGCCCCGAAAGCGTACCATCTGCGGCAAAGTGGATAACCCCGGCAAAGTCCGCGGCTCCGACCACATCCGCACCTACCCCGCTATACACATAGGCCTTCCCCGCCAGGGCGTTCTGGTTGAAGCTGCCCGCATTGCTTCCCTGCGCAAGTGCCATGCCGGCCAGGTTGAAGCCAAGATCGTCCTGCTGGCTCTCAATCAGTTGCACCTGGTTCGGCCCAACGACATAACCCGTCAGGATAAAGTTCGACAGTCCCGTCGTCGTATCCGGTGAAAGTCCAATGCTGAATCGCCCAAACGAATCCGGTGCGCTCACCGTCCCCGCGGTAAAGCTCTTCGCCAAACTCACCGTCGACCCGAAGTTCAGATCGAAGACGCTGTTGCTCAACGAAACTGTCGTCCCGCTGATATTCAACACGCCCCCAATCCCCGTTGTAATCGCGTCGCCGTTCGTATCGAAGCCCACACCGGAGACCAGGTACGCATAACTTCCCGCAGGCGCCGCCGTACTCGTCTGCAGGTCGATCGAACCCGTCCCTACGCCATACTCGTCATATTCCGAGATCAGCACCCGTGTAGCCGAGGTCTTTGTTCCGCGCAGCGTAATCACGCCGTTGTCGCCAATGTTCGTGTTCCCTGTCGCCAAAGCCACCTGCACATTGCCTCCCGACCCCATCGAGACTCCGCTCCCCGTAGATGTAATCGAGTTGCTGTAAGCGGCTGCTGAATCGGAGAAATCCTGCTCTCCTGCGGTGATCCCTCCGCTCGCCACAGTAAAGGCCCCAGCCAGAAACAACGGCCCATTCGCATTCTGTCCCGCCAGGTGATACACATATGTGCCGTCCGCCAGCATCGGACCCGTCGCGGCTGTAATCGTAATCATCGCCGTCGCCGACTTGCTGGCATCCGTGACCGACGTCGCCGTCACCGTCACCGTATTTCCGCTCGGAACCGCCGCGGGCGCCGTGTACGTCGTACTCGCTCCGCTGGCCGTCGATGCGCTGCTGAACGAGCCGCAAGCTCCGCTGCTGCCGCACGTCGCCGTCCATTTCACTCCTCCATTCGCGCTGTCGTTGCCCACATTCGCCGTCAACTGCGCCTGGCTGTTCGCCGTCAGGGTAGACGGCGGCGATGCCAGCGAAACCGTAATCGCCGGAGGAGCCGGCTTTGAGCCCGACCCTCCGCACCCACTCACAAAACACGCAGCGGCAGTCGCTGCCGCCAAACATATCTGCCTGGAACGTGTCATCCTGAGCGAAGTCCTGAGTGAGCGAGCCGAACCGAAGGGTGAAGTCGAAGGATCTGCGGCTTGGGATGTCAGCTCAACCTTAGGGATTCCTTCGATGTGAAAGAAGCTCTGCGCGTTCTTCATCGCGCACCTCCCTTCAGATCGCTCTTCACCGTTCGCGGCCGTGGCCTATCGGACCCCATCTCCCGTACCGGAAATCCATTCCGGCTTCGCACATGGACCGTCGTCCCTCCAACTACCAGCGTCCGAACGAGCAGATACTCCTGTCCGTTGACCGACCGTACAACGCCGGTAACCCGCACCGTCTCACCCACCCTGATCCGGCTCCGTATCATCTCGCTCAGGTTCGCACCCGCATTCACCATCAGGCTGTGCTGCGATCCGCTCATCGCGAAGTTCAGCCCTAAAGGTGCGCCCGCCACTCTTTTCATTGGGACCTCCGTCACCTGGCCTCCCAGTGTGACCTCATCGGCTGCCGTCCACGCCTGGTGTCCGCCGTTCGGAAGAGACCCTCTTCTCCCCTCAGCAACAGCCCCCGTCCCTGCCATCATCCAAAGCAGGACCACAAGACAAACCAAACCAACCCTGGGCAGCAACATCAGGATCTCTCCTTATCTCAGAATTTTCAGGAAAGCTGGCCCATTCCTTTTACTGACGCAAAAGCCATCGCAAACCGAAAGCCGGCCAAGAGATAGCGAAGGCACGCGCCCTTCATTGACAGGTGACATCATGCTACTTCCCGCCGGAATCCGCCATCTTTATTCCAATCATTCCTTTCGCGAGGATTCTCCGCTGCAGGAGAATCCATCGGAACGATATCAAAAGCGCTTTCTATAAACCCCGCAGAATCAATCTCCTGTAGGTGCCGAATCGCCTTCCCACAACCGCTATACTGGTATCAGTTTCGTAAGCAGGAATTTGTATCCGGGCGGCAACACAAGCTCTTCGATTTCATGGCTTTGGAGCCAGAAACACATCTTTTCTGGAACTTGCAGCGGAAGTCCGGACTTAGAGATCCTTTTGCGCAAATACATACTTAAGGGGTAGCCCAGAGCCCGATATGTCTGATCACCGCAACGACCTGCTCAACCTGATCGCCACACACTCCTTCCGCCTCGGCGACTTCACCCTCGCCAGCGGCCAGAAATCCGACTACTACATCGACTGCCGTACCACCACCCTGCATGCCGAAGGCGGCCGTCTCTCCGGGCTCGTCCTCTACGACCTCATTCGCCAGCATTTTCCCCAGACCGCCGCCGTCGGCGGACTCACCATGGGGGCCGATCCACTCGTCTCGAACACCTCCTCCGCCAGCGCGTGGCATCACCATCAACATCACCACCGCGCACCGCACGATAACGAGCTTGTCCACGGCTTTCTCGTCCGTAAAGCCGAAAAGACCCACGGCACCGGTCGCCGCATCGAAGGCTTCCACAGAATCGGAGCCCACGTCGTCATCGTCGACGACGTCTGCACCACCGGCGGCTCCACCATTACCGCCATCGAGGCCGCCCGCGAATCCGGGATGAACGTCATCGGCGTCCTGTGCCTTGTTGACCGCGAACAAGGCGGTCGCGCTAACATCGAAGCCGCCGCGCCGCACGCCCCGTTCTACTCCGTTTTCACCGCAACCGACGTCCGCACCGCACATATCGCTCTCAAAGGACAATAGCCATGAGCAGCCAGCCAGAGATCGTCTACGTTGGGGGTCCCACCGCGCTGATCACCTTTCACGGCCTGCGCTTCCTCACCGACCCCACCTTCGATCCTGCCGGCGGCGACTACGTGGCCGGTCCCACCACCCTGCACAAGATCAGCGATCCGCAGGTCAGCGTCGACCAGCTCGGCCCCATCGACTACATCCTGCTCAGCCACGATCAGCACTTCGACAACCTCGACCACGCCGGACGCAAGATGCTGTCCCGCGCAAAGTCGGTCTTCACCACCGCTGAAGGTGCAAAGCGACTGGGCGGCAACGCCGTCGGCTTCGTCCCCTGGCAGACCGTCGAGATCAACACTCCAGAAGGCTACCCCCTCCTGATAACGGCCACCCCCGCGCGACACGGCCCAGTCGGCTGCGAGGGTCGGAGCGGCCCGGTCGTCGGCTTCGCTGTCCGCCCCAAGGACGACCCCACCGAAGGTGCTCTCTACTTTTCCGGAGATACGGTCTGGTACGAAGGCGTCGCCGAGGTCGCCCGCTGGATTCCCGTATCAATAGCCGTCCTCAACATGGGAGCGGCACGCGTCCAAGCTGCTGGCCCGGCACCGCTGACCATGACCGCCGACGACGCCATCCAGGTCGCAAAGGCCATGCCCGAGGCCACTATCGTGCCCCTCCACTTCGAGGGCTGGGCACACTTCACCGAGTCCCGGCAGGTCATCCAGGAAGCATTTTGGAACGCCGGGCTCGACAGCCGCCTTCGCTGGGTCGATCCCATACGCTCCTGAGTTCGATAAACTAAGAGAGACATGATTCCCACCCTCGAATGGCTCCCTGAAGGCGTTAACTTCCTCGATCAAACCAAGCTCCCTCTCGAGGAGACCTACGTCCTCGCCACCGACTACCAGCAGGTCGCAACCGTCATCCGCGACATGATCGTCCGCGGTGCGCCGGCCATCGGAGTCTCCGCCGCGATGGGCTTCGCGCTCGGCGTCAGCCAGAGCAAGGCAACCGACATCGCCAGCCTCAACGACGAGGTCGCCATCATCGCGAAGACCCTCGCCGAGACCCGGCCCACCGCCGTCAATCTCTTCTGGGCCATCGACCGCATGCGCGCGAAGTACAACGCGCTGGCCGAAGCAGGCACCTCGATCCCTGAGATCAAGGCCGCACTCATCAAGGAAGCCCAGCAGATGTACGACGAAGACATCGCGGCCTGCAAGTCGATGGGTGCCCACGGAGCAGCCCTGCTCCCGCAGCAAGGCACCGTGCTGACCCACTGCAACGCCGGCGCTCTCGCCACCTGTGGCTACGGCACTGCCCTTGGCGTTATCCGTGCCGCTGTCGAGCGCGGCCACAACATCGACGTCTACGCCGACGAGACCCGCCCCTACCTGCAGGGCGCTCGACTCACAGCGTGGGAGCTGCTGCACGATAACATTCCGACCACGGTGCTCTGCGACAACATGGCGGGATCGCTGATGCGCCAAGGCAAGATCCAGGCCGTCATCGTCGGAGCCGACCGCATCGCCGCCAACGGTGACACAGCCAACAAGATTGGAACCTACTCGGTCGCAGTGCTCGCCAAAGAGCACGGCATCCCATTCTACGTCGCCGCCCCGCTCTCGACCATCGATGTCAACACCCCAGACGGAGACGCCATCCCCATTGAGCAGCGCGCGGCCACTGAGGTCACGCACTCAAACGGCAGGCAGATGACGCCCAACGGAGCGGCCATCCAGAACCCGGCCTTCGATGCCACTCCTGCCAAGTACATCACCGCCATCATCACCGAGCACGGCGTCCTGCAGGCTCCTTATGAGCAATCCATCAAAGAGATGTTCCAGAAGGCCGCAACGGGATCCGAACTCGCCACAGCTTAGACAGCTGGCCGGTCCCATTTCAACGGCCAGGCGTTTTTCCTACGTTCGGGTAAAAAAGAAGACCCACTCTGCCTGGATCAGCAGCAGGACGGCAAGCGCGGTCCTGCCCCGGGCTGAGTTCCTTTCGCCGGACGAACAAACCACCTGATACGCCAGCGCTCCCAGCAGGGCAAGTGGAGCAATCACTGGAAAATGGTAGGTCGGATGCGACATGCTCATCCAGTACGGAAAGGCATAAAAGAGCACGGCGCCAGCAAGCAGCCACGTCTCCCACCTTCGGCAGAACGCCCCCGGCGCTGCCGCAATCCAAAAGAAGGCGAATCCCGCCACCACCAGATAGCACGCTGCATCCAGCACCAAAACGACAGGAAACCAGCGGCGCACCGAAGGACGGGCCTGCCTCAAATGAGCTGCCGTAAAGATGTCGAAACCCCAGAAACAGCGCACCCGATTCACACTCCGCAGCAGAAAGAGATCGGGCCGTTGCAGAACGTAGTCGACAGCCCGCTTCTGAAATGCCTCTCCGCGCTCTGTCTCGGGTAGATCAAAAACTTCCTTTACGACTTTCTCGTACTCCGGAAAACGATGAATTTCCTCACTCTCCGGCTTGGCATGTGAACCGAAGTACCAGGTCCGATAAAGCGGCGTCCAGGGATTATTTCCATAGTAGAGGTTGACTCCATTAGAGTTGTTGATCTTCCACTGGCCGGAGAGCTGATGGACCTTTCCCACCCATGCCAGGATCATCATCCCTCCAAGAGCTACGGCGATCACTGGCTCCCGCAGCCGGCGACGGCCGAAATAAGCCAAAGCCGGTAGCGCAATCAGCAGTGGAAGCGCGCTGGGTCGCACCAGTGCCAGCCAGCCGGCTGCGCCACCCAGCAGGGCGGCTTCTCTCCAGTCTGGATCTTTCCAGCAGCGGACCGTCGCGCTTACAGCCAGCAGCAGCAGGGCGGCGGACGGTATCTGTGTCATCGGTTCTACGGAAAAGTGAACGTGGGCTGGAGTAATACTGAAGATCGCCAGAATCAGCAGAATCGCCCGATCCTTCAGGCCCAGATCTCTGCCAAGCCGGACCAGCGCCCAGCAGAACAGGGTCCACCACAGAAGCATCGAAGCCCGTAGCGCCACATCGCCCAACCCCATCGCGAGAAATGGAATGAGGTAAACGGGTAGCCCTGGCGGCCAGTACGGCACAAAATGGACGCCTCCTGCCAGTTGGAGCGCCATCGCGCGATAGTCCTGCGAGTCCGAGACCAGCGGCGTTGCCGCTATCATCCGTAGCACAAATAGCCGGATCAGAAGACTGCATCCAATAACCAGGGCAAATATCTGCCAGGGAACTTTCTTACCTTCTTCTCTTTTGCTCGATTCGTCGACTGCAATCCCGGATTGGTCATCCATGACCTTCACGTACTCTCCCAAGACGAAGGAAACAGGCTCCCTGGCTATGATATCGTGCGGACCGCCTGCGGCTTAACGTCTGCACGGCTTCGGAAAAGCGAATACCCTAGAGAGAGTAAGGTGATCTCCCGGTTCTTCAATCCGCGCTGCCGTTCGCTACTTCGGGGCACGCTCTTGGTTCTCCTCAGCCTCGGGGTCTCGGTCCTGCTCTCTCACTTCCCGGATAACCATGCGACTCTCCTGCTGATCTTTCCTACCCTTGCCGCCATCGCGGGGACGATCGACCATCTCCGTTGTGTAAGAACGCCCTGGAACCTTTATCACGGTGGCGTTCTGCTGATGCTCTACATGGATCTGATGGCGCTCAGCATGATCCTCTTCTTCCTTCTTTACCCGTATGCTCTCTGGTTAACACACTCCACGTAACGCTGCGGACAACCTGTCGTATACTCGCCCTGATCAAGGCACGTCATTTCAACCAGGAGATACGCATGCTGAAAGGGTTTCGCGACTTTATTCTTCGCGGCAACGTGATGGACCTGGCAGTCGCCGTCATTATCGGTGCTGCCTTTACTGCCATCGTCACCGCACTTACGACAAACATCATTAATCCTCTGCTCGGCGCCGCGGTTGGTAAACCCAACTTCGATTACCTGGTGGGCCACATCAACGGAGGAGTGATCGAGTACGGGAAGTTCATCACTGCCATCATCAACTTCCTTTTGATCGCGGCAGTCGTCTACTTCTTTCTGGTGCTTCCAACGCAGTATCTGCTGAAGAAGTTCAACCCTCCCGTAGTGGAAGCCCCTGCCCCCACGAAAGCATGTCCGGAGTGCCTCTCCGATATTCCGGTTGCGGCGCAGCGCTGCAGGTTCTGCGGCCAGCCTGTTGCTGCCGTCTAAATATTCGAAGCCTTCATAGCGCGAAGGGTACCAGCCTGCGCGCTATGAAGAATGCTGTACCCTAGACCTCGAAGCTGCCGCTTCAGAGGTTTTTCTTTTTGCGCTCCGCACTTCTCTTCCTTCTGTTCTCTGCCGCTCTGGTTTGTCCGGGACAGACCCGGCAGGTCTTTGGATTCCGAGATTTCTCCAAGCAGGCAAAGTGGGATGCAGCCTTCCTTCCTGTGCCCGACGCAAAACTTGCCGGAGAACACCTGAAGATTCTTACGGCAAAACCACACTGGGCCAGTTCGCAAGAAGACTACGCAACAGCGTTGTACGTCGAGCAGAAGTTCAAAGACGCCGGGTTGGAGACAAAGATCGTTCCTTACCGGGTCCTGCTCAATCGTCCTGTAGAGATCAACATCGAGGCATTCAACTCCAACGGCGAAAAACTCATGTCAGGTCCCTCACCAGAGCACGTCGATCCTCAGCGCTATGGAGGTGATCCCTTCCAGGATCAGCCGGACATCCTTCCTGCCTTCAACGGGTCCTCTCCCTCGGCGGACATCACTGCCAACGTCGTCTATGCAAACTACGGCACCCAGGAAGATTTCAAGAAGTTGGCCCGCATGGGAGTCAGCGTTAAGGGCAAGATCGTCCTCGTCCGCTACGGAGCCAACTTTCGCGGCGTAAAGGTCTACCTCGCCCAGCAGCATGGAGCGAATGGCGTTCTCATCTACTCCGACCCATCTGACGATGGTTACTTTCGCGGCGACGTCTATCCCAAGGGGCCCTTCCGTCCTGAGTCGGGCGTTCAGCGCGGCTCCGTACAGTTCCTTCCCATTTATCCCGGCGATCCCGAGACTTCGGGAATCGCCTCCACTCCCGATCTTCCCGATTCCAGGCGAATTCACGGCAATGGTCCTCAGGGCAATAAGCCATCCATCCCGTCCAACCCATTGTCTTTCAAAGATGCTGCCCCAATCCTCAAAGCTCTTGACGGCCCAGTTTCGCCGCGGGGCTGGCAGGGCGCTCTTCCTTTCACCTATCACCTGGGAGGAACAGGCAAGGTCAAGGTCCACATGCACCTTGAGCACGACGCCCGGATTCGTACCATCTGGAACGTCATCGGAACGATCCCCGGTACAGATCCTGCACAAAAGGAGAACTGGGTTATCGCCGGAAACCATCGCGATGCCTGGGTCTTTGGCGCCGTCGATCCCAACTCCGGAACCGCCGCCATGCTGGAGGCTGTTCACGGCCTCGGGGAGCTTCTGAAGCAGGGTTGGCAGCCCCGGCGCACCATCGTCATCGCCTCATGGGATGCCGAGGAGGAAGGACTGATCGGCTCAACGGAGTGGGTAGAGCAGAACGCCGCTGCTCTTGCGAATGCCGTAGCTTACTTCAACACGGACGTCGGAGTCTCTGGCCCCAACTTTAAAGCCGCATCGGTGCCCTCGCTCAAGCAATTCGTCCGCGAAGTCACCATGCAGGTTCCCTCGCCGAAGGGCGACACCGTCTACCGCCAGTGGAAACTGGAGCAGGAAGCCGACGCAGGGCGGCGCGCAGCTCAGCACATGCAGCAGGATGCCCACGTGGGCGACCTCGGCTCCGGCTCCGACTACACGCCCTTCCTGCAGCATCTGGGCGTGCCATCGACCGATATCGGCTCCGAGGGGCCATACGGCGTGTACCATTCCGTCTTCGATAACTACAACTGGTTTACGAAGTTTGCCGATCCCACCTTCGTCTACGAACAGCAGCAGGCACGCGTCTTTGGGCTGGAGATCCTCCATATGGCCGACGCTGACGTGCTGCCCTACGATTACCAGTTCTACGGGCATGAAATCATCTGCTACCTCGAAGGCGCGCAGAAACATGCCACGGCAGCCGGCATGAATCTCAACTTCGGTCCAGCCCTTACTGCCGCTCACAGATTTGAGGCGGCTGGCGGCGCAATCCGCTTCCGGCAGGACGCTCCTCCAGCCGATACAGCAGCTCTCAACCGAGCTCTGCGAAGCGCTGAGTCCTCCCTGCTTTCGCCCAACGGATTGCCTCATCGCCCCTGGTACAAACACACCATCTATGCTCCGGGTGAGTACACCGGATACGCCGCTGTCGTTATCCCAGGCGTTAATGAAGCTGTCGATGCCGCTGACAGCAATCGCGCCAGATTGCAGTTGACGGAGCTGGCCGATGCCTTGAATCGGGCGGCGGCAACTCTCGAAGATGCCTCTAAGTAGGTTCCAATGAAAAAAGGCGAATCCCGGAGGGACCCGCCTTTTTTCTTCGAGTTTTCGGAGAATCGGATCGAATTCCGACTCCCACCTTAAGTGGCCGAATCTCGTTTGGAAACCTCAGGCTCTGCCCGAGTCTCCCTCCCTCGATTCATGTCATTCTGGCTAGGGTGACTTGCTTCGTGCCATCCATTGGTACCTCCGGTCTCCCGGATGTTCCTATCAGGAATGCTCCTGATATTTTGGTTGGCCATAGGCTACTCTCTCCTTCTGGAAGATTTCTCTTCCGTTACAACCTAAGACTTCATCTCACCTCGCAGCGTTGTCTGTTTTCACATAGGCTCTTTCAGTAATCTGTGGATAACTGGGTCAATGCGCCGCAGCTCTCGTTCTCGCGGCCTTCCTTGCAGAGGCGGACCTGGCGGCGGGCGATCTCTTTGCGGCACCCTTCCTGGCTGCTGCCGACCTCGAACTTGCCGAACGTCTTGCCGATGCGCGTTTCGACTGCCGGGAAAGAGCCTCGTGGGAAGCAGACGACTTTGGCTCACGCTTCATAGCTGTCTTACGACTATGAGATCGTGTCGTCGATGGCTTGCGCCCCGGATGCTCCTGCCCCTCCTCGTACTCATGTTCTGCACGGTTGCGCATCTCCTTTGAACCGGACTTCGGCGGCTTCAGCGGAATTCCTGCGCGGCGAGCCTTGCTAAGACCGATTGCAATTGCCTGCTGTGGCGAACGCGCTCCATGTTTGCCCTCACGGACGTGATCGATCTCTTCCCGCACAAACTCTCCCGCTGCTGTCGATGGAGCCTTGCCTTCGCGCAGATCTTCTTTCGCGCGCTCGATCGTTTTCTTTTCCGGCATCTTGTGCTCCCTTCTGTCGCATCTCGCGACCTGTTCTGTTCAGGTCGGATGCAACACTGTAGATAATCGTGGCCCACCGTCTTGCACCACAAAGCAACGGCCGCCCCGGAGTATTCGGAGCGGCCGTTGTTGTATTCGCTTCTGCAGGCGTTTTTAGCTTCGCAGCGCCATCTGCTCCGTTACGATCTGTGTCAGGTCCGGCTTCTTCAACCCATGCTCACGCTCGTTGAACTCATCCACCTTGCTCGACCAGTTCATGGAGCAGAACTTCGGCCCGCACATGCTGCAGAAGGCTGCTTCCTTGTAGTAGTCATCCGGAAGCGTCTCGTCGTGCATCCCGCGAGCCGTATCCGGATCAAGCGACAAAGCGAACTGCTTGTCCCAGTCGAAGGTGTAGCGCGCATGCGAGATAGCGTCGTCGCGGTCGCGCGCGCCCGGCCGATGCCGCGCGATATCGGCAGAGTGAGCCGCAATCTTGTAGGCAATAATGCCGTCCTTCACATCCTTCTCGTTCGGCAGGCCAAGATGCTCCTTGGGAGTGACATAGCAGAGCATCGCGGCGCCATGCCAGCCGATCATCGCCGCGCCGATCGCCGAGGTGATGTGGTCGTAGCCGGGAGCAATATCGGTAACCAGCGGGCCCAGCACATAGAACGGAGCGCCATCGCACAGCTCGACTTCCTTATCGACCTGCTCCTTGATCTTGTCCATCGGCACATGGCCGGGGCCTTCGATCATCACCTGCACGTCGCTCTTCCATGCCTCACGGGTCAGCTCACCCAGTGTCTTCAACTCAGCGAACTGTGCCTCATCGCTCGCGTCGGCAACACTGCCCGGACGCAGGCCATCGCCCAGCGAGTAGCTGACGTCGTACTTCGCCATGATCTTCGTGATGCGATCGAAGTTCTCGTACAGAAAGTTCTGTTTGTGATGATGCGTCATCCACTGCGCCATAATGGCGCCGCCACGGCTCACAATGCCCGTAATGCGCTTAGAAACCATGGGGATGTACTGGATCAGCACACCAGCGTGAATCGTGAAGTAATCCACGCCCTGCTGCGCCTGCTCCTCGATGACCTCGAGATACAGATCGATATTCAGGTCCTCGACCCGCTTCACCCGGCTCAGGGCCTCGTACAGCGGCACCGTGCCGATTGGCACCGGGCTATGCCGCAGGATCGCCTCGCGGATCATCGGGATGTCGCCGCCGGTCGAAAGATCCATCACGGTATCGGCGCCGAAGTGCACGGCCGTGTGCAGCTTGCGCAGCTCCTCATCCACGTTCGACACCAGCGCGGAGTTTCCGATATTCGCGTTGATCTTGCAGAGCGACTCGACGCCGATACACATCGGCTCCAACTCAACATGGTTGATGTTGGCCGGAATGATCATCGTTCCCTTCGCGACTTCGCTGCGAATCTTCTCCGCCGCAACCTTCTCGCGCTCGGCAACAAAGGCCATCTCTTCGGTGATCAGGCCCTTGCGTGCAAAGTGCATCTGCGACATATTCCAGTCGCCGGTCCGTTCCGCCTCAGCCTTCCGCTTGACGACCCATTCCGCCCGCCCAGTCGGAACCTTGTATCCATTACCGTTCTGATTTTTTTCGCCGGCAGGATGATTGCCATTTGTGCTCATACGAAACCTCTTTCCACCAGTCACCGCGCTGCATACTGACGTATCCGAGTATATCGCTCTTGCCCGGCCACACGCAGGCCAACCTAACCCGCCTGGCCGCATCCAATCCACACAGAACGCGCACGCCCCCGTGATTACTCCGGCGCACGTTGCCGTCTCACCACGGAAAACCGGATTTCACCCCATGGAGACGCCCGTTGCGGCGTCAACGCCTGGATATGGGGAACAGAACGACCAAAAGGAAAAAAGGAGCTTTCCACTATGAAGATTTTCTCAGCCAACATTGAGGATCTACGCACTCTCTACATCTCCAATCTGAAGAAGGCGCTCGATATGGAGCAGAAGATCACCGATGCCCTGCCGAAGATGATCGACAAATCCACCGATCCCCAGCTCGCAACCGCCTTTCGCGATCACCTGCGCCAAACGGAGGGCCACGTTGCCAGCGTCGAGGGACTCCTGCGGAGGATCACCGGCGACGCCGACACCATAACCTGTAAGGCCATCAGCGGCCTCATCACCGAAGCGGAAGACAGCATTAAAGATGCGTCCGATAGCAGCATTCGCGACATCACCCTGATCGCCTGCGGCCAGCAGGTGGAACATCACGAGATCGCCGTCTACGGGACCCTGCGCACCTGGGCCAACATCCTTGGTCTTACGGAAGACGCCCGGGTTCTCGATTCGATCCTCAGCGAGGAGAAACAGGCTGACGTGCTGTTCAGCTCCATCTCCGACGGCGTCAATCTTCAGGCCGCCGCCTGAATGTACGATGGCTTGGAAAAAAAGAGCCGGCAGGGATGGTCTTCCTGCCGGCATTTTTTAGAGGAGACTACTCGTTCCGCAACGCCACCATGGGGTTGATGCGCGATGCCCGGCGCGCCGGCAGGTACCCCGCCAGCAGAGCCACTACCGTCAGCAGCACCAGCATGACCCCAAAGGTCGGTGGGTCCGTCGGCGTTGTGCCAAACAAAAGGGTCGCAATCAACTGTGCTGCGGCGATTGAAAGTACAGCGCCGACTGAGATTCCCAACGCAGCCATCTGTAATGTCTTCTTGATCACCCCCATCTGCACGTTACCGGGCGACGCCCCCAGCGCCATGCGGATTCCAATCTCCTGCGTTCTTCGCGTCACCGAGTACGAGATCACGCCATAGATTCCCAGCGACGCCAACAGCAGCCCCAGTCCCGCAAACGTTCCCACCAGCAGAACGAAAAACTCCCGCGGCGACGTGGCATGATCCACAATGCCCTGCATCGTGCGGAACTCAACCGAAGGCTGGTTGGGGTTGATCTCCCGCAGCGTTCGTAAGACCGTTCCGGAAAGCTGCGCCGGAGGCAGCTTCGTCCGCACCACCAGGTAGGCTCCGTCCGGGCCCCAGTCGCTCTCGGTCATAGGCAGGTACATCTGCCAGCCGGTCTGCCCTTCGATGTTGGTATCGCGCACATCATCGATCACGCCGATCACGCGAACGTCCTTCTTGCCCAGAACGGCGATCTTCCCAATAGGATCTTCATCCGGCCACAGCCCCTTCGCCGCCTTCCGGTTCAGGATGATGACCCCTTCACTCTTATCGTTATCGGACCACGCGAAGTCCCGCC